>NZ_JBEYYR010000065.1:0-24037 GCF_040645635.1 Streptomyces sp. NPDC046727
GCAGTCGATGCACGCCGCCGCGGACACCGGACGCTCGCTGCGGGAGGTGACCCGTCGGCTGCGCCGGTACGCCATCACCGGTGTGCCGGTTCCGGTGACCTGCCCGGACGTCCCTACGGCTGGGCCGCTTCATCCGCGGCCCCGGCCATGTCTGATGAGCCTCGCATTCAGCCCTGGGTTGCCGGCCGCTTCGGCAGAAGGAAGACGACAATGCCCGCGATGACAGCGAAGACCAGCACCCCGAAGGACGCGACGGCGAAGGCGTGGCCGGCGGCACTGACCCTGCCGACGCTCTCGGGATGGAACGAGCTGAAGAAGATCGCTCCGATAGCGGCAACGCCCAGCGCTCCGCCCACCTGCTGGGCCGTGGACAGGACGCCCGACGCGACACCGGCCGACTCCGGCTTGACGCGGCTCAGCACCGTGTTGAGCGCCGGCGTGATGACCAGTCCGCCACCGACGCTCTGCAGAACGAGGGTCGGGATCACGAGCAGCGGAGTGATCCGCGGGCCGGACACCAGCAAGACGCCGGTCGACAGGTAACCCAGTGCCAGGATGATCGCCCCGACCTCGAGGACACGTCGTCCGTATTTCGGGATGATCCGGCTCGCCACCATGCTGAACACGAAGAACGCCGTGGCTGCCGGCGCCTGGACCAGGCCCGCGCCGAGCGCGGACATGTCGAGGCCTTGCTGCATCGTCACCGACAGGGCCAGGTAGTACGAGTAGATCAGCGCGTACAGGGCGAGGACGAGAATGAGCCCGAGCGAGAACGAGCGCTGCTTGAACAGCGTCAGCGGTACCAGCGGATCCCCGCCCCGCCGTTCCAGGCCCCGCTCGATCGCGATGAACAGGCCGAAAGCGACCGCACTGCCCGCGAAGCAGGCCCAGACCCACCAGGGCCAGCCTTCCTCCTGCCCCTGGATCAGCGGGAGCACCAGGAGGAAGAGGGCCGCACTGAGCACCAGCACGCCGGGCATGTCCAGCTTGCGGGTGGCGGCTGCACCCGTCTCCGGCACGAATCGCATGGCGAGCAGGATCAGGGCGATTCCGATCGGCACGTTCACCCAGAACACCATGCGCCAGCCGGAGTCGAACAGGTTGGCACCGATCAGCAGTCCGCCGATGACCTGTCCGCCGATGGTGGCCATACCCATGACGATGCCGACCACGCCGTAGACGCTGTGCCGCCTCGCCGCCGGCACGAGTACCGTGACGAAAGCGAACACCTGGGGGACCATCAGGGCGGCTCCGAGGCCCTGGACGACACGCGAGGCGATGAGTACGCCTGCGTTCGGTGAAAGCGCGCAAGCGACTGACGACAGAGTGAACAGGGCCACCCCGAGAAGGAAAATCCGTTTGCGGCCATACAGGTCGGCCAGGCGAGTAGCGGTAATGATGAAGACCGCGTAACTCAGCTGGTAACCCGCCAGGACCCATTGGACATCGCTGTCGGAGGCATGCAGATCCGCCACGATCGAAGGGTCGGCGACCACGACGATGAACGAGTCAAGGACCGCCATGAACATGGCGGCCAGGACGACTCCCATCGTCATCCACGGGATAGCGTCAGCTTTGGCGGCCGCTACCGGCTCGCTCACTGATTGCTGACTACTTGCCACGATAAGAGACCTCTTTATTTGTCGGGGTCCGGCAATGTATGAACCCGGGAAGCTCGGCTGGCGCTTTGGCCAGTCGTGGTCAGGCCCGGGGCGATGATTACGCCGATGTGGTGCGTCCCAGGGAACCGGCCAGCTTCTTGACCACCTCGGCCGCCATGACGGCCTGACCCGAGGTCGAGAAGTGGATGCGATCCTCACTGAGCAGGTTGTCGCGGTCGTTGACCGGGTGATCCCACATGTCCACCACGACGGCGTCGTATTCGGAAGCCAGCCCGCGCACGATCTCGTTGACCGTGGCAATCCGTTCCGGCCAGTCCGGGAAAACCGGGACGACATACGCCCTGCCGAGCGTGAAAGTGGTGAGCAGGGCGCCGGTCCCCTTCGCCAGGTCATACATCTGCCGAAGTGTTCGCTCTATCTCACCGAAGTCCGGCTTGCGCCGCACGATGTCATTGGCCCCGCACGGCACGTGGAGCAGGTCCGGAGAGAACTCGACCATGCGGGCCGCCTGGTTCTCGAGCGTCTGGGCGGTTGTCGCCCCGATCTCGGAGAGGTTGAGGTACTCCAGATCCGGCCGGACAGACCGTAGGACATCGGCAACCCGGTCCGACCAGCCCTGATCCTGATAGCCCGGGGTGGGATCGCCGGTACCCGCCGAGAGGCTGTCCCCGATGACGGCATATCTGCCCCACGGGGCCCCGGCCAGCAACGCCACGGCATCCGCTTGGTCCAGACAGAACGGGTCGGTCGCTTCGGTGAAGACGGGTTGCTCCATGCAGAAGAGCGTACAGTCGGTCGTATGCTTTCTCAACCGCGGCTGCCGGGCGGCGTCCAGCCAGTGCGGCGTCTGCTGCCGGTCCGGGGAAGGTCTCAAGCGGCTCGCCGGACTGTGTTCGCTGCTGATGTCGGATGCCGATGCCGAGGTCGGCAGGGCAACGGCCTGGGGCCCGGACGGGCATTGGTAGCGTCGGGACGCGCTGCGCCGGCCGGCACGGCACGCCGACCGACGGAGAGAGACCTGATGCCCCCGACGATCCGCAGGGCCGTGATCCCCGCCGCCGGACGCTGCGCGCCGACGGCAGGACGGCGTACGCGGACGCGGTGGAGGAGGTCGCCGAGCTGTCCCGCCAGGGACAACATCACCCACCTCGACCAGCACGGCCCGTACGGAAACGGCACCCCCGTCCTGAACGCCGCCCGCTCCTTCGCCGACGAGCCCGTGCTCGTCCTGTGGCCCGACGATGTCTTCGTGGCCGAAGTGCCGCGGGCCCAGCAGCTGATCCGCGCCTACCACAGGACCGGCTGCCCGGTACTGGCGTTGCTGCCCATGAACCGTGACGACTCCCAGCGCTACGGCGTGCCCATCGTCGCGGAGGACCGGGGAGAGGGCATGCTCCGCATCACCGGCCTGGTGGAGAAGCCCAGGCCGGCGGAGGCTCCCTCGGAGTACGCGGCCATCGGCGGCTACGTCGTCACCCCAGCCATCGTCGACGAGCTGCGCGAGCAGACCCGCCGCTGGTTCGAGGCCCGCGACAAGGGCCGGCCGGTGGGCGAGATCTGTCTGACCGACGCGATCAACGCTCACGCCGCCCGAAACGCGGTCTACGGGCAGGTGATCCAAGGCACCTGCTACGACACCGGTAACCCCTCCGACTACCTCGTCGCCCAGATGGCCCACGCCCTGGCCCACCCCGCGTACGGGCCCGTCCTGCGCGACCTGGTCCACCGGCTCGACAGCCCGGCCCCCACCGAGGACGACACCAAGTGAGTTCCGCACGCACGGCTTTGGGCGAGGAAGCCGGTGAAGTCCGCCGTTTCTGGGGTGGGCTCGGTCTTCCTGGGCTGATCGACGTCCACACCCACTTCATGCCCGAGCGGGTCCTGCACAAGGTCTGGGACTACTTCGACACCAACGGGCCGCTGATCGGCGGGCTGAAGTGGCCGATCACCTACCGGAAGCAGGAGGCGCAGCGGACAGACCTGCTGCGGGAGTTCGGCGTCCGGGCCTTCACCGCGATGCTCTACCCCCACAAGCCCGGCATGGCCAGGTGGCTGAACGGATGGGCGGCCGACTTCGCCCGCCGAACCCCCGACTGCCTGCACACCGCCACCCTCTACCCCGAACCGGACGTCGAGGCGTACGTCCGCGAGGCCGTCGAAGCGGGAGCGCGCGTGTTCAAGGCCCATGTGCAGGTGGGAGCGTACGATCCGGCCGACGAACGTCTCCAGCAGGCGTGGGGGACATTGGCCGAGGCCCGGATCCCGGTGGTGATGCACTGCGGCTCCGGACCCGCGCCGGGCAAGCACACCGGCCCCGAGCCGGTCGCGCGACTGCTGGCACGCCACCCTCGGCTACGGCTGATCGTCGCGCACATGGGCATGCCCGAGTACGTGGAGTTCCTCGACCTCGCCGAACGGTACGACCAGGTACGGCTGGACACGACGATGGCGTTCACCGACTTCGCCGAAGGCTTCATGCCGTTCCCCCGCCCGGCCTTGCCACGGCTCGCCGCCCTCGGCGACCGCATCCTGCTCGGCTCCGACTTCCCCAACATCCCCTACGCCTACCTGCACCAGCTCCACGCCCTGGAACGGCTGGGACTCGGACCGGAGTGGCTGCGAGCCGTGTGCCACGACAACGCGGCCGGCCTGTTCGGCCTGTGACGCGGTCGAGCCGGCCAGCGCCGACGAGGGCGCGCTCGCGGTGAGCGCCTCGCCGGCCTCGGAGGGTGTCAAGGAGAGCAACGGAACCCGGTTCGACTGGGACGACATCGACGGCAAGTTCGGCTCGAACACCGCGTACGCCACCCAGCAGCTGCAGCTGACCACAGCGACTCCCTGGAGGATTCGGCGAAGAGGGCCCAGGCGCGGGTCGGAAACCCCGGCGCCTGGGCCCTCCGCGTTTCCCTCTCGCGCTGCGGCAGTGAAGCGGGAACTTCCCGGCTCCGTCGTGCGTTGCGGAGGACGACCTGATCGTTTGACGAATGACACGGCGGCGGTGCCGTCGTTGGGGGAAGTGAGCAACCCATGGCCATGGTGGGCCTGTTCTGGATCACCGAGGGCGACGTGTACGTGGGCGCGAAGCCGTCCGGTCTGGCTCCCGGGGTGCGCCTGACCCCGGAGGGCGTGGTGGCCCTCGGTGACGGACAGTCCGACCTCTACCTGTGGGAGGACATGGAGGCCCTGACGGTCGCGGACGTCCCGGTGAAGTCCCTGAAGCGGCAGGTCGGTGTGGTCAAGGACCTCGCTCTGGGAACGGTGATGGAACTGGCCCTGCCCATGGGCAGCCTGGGCGACGACGCCCCGCCGATGATGACGGTGCGCGTGGAATCCTCCGACGCCGAGCACGAGTTGGCGGCTTACGTCGCCGCGGCCGTCGGGTACCCCCAGACCGAGGTCGACCTGTCCCGCGCCCTCCTGACCCGCCTCACGCAGGGTGCCGCGACGATGGCGACGACGCTGGCGGCGATGTCGGAGTGGGGCCGTGCGTGGGAGGGTTCGTCGCCTCGGGCGGCGGAGCGGGAGAGGCTGTTGCGGGGGTGGCTGGGCTAGATTCTCCGGTCACGAAAAATCGCGTGCCGCGCGGCGCCTGATCGTCGACAATCCCCGCGTGGCCACCATGAACGTCGACACGACCAAGCGCGGGCCGTCCCTCCGCCCCGCCGTGACCGCTCTGGCCGGACGTACCTTCGGCGTGATCCCGCCGCCGGCGCTGGTTCTGCTCGGCATCGTCAGCGTTCAGGTGGGCTCGGCATTGGCCAAGCACCTGTTCAGCGCGGTGGGCAGCTTCGGGACGGTCGGGTTGCGACTCTTCTTCGCGGCGGCGGTGCTGATGCTGTTGTGGCGGCCGTCGCTGCGGATGAATCGTCGCGCGTGGACGGTAGTGCTCGGCTACGGCGTGACTCTCGGCTTGATGAACCTGTGCTTCTACCTGGCGCTGGCCCGGATCCCGCTGGGGATCGCGGTCACCATCGAGTTCCTCGGGCCGCTGGCGGTGGCCCTGGCCGGATCGAGGCGATGGCTGGACGCTCTCTGGGCCGTGCTCGCGGCAGCCGGTGTGGTCCTGCTGATGGAGGGGCGCGGCGACCTCGACCTTGTCGGCGTTCTGTTGGCCCTCGCCGCAGGAACGTGCTGGGGACTGTACATCCTGGTCGGCGCGGCGCTGGGCCGTCACACCACGGAAGGCAACGGTCTGGCTCTGGGCATGGCCGTCGCGGCCCTGGTGGCTGTGCCCTTCGGCGTGGCCGACAGCGGAACGGCGCTGATGCAGCCGTGGGTCCTGCTTGCGGGGCTCGGCGTGGCACTGCTGTCGTCGGTGATCCCGTACTCGCTGGACCTGGAAGCACTACGTAAGATCCCGCCGCGCGTGTTCGGCATCCTGATGAGCCTCGAACCAGCGATGGCGGCCCTCATCGGCCTCATCGTGCTCCAGGAGTCGCTGCGCTGGTCGCAGTGGATCGCGGTGCTGTGCGTGGTGGCCGCATCGGCAGGCGCCGCACGCAGCACCCGCACAGACGTTTCCTAGGCCGGCGTGCCGGCCGGATGAAGGCGCCGCATCACGTCACTCGACATGGCGTGCGGCGCTACCCCGCGCCTCCAGGTTCCAGGTGATGACCCTCTGGGGGCGGACGCGGATGATGTCCCGTCCCCGGATCTCGACTCCGCGCCCCCAGCCGCGCGGGAAGCGGCCCTGTAGTTCACCGAGGCTCTCCCCGTCTTCCGGACGTAGGCGGCGACGTGGACGAGGCCGACTAGCCTCGCACGCGGTCGCCGTCTCCCAGCCGGAGGCGGTCGCCGACCTGATCCGCGCAGCGGTACGCGCGACGAGCTGAGCCGGCGACAGAACCGGCCGCGCGGACGCTACCCCCGCATCGCGTCCGCGCGGCCTCGCTGTTTTGCGGAAGTCGCAGATGCCGGTCGGGGCGGGGCCGTGCACGTGACGCCGGGCCGGTGTTCCGCGCTGTCGAGCTGGGCGGTCAGTGTCGTTCGAGTGAGGTCAGCACCAGATCGACGCTCTGTTCCGTCAAGGCGGGTGTGACGGGTCCGTGGCCGAACAGGGCCCGGTAGTACACGGGCGCGGCCAGGGCGTCCAGGACGAACTCCATGTCGAAGTCCGGGCGGATCTCTCCGCGTTCGGCCGCGGCTCGCAGGCGGCGGGCGGTGGAGGCCCGGCGGGTCCGGAAGACCGATGCGAGGAACTGCTCGCGCAGATCGGGCTGTTGGGCGAGGTCCGCCACGAGTGCGGGCAGTACCCGGCTCACGTTCGTGGCGGTGAAGGCGTCCACGAGCGTCCCGACCCCGGTGAGGAGGTCGGCCCGCAGATCCCCGGTGTCGGGCGTGGGCTCATGGCCCAGGGCCGAGGCGACGGCTTCCGCGACCAGGTGCTGCTTCGACGGCCAACGGCGGTAGATGGCGGGCCGGTAGACGCCCACGCGGGAGGAGACCTGGCTGATGGACGTCCCCGCGTAGCCGACCTCCTCCAGCAGTTCGAGAGTGGCGCGCAGGACGGCCTC
Organism: Streptomyces sp. NPDC046727; assembly: GCF_040645635.1. Lineage (NCBI taxonomy): Bacteria > Bacillati > Actinomycetota > Actinomycetes > Kitasatosporales > Streptomycetaceae > Streptomyces > Streptomyces sp. NPDC046727. The sequence goes on from NZ_JBEYYR010000065.1 coordinate 7,136, forward strand.
GTCGATCTGCGGGTCCTTCTTCCGGCCCGCCGCACGGGCGGTGCTGTCCGGGTGTGTCGAGCTGCGGGGCACAGGGCTGCCTTCCGGTGCGGTTCGAGGTGACTCTCCTCCCAGTCTGCCGGGTCCGGCCGGCGCCGGAGCCGAGGGCGAGGGCCGAGGGTCGAGAATTCGATTCAGTACGTACTGTATCGTAATAGGGGCATCGATACTCCCGCGCAGATCGGACAGTGCCATGCCCCTCGGCTCGCCGCCCGCTTCCCACCGCGACACGGACCGTCTGCCGACACCCAAGACACCTTCCCGCAACGGACCCTTACTCCTCGTGGCCCTCGCGCTGCTGGCGCTCAACCTCCGAGCGCCGCTCACCTCCGTCGCCCCGCTGCTCCAGCCGCTCGGCGACGATCTGGGCCTCGGTGACACGGCGGTGGGCGTCCTCACCTCCCTGCCCGTGCTCTGCCTGGGCCTCTTCGCGTTCGTCGCCCCGCGGCTCGGCCGCCGCCACTCCAGCCGCACCCTGCTGGTGGTCTCGCTGCTCGTCCTCACCGTGGGCGGACTCGTACGGACCGGACCTTCGCCCGCCGCGCTGTTCGTGGGAACCGTGCTGGTCGCGGCGCCGATCGGGGTCGCCAACGTGCTGATACCCGGGCTCGTCAAGCGCCGGTTCCCGCACTCCGTGCCCCGCGTGTCCGCGTTCTACTCGGGCGCGCTCACGTTCGGCGCCGCGGGTGGTCCCGCAGTGGCGGTTCCCCTCGCCGAGGCCACCGGATCGGCCTGGCGGGTACCGCTGCTGCTCCTCGTCGTACCCCTCTCAGTGGCCACGGTCGTGGTGCTGCTGCTCGCCCTCGACCGGCAGTCGGGCGCCAGGGGCAGCGCGCCGGCGCCGGAGTCCGGCGGGCGACCGCCCCGGCTGTGGCGGAACCCGCTGGCCTGGCAGGTGACCGTCTTCTTCGGCGCACAGGCACTCCTGTCATACACCGTCTTCGGGTGGCTGCCGGCCATGTGGCAGGACCGTGGGCTCGGTGCGGCGTCCGCGGGACTCGCGCTGTCCCTGTGCAACGCCGTCGGCGTGCTGGGCGCCTGGCTGCTGGCCGCCTCCGGGCGGCGCCTTGCCGATCAGCGGCCGGCCGGGGTGGCCGTGGCCTGCCTGACCGCGACCGGTCTCGTCGGGGTCGTCGCGGGCCCGACGGGCCTGGTCTGGCCGTCCGTCGCCGTTCTGGGACTCGGCCTCGGGGCCGGATTCGCCCTGGCGCTGAGCCTGTTCGCCCTGCGCTCGCCCGACGCGCCGACCACCGCCGCCCTGTCGGCCATGGGCCAGGGCGTCGGCTACCTGATCGGCGTGCTGGGCCCCTTGGGCGCGGGGGCGTTGCACGGCATGTCCGGGACCTGGGCGTGGCCCCTGGCCGCACTGCTGATCACCTGTGCCGTGCAGGCCGTGGTCGCTCTCGCCGCCGGCCGGGCCCGTACGCTCGGCGTTCGGCCGTGACGGCAAGGAGACCTGGTCGCCGGACTCCGGGTACGGCGGACCCTGGACGGCCGCCGGGACGGTGGCTGATGCCTTGTCAGGGACTGGGATGCCAGGGGGCGTCGGCGCGGGTCGGGCGCGCGTCGGCGGCCAGCCGGAGCGCGAAGACCGGCCGGTCGTCGCCGGGCACCGTCGATCTCCTTGCGGAGCCGGAGCAGGAGAGTGACGCAGAGCAGGCCCGTGCCGTCGACGGTGAGGTCCGGCGCCCTGCGTGTCCGGGGGTTCGCGCGGCTCATCGGCGGTAGGCGGTCGCGGCGATGGCCGGCAGGAGCGCGAGGGACAGGAAGCCGCCGGTGAGCGCGAGGGCGGGGTAGCTCGTGGCCGCGACCATGACGCCGGAGGCGATGCCGCCGGTGGTGCCGGCGATGGCGATGGAGACGTCGACCATGCCCTGGGTCCTGGCGCGGGTGGCGAGCGGCACGGAGTCGGTGATGATCGCTGTGCCCGACACCAGGCCGAAGTTCCAGCCGAGGCCGAGCAGCGCCAGCGCGAGGGCGAGCAGGCCGACGGAGTCCGCCGGGGCGGACGCGGCGAGGACCCCGGCGGCCAGCAGGGTGACCCCGGAAGCGGCGGCGACCTTCATACGGCTGTACCGGTCGACCAGCCAGCCCGTCAGCGGCGAGGGCAGGTACATGGCGCCGATGTGCAGGGCGATGACGAGGCCGGTCGCGGCGGTGCCATGGCCGTGATCGTGCATGTGGACCGGTGTCATCGTCATCACCGCGACCATGACGAGCTGGGTCAGGATCATGACGAGCGCGCCCAGGACCACTCCGCCACGGCCCTCCCGCGCGTCGCCGGCCTCTGCCGCAGTGGGGGCGGGGGAGGGCGCCTGGGCGAGGGTGCGGGCCAGGAGGAGCGGGTCGGGCCGCAGCCTGAGCGCGAGGACGAGGGCGGCCAGCGCGTAGGCGAGACCGGAGAGGAGGAACGGCCCGGCCAGCCGGGGGATCGAGAGGGACTCGGCGAAGGTCCCGGTGGGGGCGGCGAGGTTGGGACCGGCGACGCCGCCCAGGGTGGTGGCGACCAGGACGGTGGAGACAGCCCGGGCACGATGGTCGGGGTGGGCGAGGTCGGCTCCGGCGTAACGGGCCTGGAGGTTGGTGGCGGTACCGGCGCCGTAGACGAACAGGGCGATGAACAGCAGGACCGGGCTGTCCAGCACGGCGGCGGTGATGACACCCGCCGAGCCGACGGCCCCGGTGAGGTATCCGGCGGCCAGGCCCGGGCGGCGGCCGTGGGCCTGGGAGATGCGGCCGACGACGACGGCCGCCAGCGCGGAACCGGCGGTGAACAGGGCACTCGGCAGCCCGGCGAGACCGGTGGAGCCGAGCATGTCCTGGGCGAGGAGGGCACCGACGGTGACGCCCGCGGCGAGCCCCGCACCGCTGAGGACCTGGGAGGCCACCAGGACGCGCAGGATACGGCGCTGGGCCTGGCCGGCGTCGGGTATGGAGGTCGTCGTGTCGGCGGGGCGGGTGCTGGTCATGCCTCTCCTGCTTGTGTTCGGGCCCTCGGCGGGGATGGCCCTGTGCTGGTCTTCGGGTTCTCGTATCGGCCGGGTCGGCACGGTCAGCGGGTGGCGGCAGCCGCCCGGATGAGGGCCGTCGCCGCCGTCTCGACGTCCTCTGCCGTGGTCCAGCGGCCCAGCGAGAGCCGCAGGGCGGCGAGGGCGCGGTCGGGGGAGAGGCCCATGGCGGTGAGCACCGGGGAGGGGGAGTGGTCGCCGCTGTGGCAGGCCGAACCCGTGGAGGCGGCCACCTGGCCGGCCGCGGCGAGGAGTTCATGGCCGAGCGCTCCCTCGATGCTGACGTTGAGGGTGTTCGGCAGGCGCTGCTTTTCGGGCCCGTTGAGGTGGACGCGGCCGGGCAGGGCGGCCGTCAGCCGCTGGTGGAGGTCGTCGCGCAGCGCCGCGATGCGGGCCGGGGCGCGGTCGGCGAGGTCCTCGGCCGCGAGGCGAGCGGCGGTGCCGAGGGCGACGGCCAGGGCGACGTTCTCCGTGCCGGCCCGGAGTCCGCGCTCCTGGCCACCGCCGTACACGACCGGCTCCAGTGGCACGCCGTCCCGTACGTACAGGGCGGCGACGGCCTTGGGCGCGTACATCTTGTGCCCGACGACGGTCAGCAGGTCGACGCCCGACTCCTGGACGTCCAGGGGGATCTTGCCGGCGGCCTGGGCGGCGTCGCAGTGGAACAGCGCGCCGTGCGTGCGGGCGAGGCGGGCGAGTTCGCCGATCGGCTGGAATGCGCCGGTCTCGTTGTTCGCGGCCATCACCGACACCAGGACGGTCTCCTCGGTGAGGGCGGCGTCCAACGCGCCGGGGTCGACCAGCCCGTCACCGTCGACCGGCAGCACCGTCACGCGTGCGCCGTGCAGGCGCTGCAGGGCGCGGGCCGTCTCCAGCACGGCAGGATGCTCGGTGGCCTGGGTGATCACGTGCGGCCGGGACCGTCCGGAGGCCAGCACCGCGCCGCGCAGGGCCAGCAGGTTCGCCTCCGAACCCGACGACGTGAGGACAACCTCGGCCGGCCGCGCACCGATCAAGCCGGCCACCTGGGCGCGCGCCTCGGCAAGCGCCCGGCGCGGTTCGGCGCCGTAGGAGTGGCTGCTGGACGGGTTGCCGAAGAAGTCCGTCAGATACGGCGCCATAGCCTCGGCGACCCGTGGGTCGACGGGCGTCGTGGCGTTGTAGTCCAGGTACACCGGCCCGCCCGCCGGCCCGGGATGCGGCAAGAGCGCGCCGCTCCCGCCCCTCACGTCAGCTCTGCCGCGGCGACGGGCAGCTCGGCCAGCCGCCATTCGAGCATGCCGTCGTTGAGCCGGATCGCCCGCCGGCCGCGGTCGGTCAGCAGCCGCACGGCGTCATAGGCGAGCACGCAGTATTCCCCACGGCAGTACACGACGATCTCCGCGTCGTCCGGCAACTCGCTGATGCAGTCGGCCAGTTCGTCGACCGGGATGGACAGCGCGCCGGGGATGTGCCCGGCCCGGTACTCCTGCTCCGGCCGCACATCCAGCAGCACCACGTCCCCCGAGGCGACGCGGGCGCGCAGTTCCTCGCGGGTGACCTCCGTGGCGCCGCCCTCGCCGAGGTAGGCGTCGCGGGCGGCGGGCACGGCGGCCTGACGCCGCTCGGCGACCTTGCGCAGCAGCGCGAACAGCTGGGCGACGTCGTCTCCGGCCAGCCGGTAGTGGATGCGGACACCGTCCCGGCGGGTGGCGACGAACCCGGCCTGTTTGAGCGTCTGCAGATGCGCCGACGCGGTCGTCAGGTTCAGCCCGGCCGCTTTGGCCAGGGCGTCGACGGTCCGCTCGCCGGTCTCCGCCATGACTTCCTCCATGAATCCATGGAATACCGTAGAGGGAGCCGGGGGCGGGCGCACCGCCCCTTACGAGACGGATCCGGCCTTGGTGCGCAGGCGCCCCCGAGCCACGAGCCGGGCGAGCCGTCGCTGCTCCGCGACCGCCCAGCGGCCCACCCGCTCGGGGTCGAGGGGCATGCCATGGCCGACGTGGATCTTGGTGGGGTCCAGGGCCAGCATCTCGCGCAGGCTCGCCAGGTTGCCGAGCCGGTCGTCGTGGAAGGGCGGGTTGGCGGGCCGCCCCTTGACGAAGCCCAGCAACGGGGTGGCCACGAGGTCCCCGGCGACCAGGTCGCCGTCGTCGGTGAGGACGGAGACGGAGCCGGCGGTGTGGCCCGGAGTGGGCATGACGCGGGCCTCGACACCGAAGTCCGACAGGTGCGTCTCGCCGTGGATGAGCACGTCCGGTTCGAACGGCTCGGCGGTTTCGCGCACCCGCGAGCTGCGGGCGAAGAGCCGCCCGAACAGCCCGATGGGCAGGTACGGCTCACTGACCCGGCCCGCTCGGTACACGCCGAGGTCGGCGACGTGGCCGGCGATCGGTGCGCCGGTGAGCCGGCTCAGCTCCGCGGCGGAGCCGAAATGGTCGATGTGTCCATGGGTGACGACGATCAGGCGGACGTCCCTGGGGTCCACACCGTGCGCCGCGACCCGGTCGTGAATCAGCCGTCCGCTGCCGGGAGTTCCGGCGTCGACGATGATCGGTTGCCTGCCCAGCAGCAGGTAGGCGTTGACGGCGTGCCGACCGAGCACGGGAATGGGAATGACCTTGGTCGGAGACATGGAGGAACTCCTCGACAGGAATGGGGTGGGGCGGCCGGGCCGTCGGGTGAGGGGCCGGTAGGGGCGGTCAGCCGAAGAACGGGTCGTCCACGACGTGGACCCAGCCGCCGTCCGGCCGGCGTCGGAGGATCTCGGTGGTGGTGGAGATCACCGGCTCCGGTCCGGCCCCGGTGCGGGTGACGTTGTTCGACACCAGCGCGATGTCGCCGACCTCCCGGATGTCGCGCGGTTCGAGCGTGAGGCGGATGCCGCTGTCGATCATCTGCTGCAGTGCCCCTCGGATGGCGTCCGCGCCCACCAGGTGGGTTCCGGGAGCGGGGACGAAGTGGGCGTTCGGCTCGTAGAGCGACACCAGGCCCTCGATGTCACCGGCCTCCAGGTACTCCATGAACAGGGCCCCCACCTGCTGAGGCGTCTCGGCGCGGCGCCGGGCGACGGCGCCGACCGGCTTGTCACCCCAGCCGGCGGCGGCGAGCAGGTCGTACCAGGCGGGCTGGGCGCCGTAGGGCAGATGACGGCGCAGCAGCTCGCCCGGGAAGGTCAGCGGGGACGCCTTGTGGGGCTTGGCCCTGGCCTGGGTGACGATGACGTCGCTGAGCGCGTAGCCGAGGTCCCCGCGCGGGAGCAGGGCGTGCACCTCGTCGGCGAGGCCGGGCGGAAGGCTCTCACGCTGGACTCCGAGGATGTCAGTGCCGATGCCCGCCTGGGCCAGCGCCACCTCCGTGCCCTTCCGCGCGGCGATGCCGTCCGAGGTGTGCAGGGCGATGGCGTCCCAGGCGAGGGCGATGCGCCGTTCGTCGACACCGCGCTCGCGGAGGAACGCCGCTGCGGTGTCGGCGCCGTCGACCTCGAAGCGCTGGTCGCCGTTGCCCTCCTCGCTCAGTCCGATGTCATGGAGGACGCAGCTGACGAACAGCAGCTCGTCGTCGTAGTCGGCACCGGCGCGCAGGCCCTGGTTCCGGGCATGCGCGCGGGCGAAGACGTAGCTGCGCAGGCTGTGATGGAAGACGAAGGCGGGCGTGGCCCTTGCCGCATAGGCGTATGTGTCCCGGGTGAGGCCCGTGTCGGGAAGGTCGAGCTGCTCGAAGACGGACAGGGGTGCGTCGGTGGTCATGTCTCTCTCGTCGGGTCCGGGTCCGGGTCCGGGGCAGACCGGTTCGGCGCGGTGGCCGGGCGGCGCGCTCACGCGTGCCGGTCGTTGCGCTTACAGCTGGGCGACGAACGCACTGATGTGCGCAGCCACCTGGTCGGGCACCTCAAGGGGTGAGAGGTGGCCGGTGCCCTGCAGGACGGTCAGCGAGGCGGTCGGGATCAGTGGCAGCAGGTGGTCGGTGAGCACGGTCGGCGGGTCGACCTTGTCGTGGCTGCCCGCGAGAACCAGCACCGGCACCTCGATGGCTCCGACACCGGCCGACACGTCCTCGGTCAGGCCCTGGCGCGGCCACGCGAGACGGGCCTGGTCGCCGCCGCGCAGGCTGTCCTCGACCACTTGGCGGCGCAGTTCGGGAGTCAGCCCGCCGTGGGTCAGCATCAGATCGATGCTCCGAAGAACCGCCTCCTCGTCGTCGTAGGCGTGGGCAACCATCTCCCGCACCTGCTCGGTCACCCCGATCGGCGCGGGCGGCGCCGGCGCCACCAGGACGACCCCGGTCAGGCCCTCGGGCCTGCGGGCGGCCAGCAGCTGCGCCACCTTGCCGCCCATGGAGTGCCCGACGAGCACAGAGCGGGAGCATCCGAGCGCGTCGCTGACCCGCTGCGCGTCGTCCGCGAGCCGCTCCAGGTCATAAGGCCCCGGCACGCTCGTCGAGTCGCCCCATCCGCGCTGGTCGTAGGCCACGAAGCCCTGCCCGGGGTCCAGACGCCGCACCACTGGGTCCCACGTGCGGCGTGAGCCTCCCCAGTAGTGCAGGAAGATCAGCGTCGGGCCGTCTCCCTCCCGGACGTGGGCGTACACCTGGCCGCCCTGCACGTCGAAGAAGCGGCCCATCACGTTCGGCGAAGTCATCGTCAGGTCCTCGTCCACGGCCGGGGCTCGCGGACCGCTCCACGGGTGTGGAGCCGGCTGCCCCGGTGCTCGGTGTTCGATCCTGCTCCGGAACCACACTCCCGGGCCACGGCTCATCTGCCAGCATGCGTATTTTTCGGGCCACGATGGGGCGGATGGAGGCGTCACTCACCGGCCGTCATGTGGCGGACCGAGCAGCGGATTCTGCCGAGATCACCCTTCGGGCCTCGGCAGGGCGGCCGGCCGGCCCAGCCCTGCGAAACCAATGCCGGCCGTAACATTGCGGCCATGAACAAGCACCGCGTCACAGTCCTGGCGGTGGACGGCGTGCTGCCCATGGATCTGGGAATCCCCACGCAGATCTTCAATGCCCGTCCGAACACCCCCTACGAGCTCACGGTGTGCGGCGACACCGAGGAGGCCGTGACCACCAGCGCCGGTTTCACCCTCGGACTGACGGCGGGACTCGAGGCGCTCGCCGACGCGGACACGATCATCGTCCCTGGCTTCGACGACTACCGGCGCCCTCCGCACCCGCGGGTGAGGGCCGCACTCAAGCTCGCCGGCCGTGCCGGTATCCGCATCGCGTCCATCTGTACCGGCGCCTTCGCCGTCGCCTCGGCCGGACTGCTCGACGGCCGCACCGTCACCACGCACTGGGCCAGCGCGGACGACCTCGAAGAGCTCTACCCCCGGCTGCGCGTCGACCGGAACGTCCTCTACATCGACAACGACACCATCCTGACCTCCGCGGGCGTCACGGCCGGTATCGACCTGTGCCTGCACCTGGTCCGCAAAGACGTCGGCGCCGCCGTCGCGAACGACATCGCCAGGGAACTCGTCGCCGCCCCGCACCGCGACGGCGGACAGGCCCAATACATCACGAGGAGCCTCCCCGCCCCCCAGGCCACCACGCTCGCCGACACCCGCGAGTGGGCCCTGCGCGGCCTCGAAGAAGACCTGACCATCCCCCAGCTCGCCAAGCACGCCGGCGTCTCCCCGCGCACCCTCACCCGCCTATGGCGCCAGGAAACCGGCGTCAGCCCCCACCAATGGCTCCTGACCGCCCGCATCAACCGTGCGCGCGAACTCCTGGAGACCACCGACCTCCAGGTGGAGCAGATCGCCACCCGGTGCGGCCTCGGCAGCGGCGCGAACATGCGCGCCCGATTCCGTGACGCCGTCGGCGTCACGCCCACGGCGTACCGCCGCGCCTTCCACCACCAGGCCGCCTGACGGCGGGTCACACCGGGCGGGCGCATGGTTCGTCGCTCCGCCGCTACTCGCAGACAGAGCCGACAGGGACGAGTTCGCCGGTGCCGATGCACTTGTCGCCGGAGCTGACGCCGATCTTGAAGTCGTCGTCGGCGACGGCGGTGGCAGCAGCACCGGCCACGGCCGTGACCGCGGCGAGAACAACTGCTGCGACAGCGGTACGGATGCGCATGGGGATTCCTCTCAGTGGCAGGGGCCGCAGCAGTCCACGGCCGCTCGCCGTATGGCTTCCCGGCGGCTGTCCCATCCCCTACCGGCTGTCCCTCGGACGACCGCGCAGCTTCATCCGAATCGGCCAGCGCAGGGCGATGCCGGTGGGGTAATCCCCCGGTCCCCATGGGCGGCCACCAGGATGTGACGGACAGTCAAGCTGCGGCAGGCTGCTGCGCATGAAGCAGATCAAGAAGACCGCAGCCGCCTTCGCCGCCCTGTCCGCCGCCGTCCTCGGTCTCGCCGCCCCGGCCACCGCGTCCGCCGTGGCACCCGGTGCGCCCGAGGCGCTCAAGTGGACCAAGTGCGAAGGCAGTGGCCTCGATGCCCGGCAGCAGTGCGCCACCGTCACCGTCCCCATGGACTATGCCCACCCGGACAACGGCCGCACGGTCGACATCGTCGTCTCCCGCATCCGGAGCGAGAAGCCGTCCGCCCGTCGCGGCGCGCTCCTGATGATTCCCGGCGGGCCCGGCGGGCACAGTCTCGCCGACCCGTCCGGCAAGGGACAGAAGCTGCCGCAGGACGTCCGCGACGCCTACGACCTGATCGGATTCGCACCGCGCGGCCAGGCGCCGTCGACGGCGGTCGGCTGCGGGCTCGAGCCGGGCGACCTGGCGCAGACGCGGCTGCGGCCGTGGCCGGCGCCCGACGGGTCGGTGACGGAGAACCTCGTCACCGCGCGACGCATGGCCGACGCCTGCGCGCGCAACGGCGGCGAGCTGATGCGGCACATCAGCACCGTCGACGAAGCCCGCGACATCGACCGCATCCGGGCCGCGCTCGGCGAGCGCAGGCTGTCGGCGTGGGGGGTGTCGTACGGGACGTACGTCGGAGCCGTCTACAGCCAGTTGTTCCCGCAGCGCACCGACCGCGTCGTCCTGGACAGCAATGACAATCCCGATCCGGTGCAGGTCGAGCGGGCCTGGCTGGGCGCGTTCGAGCGGGGCGTCAAGGACAACTTCCCGGTCTTCGCCGACTGGGCGTCACAGCCCGGCAATCCCTACCGGCTCGCCGGCACGGCCGCCGAGGTGCGCCCGCTCTTCCTGCGGCTCGCGGCCCGGCTCGACCGCGAGCCCCTGCCCTGGCCGGGCGCCCAACCCGGGGAACTGAACGGCAATGTGCTGCGCCAGACGATGCTGAACAGCTTCTACGACCCGGACAACTACCCGACGCTGGCCCGGCTGGTCCTGGCCGCGCAGAAGGGCGAGGTGCCGCCCGCTCCCTCGGCCCCGCCGGAGCCCGTGCTGCAGAACGTGACCGCGGTTGCCGCGGCGACCATCTGCAACGATGCCGCCTGGCCCACCTCCACCGCCTTCTACCGGAAGGCGGTCGACAAGAGCCGTGCGCACTTCCCGCTGACCGCCGGCATGCCCCGCAACGCGATGGTGTGCGCCGCCTGGCCCTACGCACCGAAGCAGGCACCGGTACGGATCACCGACCGGGGACCCTCCAACGTCCTGCTCATACAGAACGCGCGCGATGTGGCCACTCCGCTCAGCGGGGCCCGCAAGCTCCGCGCCGCCTTCGGTGACCGGGCCGTCATGGTCGTCAACGACTCCACCGGGCACGACGCCTACCTGGACAACGGCACCGCCTGCGGCGACCGCACCGTCTCGCGCTTCCTGGCCACCGGCGAGCGGCCCGCCAGGGACCGATACTGCCGGTGAAAGCGCGCCGCTGAGCCGACGACGGTGCGCTCTGAGGTGGGCGCCACGTCTCCAAGGCGGATGTCACGTGGGTTTCTCGGGCCCCGCCGGCGGGAGGAGGCGTCGGCGGGCGATTGTCAGTGGCCGGTGCCAGGCTGGTTCACACAGCATCTGTGGAAGGGAACCATCGCCATGATCACCACGGACTTCGCCCCGGGCTCCCCTTGCTGGCTCGACCTGGGCGCGCCGGACGTCCGCGCCGCCGCGGCCTTCTACGGCGCCGTGCTCGGCTGGGACTACGAGTCCATGGGCGAGGGGGAGGACATGGAAGGCGGCATGTTCCGCAAGGACGGCAAGATCGTCGGCGGGCTCGGCAAGCTCACCGAGGAGGGGGCGCGCTCGGCCTGGATGATCTACTACAGCGTGACCGACGCCGACGCCACGACCCAGGCGGTCGAGCGCGCCGGCGGCACCGTGCGGGTGGCTCCGACGGATCTCGACGACTGGGGCAGGATGGCCCAGTACAGCGACCCGCTGGGCGGCCAGTTCGCCATCTGGCAGCCCGGCACGAACAAGGGGGTCGAGCTGGTGGACCAGCCGGGCTCACTGTGCTGGACCGAGCTGTACACGAGCGACGCCCGGGCCGCGAAGGAGTTCTACGGCGATGTCCTCGGCTGGAGCTTCAGCGACACGGAGCTGCCCGGCGGCGGGGGCACGTACTCCCTCATCACGCCCGCCGGTCAGTCCGAGGAGCGCATGCACGGCGGCGTCATGGAACTCCCGAAGGAGCACCTCGGCCTGGCACACGGACTGCCGTACTGGCACCCCGTCTTCGCCGTCACCGACTGCGATGCGGCGGTAGCCAGAGTCACCGAGAACGACGGCAGCGTGCAGATGGGGCCGGAGGACGCGGAGGGTGTCGGCCGGCTGGCCGTGTGCCTCGACCCGTCGAAGGCGGACTTCGTCCTGCTGACGCCGGAGCAGAGCTGAGCCGGGGGTTGGCCCCGGGCCTGTCGGTTCCTGAGGCCGGCGGTGTCGCTCAGTGGCTGTGTCCGGACTGCTTCTCCGCAGGCGCGGAGGCGTCCGGCCGCTGGGCCGGCCCGTCCACTCGGACGGTGAACGCGGCGGTGTGGACCTCGCCCGCGTGCTGGAAGTCCAGGAACAGCCGGTAGGCGCCGGCGCTGGGTGCCGCGACGGTGAAGGAGATGTCCGGCCCCGGCCGCGTCTTTCCGTCGCCGGGCTCGCCGTGGGGGTGCACGTGCAGATAGCCGAGGTCTCCGGAGCGCAGCGCCACCAGGTGGCCGTACGCGCCGAGGTAGGGCTGGAGGTCACGGACCGGCTTGCCGTTCCTGGTCACCCGCAGGGTCAGCTCGCTGTCCCTGCCGGGGGTGAGACGGCCCTGGAGGCTCACCTCGTACCCGTCGACCTCGGCCGTGGTGGCGGGGGCCGGGAGGGGTGCGGGTGCGTAGGTGCCCGCTGCGGTGAGGTCGGCGCCGAGGGTGAGACCGGAGCCGCCGCGCGGGGCGAAGTCGGCGAAGACCCGGTAGGCGCCGGCCTTGGGCAGCTTCACCGGCGTGGACCAGGTGCCGTCGGCGGCGCGGGTCGGGTGCAGGTGGCGGAAGAGGGTCAGGTCGCGCGAGGCGATGATCAGATGCAGTTCCTTGGTGTGCTCCGGCTGGTAAGTGGTCAGTGCGCGCCCGGTGGCGTCCTGTATGACCGCGAACCGCAGGTCGGTGCTCTTTCCCGCGGTGACGGCCGGAGTCTTCAGGTCGAGGGTGTAGCCCCCGTCCGACATCTGGAGCCCTCCGGGTGGCGCCGCTGACGCCTCGCCCGCTGCGTGCTCTTCGCCGTGCGACGTGCGCGCGTGGTTCCCGTGTGCCGTGCTCTCGGTCCGAGGGTTGATGTCGTCGACACCGTTGCCGACGCCGTAGGCGACGCCGAACGTGGCGGCGAGCGCGGCGGCGAAGACGGTGATCCGCAGCCCCGTGTTCATGGTGACTCCTCGTCTGTTGGCTGCACTCAGGCGGCTCGATGACCATCAACATACCCCAGGGGGGTACAGAGTCAAGCGGCGAGTCCCTTCGCATCGCATACAGGTGGGGGGTATGCGCGGTTCGGTGCCGCGCCCACGCTCCGGCGTACCCCGGAAATGGAGCGGACGGCACCGGGCCGGGCGCCCCGCCACCCGAGCACCGGCACGCGGCGGACGGCCACCTCGATCACACGGCGGACCGGCCGAGAGCCGCCCTGGACGACACCGGACTCGGTGACGAGGTACACGAGCCGCTCCTTCCCGCCGTATCGAGCGGGCGCCACGCACACACCCCGCGGCATCGGGCGCCCGCTGTCCCGCGCTCCTGTGAGAACGGCTCCGCACGCGCCCTCATCCGCGTCCTGCGGCAGTAGGGCCGCACCCGCACGCCCTGGACCCGCCCGCGGTCCCCGGTGTGCCCGCGCGCCATGCCCCCCTCGCACAGCGCCCGCCGTACCGTCGACGGGCGCGAAGGAGCCCTACGCCCATGCACCCCTCCCTGCCCGAACCGCTCGGGACGCGCACGTCCCGCCCGATGGCCGCCCGACGCCCCGCCCACCTCGTCGGCAACACCCCGGTCCTGTGGGTCGACGAGCCCTTCGCCCCGCCCGGCCGCGGCTTCCACGCCAAGCTGGAGGGCGCCAACCCGGGCGGTCCCAAGGACCGGCCCGCCCTGCACATGGTCCGCGAGGCCCGCCGTCGGGGTGACCTCGCGCCGGGTGCGCCGATCGTCGAGTCGTCCAGCGGCACTCTCGGTCTCGGCCTGGCCCTGGCCGGGCTGACCTACGGCCACCCGGTCACCGTCGTGACCGACCCCGGCATGGAGCCACCCCTGCTGCGCCGGCTCACCGCGCTGGGCGCACGGGTCGTCCAGGTCACCGCGCCGCGTCCCGAGGGCGGCCGGCAGGAGGCGCGCCGCGAGCGCGTCACCGAGCTGCCGGCCCGCACCCCGGGCGCGTACGGCCCGGACCAGTACCGCAACCCCGACAACGTCGCCGCCTACCGACCCCTGGCGGCCGTCTTCTACCAGGCGGGCGTCCTGGTCGGCCCGCTCGCCGGACTGGCCCTGCTGGCCTGGGACTTCGGCGCGGTGTGCACGGTGGCGGCGCTCGTCTTCGCGGTCCTGGCCGTCCTGCAGTCCCGCGCTCTGCCCGCCCGGCCCCCGGTCGGCCGGGGCGCCGAACCCGCCTGGAGGGCGGTTGCCGCCGACTGGCGCACGGTCGCCGCCAACCGTCCCTTCCTCCTTTTCGCGGCCGCCATGAGCGGCTCCTACGTCCTGGCCTTCCAGGTGTATCTGGCCCTCCCGCTGCACGCCCGCGAACTCTTCGGCCGGCAGACCGGAGTGGTCACGGGCCTGGTCTTCGCCGCCTCGGCATCGGCCGCGCCGGCGGGACAGCTGAAGCTGACCGCGTGGGCACAGCGCACGCTTTCCGGGCCGCAGGCCGTCGTGTGCGGGCTGGTGGTCATGGGTGCGGCGTTCCTGCCCCTGCTGCCGGAGCAGCGTGGCGTGGTGGCCGGGATGGGTGCCCTGACGGTGTGCGCGGTCCGATCTCGCTCGGCAACCTGGCCGTCGGGGCGCTGTTCGACACCGGGGTGCGCTGGCTGCCGTGGGCGGTGCCGGCCGCGACCGGACTCGGATGCGCCGGTCTCGTCGCACGGCTGCACCGGGCCCGACACCTGCGGGAAAGGCCGGTTCCGGTGGCCGGACGACTTGCCGCTGGATAGGGGTAGGGGGTATACCTATGCTTCGTCAGCGCTTGCGATACCCCAACCCTCTAAGGGTATTTGACGCGCTCAGTCTCTTCTCAACCCTCAGGAGGAAGCCCATGTCGTCCTGCTGCACCCCTGACGGCAGCTGCCACACCGGCGCGACCACCGATGTCGCGATCGACGGCACCAAGACGGTCTACGCCGTGTCGGGCATGACCTGCAGCCACTGCAAGACCGCGGTCACCGAAGCCGTCAGCGAGGTCGACGGCGTGCTGTCGGTCGACGTGGACGTGGACGCCGGCCGTGTCACGGTGATCGCCAAGGAGAGCCCCGACGACGTGCTGATCGCCAAGGCCGTCGACGAAGCGGGGTACGAACTGACCGGCCGCGCTTCCTGACGCCGGTCCTCGAAGGCGCTCCCCGCCGTGCGCGGGGAGCCGTCCGGCCGGGCTCGTGCATACCCCCGTCAGCGAGCCCGGCCGGTTCCGACGTCCGCCGGGTCAGCGAGAGACCGCGTGCGGGCGGGCGTGGCCGGAGAGCCGCGCCTGGGTGCCGGCGTCGAGCGGCAGCTCGATACGGTGGTCGATGCGGTCCTCGGCCCACCTGCGGGTGTCGATCAGCCACCAGCGCTCGACGTCGACCCGGTACAGGCGGTGCGGCGCGGGCGCCCGCAGCTGCTCCACCGGCAACTGCCACTCGGCGCGCTGCCGCGCGTCGGGGAACATCGCCTCGTAGAAGAGCGCGTAGTACGTGTCGAGCCGGTCGGGGCCGATCTCCGTACAGCGGCCGGTGAACTGCGCGCCGTCGACGGCCGCGATGTCCAGCCCGGCGGCGCCCGAGGTCACGAACAGCGAACCGCTGACCCGGGGTTCGGCGCGGATGTCACCGCTGTGCCGGGCACCGGTGGACGAGCCGAAGACGAAGTGCAGGGGATCGGGGAACCAGGCGTACTCCAGGGTGGCCACCCACGGGACCCCCTCCCGCGCGGTGGCCATGTTCAGATACCGGGCCTTGTTCAGCAGCTGCGCCGTGCGGTCGATCAGGCTCTCTTCCATGTCCATCGGCCCTTCACTTGTGCCGCAGGAACACCGGCAAGGACGAGATGTCGTTGCCGATGAACGTCTGACCCGGCGGGACGTCCTCGGGATCGACGGCGAGCGCCAGGCGCGGGAACCGGTCGAACAGGGCCGGCAGCGCGATACGGGCCTCAAGCCGGGCGAGGTGCGAGCCGGGGCAGAAATGGGCGCCGAGACCGAAGGCCAGGTGGTCCTTGCTCTCCCGGTCGATGTCGAACGTGGCGGGGTCGTCGTGGACCTCCGGGTCCCGGCCATGGGCGCCGTAGCAGATCAGGATGGCGTCGCCGGCGCGTATGACCACCCCCTCACCGAGGTCGATGTCCTCCACGGCCCAGCGCATGGGCAGGTGCATCACCGGGCAGTGCACGCGCAGGGACTCCTCGATCGCGTCGTCCCACCGGTCCGGACGCGCCCGCAGCAGGCTCAACTGGTCGGGGCGGGCGAGGAGTTCCCGGACGGTGTGGTCGATGAGGTTGATCGTCGTCTGGCTGCCGCCGCCGATCATCAGGAGCAGCGTCGACACCAGTTCGTGCTCGTTCAGCGACTCCTCGCCCTCCTCGCGCGCGGCGAGCAGGAAGCTGGTGAGATCGTCCGCCGGCGTGTGCCGCCTGGTCTCGATCAACAGGTGCATCGCCGCCACGAGGTCGTCGTACAGGGCGACCGACTCCTCCTCGGACAGGCCGGTCTTGGCCACCTCGCGGAACACGCGCAGGACTTCGGGCCGCTGGTCGTCCGGGATGCCGAAGAGGTCGCAGATCACCTGGGTCGGCACGGAGTAGGAGAACTCCTGGTGCAGGTCGACCGGTTCGTCGCCGGGCCGTTCGGCCAGCGCGTCCAGCAGCATGGCGACGTCCGCCTCGATGTGCGACCGCAGCTTCTCCACCCGGCGGGGCGTGAAGGCCGGGGTGATCAGCTTGCGGAGCCGCGCGTGCTCACGCCCGTCCGCCGTGGCCATCGAGTCCAGGTCGACCCAGGGGGAAAGCCAGGGCACGGAGCCGGGCTGGTAGCTCGGCACGGTCTTCTTCAGGTTCCGGGAGACACCCGGGTGGGTCAGGAGCTTCCTGACGACGTCGCCCCGGGACACCGACCACGCGCCCACCCCTTCGGGCAGGTGCACGGGGACGGCGGGGCCCAGTGACCGCAGGTGTTCGACCTGTGCGTACATGCATTGGCCGCCCTTGTTGTCGAGCGTCTCGGTGGGAGTTGCGCTGAAGGGAATCACTCATGCCTCCTGGCGGGGGCCGGACGTGGCGGCCGGCGCAGAAGGAGCCTGCGCCGGCC
>NZ_JBEYYR010000066.1:0-23096 GCF_040645635.1 Streptomyces sp. NPDC046727
CTCTCGGGGCCGCGGCGACAGAGCTCCGGGCCCCGGCCCGCACTCCGGCGCCGGCGCCCACCCCCGAGACGTCCACCCGGCCGGCGCCTCAGGGCATACCCGGACTCGGCCCCGAGCGGTCCGCGGCGATACCCGGGCGCTGCGGGCAGGCCGTCGTCGTCACCGGGCGCGGCGAGAACTCCCCGCTCTGCACGGTCGTCCTGCACCAGCGCACCGCCACCGGCTGGCAGGCGGGCCCCGCCTGGCCCGGACACAACGGCCTGCACGGCTGGAGCGCCCACCACATGCTCGGCGACCTGCGCTCCCCGCTCGGCGTCTACACCCTCTCCGACGCCGGCGGTCTGCTCCCCGACCCCGGCAGCAGGCTCCCGTACGACCGGTCCCGCGGATTCCACTCGCCCGGCACCGGCTTCGAGGGCGAACCGCTGGAGGGCTCCTTCGACTACGTCATCGCCATCGACTACAACCGCGAGCCCGGCACCTCGCCGCTCGACTGGACCCGGCCCCTCGGCCCGGGGCGCGGCGGGGGAGTGTGGCTGCACGTCGACCACGGCGGAGCGACCCACGGCTGCGTCAGCATCGCCAAGACCCCCATGAAGAACCTCCTGCGCACCCTGGACCCCGGCCGGCATCCGGTCGTCGTCATGGGGTACGCCGACTGGCTGGCCCACTGAGCGGCCTAGGATCCGAACTCGTGTGCGCACATGTACTGGTCGCCGAGGACGACGAGAAGCAGGCCGAACTCATCCGCCGCTCCCTGCTGGCCGAGGGTCACACCGCCACGGTGGTGCACGACGGCGGGGCGGCGCTCGACGCGGCCCGCCGGCTGCGGCCCGACCTCGTGGTCCTGGATCTGATGCTCCCGGTCGTCGACGGCTTCGGCGTGTGCCGGGCGCTGCGCGGCGGCGCGGAGCACCCCGATATCCCGGTGGTGATGCTCACCGCCCGCTCCGCCGAGGACGACGTGCTGCTCGGCCTCGAACTCGGCGCCGACGACTACCTGACCAAGCCGTACAGCCCGCGCGAGCTGATGGCCCGTATCCGCACGGTCCTGCGGCGCAGCGGGCGGGGCGCCGGAGCCCGGGGCGACGATCCCGTCGTACGGGCCGCGGGCCTCAGCGTCGACCCGGTACGGCACGAGGTGCGCTGCGACGGCGCACCGGTGGACTGCACACCGGCCGAGTTCCAGATCCTGCTCGCCATGGCGGGGGAACCGGAGCGGGTGTTCACCCGGCGGCAGCTGCTGCACTGCACCCGCGGCTTCGACCGGGCCTCCACCGAGCGCGCCGTCGACGTGCACATCATGAACCTGCGCCGGAAGATCGAGGCCGACCCGCGACGGCCCGTGCGCCTGCTGACGGTGTTCGGCGTCGGCTACAAGCTGAGCGGCGCCCGGCCATGAGGCGCCGGATCCCGTTGCGCAAACGGCTGCTCGTCCGGCTGCTGTTCGTCTCCGCGCTGATCGCCGTCTGCTCGGTGGCGGCCACCGCCTGGCTCGCGGTGACCACCACGACCAGCGCCCTCAAGGAGGAGCAGGGCCAGGACCTGGCCGCCGACAACCGCATCCTCGCCCAGCTCAGCGGCTACGCCGCCACCCATGCCGACTGGGCGGGGGTGCGGCACACCGTCCGGGAGCTGGCCGCCCGCACCGGACGCCGGATCGCGCTCACCACCGCCGACCGCACCTTCGTCGCCGACTCCGCGCCCCGCGGCACCCCACTGCCGCCCCGGCCCGCCGCCACCGTCGACCCGCTGCGCACCGACACCTACACCGAATCCGGCGCCCAGCTCAGCGGCATCGACCCGCGCGCGGTGGGCCCCTACCGGCTCCCGGCGAAGGACCGCGCCGAGCTCGACGCGCTGGCCGCCAAGCGCAAGCGGTGCTACGAGCGCTACGGCCTGCAGGCCACGGTCGGCCGGACCGCGAGCGGGCGGCCGGTCGTGACCACGGCGGACGGCAGCGACCCGTCCGCCTACGGCGCGACCGTCTGCGAGGACGGACGGCTCTACACTCCCACGCCGACGGAGCAGAAGGCCCTGGACGCGCTGTCCGACCTGACCCGGCCCTGCCTGCGACAGGCCGGACCGGACCTCGGCGGGCGGATGTTCCTCACCTTCGACCCCAGCGGCAAGGACCCCTTCGGCGGCGGCTATCTGCTCGCCAAGTACGCCAAGCTCGGCACCGGCGAGGCCGCGCGGGCCGCCCGGAGCTGCGTCCAGACCGCCCGCCGCACCCAGCTGGAGCCCTACGTCGCCCCCGTGGCCGAGCTGTTCCTCGGCATCGGCGACCAGAACCCGGCCCGTTTCCACATGTCCCCGGCGAACAAGGCCAAGGTGGTCGGCGCGGCCGGGCTGGTCCTCGCCGTCACCGTCGCCGTCACCGCCGTCGTCGCCGTCCGGCTGGTACGGCCGCTGCGCGCGCTCACCGTGGCCGCGCAGCAGCCGCCCGAGCTGCATGTGCGCGTGCCGGTGACCACCCGGGACGAGACCGGGATCCTCGCCGAGGCGTTCAACGACCTGACCGAGCGGCGCGAACGCCTGGAGGCCCAGCGCAAGGCCATGGTCAGCGACATCGCCCACGAGCTGCGCAGCCCGCTCACCAACATCCGGGGCTGGCTGGAGGTCGTCCGCGACGGTGTCGTCGATCCCGACCCGGCGCTGCTCGACTCCCTGCACGAGGAGGCACTGGTCCTCCAGCGGATCATCGACGATCTCCAGGACCTCGCCGCGGCCGATGCCGGCACGCTGCGTCTGCACCGGGAGCCGCTGCGGGCCGGCGACCTGATCGAGCAGGTCGCCGCCGCCCACCGCGTCGCCGCCGACGCCGCCGGGGTCGCCCTGCGCACCGAGGCCGACGCCGCCGCCTGGCTGGACGCCGACCCGGTCCGGATGCGGCAGGCCCTCGGGAACCTGGTCTCCAACGCGCTGCGGCACACCCCCGCCGACGGCACCGTCACGCTGGCCGCCCGCCGGGACGGCGACGACGTCGTGCTCACGGTCACCGACACCGGCCCGGGCATCGCGCCCGAGGACCTGCCACGCGTTTTCGAGCGGTTCTGGCGGGCGGAGAAGTCCCGCAGCCGTCGTACCGGAGGCAGCGGGCTGGGCCTGCCGATCGTCCGCCACCTGGTCGCCGCCCACGGCGGCACGGCCGGGGCGGCGAGCGAGCCGGGGGCGGGCGCGGTGTTCATCCTGCGGCTGCCGGCCATGCCGCCGCCCGGCGACGAGCCCTGAGGACGGACCGACGAGCACCAAGAGCGGAATGTTCAGTTCCGATTTCTGGCGTGCGCCAGGGGTACTCCGGTCGGGCACCCGCGGTACAGGGAGGTCACGTCATGAGCGCAGCGGAGGACCTGCCGGTCGTGTCCACGCTCGCCGAAGCGGCCGGCCTGGTGGCACGGCACCGGGGACTGTACGTCCGCTGGTCGAAAGGGCCGGGCGCCGACCTCGACGATGTCTCCAGCACCGACGAGCTGACCGGCGTCCCCATGCCCGGCCTGTCCGCCAGCCCGCTCGACGTCGAGGCCTGGTGGGAGGACCGGTCGGTGGAACTGTGGGTGGCGCGCCGCCTGTACGACTACGCGCACCTGCCGCACGACAAGGGCCCCGGCGTGCGTCCGTGGCTGCTCAGGGGCCGCGAGACGGGCCGGGGCCCCGACAACGAGCCGCTCGTGGCCGACGTCGAGCCGCTGTGCTGGGTCGCCGAGGAGGTCATCGACGCGGCCCGCGACGAGGTGGCCCGGCAGGCGCGGGAATGGGGGACCCTGCGCCGAGGGTCCCGCTGAGGCTCCCGCGCGGGTCAGCGCGAGCGCGGCCGGGAGCGCGCCCGGCGCCGCATCGCCCGGCGCTCCAGCTCCGTCGTACCGCCCCAGATGCCGATGCTCTGGCCCGTGTCCAGCGCCCAGTCCAGGCACTCTTCCCGGGCCGGGCAGCGCCCGCACACCGCCTTGGCCCGCTGGGTCTGCACCTGGGCCGGCCCGGTGGTGCCGATCGGGAAGAACAGGTCGGGGTCCTCGTGGCGGCACGTGGCGTGGTCGCGCCAGTTGTCCATCGGAGTCTCCTGGATCGGATCGAAGTCGTCCGTGCCCGTATGCGTCTCCGCGTTCGGGTGACCGGTCGGGGCGGAGTGAAACGGCACAACCGGCGGTGGACCGGGCGCTGATGGCCGCACTCGCGGGACCGTACGAGGTCAACAGGCCGGGCAGCGGGGCGGAGAGAGCGCCGCGCAGCCCAGCCGGGCACCGGCGGCGGGGAGTTCGGGCCGGCCGACGGCCCACCCGACGACGGCCACGCCACCGCGGCACCACCGTACTCCGCGACGACCCGCCGGGCGCCCGCCCTGCACCGGAACGCTCACCTGCGTAGCGTCTCGACGCCGGGCTGCCGGGGGCTCGTCCTGCACCAGGGCGCTGACATGCCCAGCGCCTTTCCGCCTGCCTCCGTCACGAGCACTGTGTGTCCGTCCTGCGACAGGGTGCGGCGCGGTGCCTCCTCACGGACGCCGAGGTGTCCGCCTCGCGGCTGGAACTTCAGCGGCGCAGCGTCTCCGCCGCGGTCGTCGTCACCGCGTCGGCCAGGGACGCCAGTGCGGGGGAGTCGAGTTTCCACTGCTGCCAGTACAGGGCGACGTCCATCCACTCACCGGGGGCGAGCACGACCAGCCGCCCCCGGTCCAGCAGCGGTCCGGCCTGCACCTCCGGGACCATGCCCCAGCCGAGCCCCGCGGCGACCGCGTCCAGGAACCCCTCCGAGGTGGGCACATGGTGCCGGAAAGGGCCAGCGGGCCCGCGGCCGAAGCGGCGGGCGAACACGTCCTGGAAGTCGTCCTTGCGGTCGAAGACGACGACGGGCGCCCGGGACAGCGCCTCCGCCGCCGGCCGCCCCTCCAGATGGGCCGCGACGAACTCCGGGGAGGCCACCGGCAGATACCGCATCCGGCCGAGCGGACGGACCGTACAGCCCGGCACCGGGTCGGGGGAGGAGGTCACCGCCGCCATCACCAGGCCCTCGCGCAGCAGCGCCGCCGTGTGGTCCTCGTCCTCCCGGTGGAGTTCGAAGCAGAGGCCCGCGACCCGGGTCAGGGCCGGCAGGAACCAGGTCGCCAGCGAGTCCGCGTTCACCGCGACCGACACCCGTGTCGGCTCCCCGGTGCCGTTCAGCCCCAGCTCGCCCCAGGCGTCCCGCTCCAGCCGGGCCAGCTGCCGGGCGAACCGCACCAGCACCGCGCCGGACTCCGTGGGCCGCACCGGTTTGGTGCGCTGCAGGAGGACCCGGCCGGTGCGCTGTTCGAGGGCCTTGACCCGCTGGCTGACCGCGGACGGCGTCACGTGCAGCGCGGCGGCGGCCGCGTCGAACGTGCCCTCGTCCACCACGGCCAGCAGTGTCCGCACCTGCTCCAGAGGAAGCTCTGACATCACAGCTGCTAAGGGTACGTAAAAATCTTTAGCTGTACTTGTGACCTCGGCCTTTCTAGCGTCGGAGGCATGAACCACGCCCTGACCGCCGCGGTCGCCGGATTCGGCACCGGCCTCTCCCTGATCGTCGCCATCGGCGCCCAGAACGCCTTCGTCCTGCGACAGGGGGTGCGCCGGGACGCCGTCCTCGCCGTGGTCGGCATCTGCGCCCTGTCCGACGCGCTGCTCATCGCGCTCGGCGTCGGCGGGGTCGGCGCGGTGGTGGTGGCCTGGCCGGGCGCGCTCCGGGCGATCGGGATCGTCGGCGGCGCCTTCCTGCTCTGCTACGGCGCCCTGGCCGCCCGCCGGGTCCTCAGGCCCGGCACCGGGCTGCGCGCGGAGGGCGAGGCGGCCGGCTCGCGCCGCCGGGCGGTGCTCACCTGCCTGGCCATGACCTGGCTGAACCCGCACGTCTATCTGGACACCGTGTTCCTGCTCGGCTCCCTGGCCGCCGACCGGGGCCCGCTGCGCTGGACCTTCGGTCTCGGCGCCGCGCTCGCCAGCCTGTGCTGGTTCGCCGCGCTCGGCTTCGGCGCCCGGCTGCTCGGCCGGTTCCTGGCCCGGCCGGCCGCCTGGCGGGTCCTGGACGGCCTGGTCGCCGTCACCATGCTGGCCCTGGGCGCGACCCTGGTGGCCGGATCCTGAGACGAACTCGGGTGATGCCGACGACCACAGCCGCCGGTAGGCCGGGATGCTCCGGCGCCGGCCGCGCCAGGTCGGGGCCTCGGCCGCCGGCGCGGCGGTGCGGTCGCCGACACGGTGGACCGCCGCACGCTGCTGCTGGCCACCGACAGCGGCATCGCGGTGACCTCGCTGCTGTTCTGGGTGCAGGCCGCCACCGGTCTGGACTCGGTCGTCGTCCTCATGGTCCTGCTCGCGCTGCGGCAGGCGTTCTTCGGATCTGACGGCTCACAGCGGCCCGCTGCGCCGCCGGGTCGTGTACTGCTCCATCAGCTTGCCGCGGGTCGTCTCCAGCCGGCCTGCGAGGATCTCGGCCACCGTCCGCACCAGCGACAGCCCGAGCAGCGGGTCCTCCACGCACACCGCCAGCACCGACGGCCCGTCGAACTCGTAGGCCCGTACGTTGCTGAAGGCCACAGCGCCGAAGTCCCACTCGTACGGCGGGAACAGCCAGGACCAGCCGAGCAGGTCGCCCGCGCCGAGCGAGGCCACGGTCACCCGCTGCCGGGCGGTGACCTGCTGGTCCAGGTGGACCGCGCCGGAGCGGATCACCCAGAACCGGTCGGCCGTGCCGCCCGCCTCGAAGATGCGGGTGTCCTCCGGGAAGGAGACCTCCTTGGCCAGCTCCATCAGGCGTTCGCGCTGCGCCTGGGGCAGGGCGGTGAGCAGTTTGATCGCTTTGGTCATGGCGCGGGGCTCCTCGCCGGCGGCGGTTGCGGTTCGGGTGCTGTGCTCACACCCATTTCAGCCGCTGCCGCCGCACCGAGCACGTCGAAGGAAGTGGAATTCCGCGTTCGTGTCGCGCTCCGGGCAGCAAAAAGCCCTGGCTGGACGGGGGAAGCCAGCCAGGGCCGTATGCGGTGACGCCAAGGAGGGGGAAGGACGGCTCCGCTCCGCTCCGGCATCACGTATGGGTGAACGATAAACCACCTGCCCTACTTTTGGGTAACCGCGAGCCGGTCAGGTGACCTGCCTCACTCCTTCCGCCTGCGCCGGGGCCCGGCCCGGGCAGACGATCTCCTCCAGCACCCGCAGCACCGCCTCGTAGGCCCGTGCCCGGTCCGCCGCCTCCCGCGCGCCCTCCGGGTCCGTCGCCGCCAGGCTCCGCGCCCGCTCCCGCCAGGCCCGCTCCTCCTCGGCCGCGCGATTGCGGCCCCGCTGGATCCGCCGCAACAACTCGTCCGCGTCCACGACATCGGTCATGACGGCCGGGTACCCGCGAGGTCCGGGGTGATGGCTCCGGCACCGAGGGTGTTTGACGGCGCCCGGAGAGGTCAGGCGAGAAACGAGAGAGCACACCCATCCGGACACCGTCCAGGGAGGCACGGATGCGTGACAAGTGCCGGACCAGCTCCTCCACGACCCTGCCGGATCCGCGCTGGGTGCCGGGCCGGCCCGCCGAAGCCCGCAGAACGGTCGAGCGTGTGGTGGCCGAACGGTGCCGGGCCCGCGCCCTTCCCTGTCCGCCCGAGGCGGTGGAGGACGCCCTGCTGGTCACCTCCGAACTCACCACCAACGCCCTGCTGCACGGCGGCGGCATCACCGGCTTCGACGTCGACGTCGACTCCGGCGGGGTCCGGGTCTCGGTGAGCGACCGCAGCGACGAACTGCCGGTCGCCCGGCAGGCCCTCGACGAGCCCGGCCGCACCCGGCCCGGCGGCCGTGGCTGGCCCATCGTGTGCCGGCTGGCGCGGGACGTCAGAGTGGCCGAGCTGCCCTGCGGCGGCAAGTGCATCACGGCCGTCGTACCGCTGTTCTGAAGCGGTTTCCGAAGTTCCGCTCCGTGGCGTTTGCCCACGGGGCCCAGGGGCAGACGGAAACTCGTGCTTCGGACCGGAGGCGCGCGCCCGGCGGGAAACAGTACGGCTGCCTGGGCCCCATCCCGGCGGCCCCGGTGGCTCACCCGCTGCGAACCCTGACACCACCGTTCGGGCCAGGACCCGGAACCGCTGTTCCGGGCGTGCCCGGAGACCACGTTCAGGAGCGATTCCGCATGCTGACCGACATGTCGACAAGCCGTCCCGGCACGACCGCTTCCACCACCGCCGCGGCGCCCCCGCGGCGCAGCCACGACGACGCCCCCGACACCGCGGAACTGTTCGCCAGGCTGGCGGACCTGGGCGACGGGCCCGAGCGGGACGCCGTACGCGACGAACTGGTGACCGCGTGGCTGCCCATGGCCCACCGGATCGCCGGCCGGTTCCGCGACCGCGGCGAGTCCGTCGAGGACCTGCGCCAGGTGGCCGCGCTCGGGCTGGTGAAGGCCATCGACCGGTTCGACCCGTCCCGCGGGGCCTTCGAGAGCTATGCCGTGCCGACCATCACCGGCGAGGTCAAGCGTCACTTCCGCGACCGGATGTGGGCCCTCAGGGTGCCCCGCCGGGTGCAGGAGCTGCGCAACCGCGTGCGGGTGGCCCGGCGGGAACTCACCCAGAATCCCGGCAGCCCCGAACCCACCGTCACCGACATCGCCGCCCACACCGGGCTCAGCGACGACGAGGTGAGCGCCGGCTTGGAGGCGCTGGAGAGCTTCAGCACCCTGTCGCTGGACGCCGAGCTGTCCACCGGCGACGACGGCTACAGCCTCGCCGACACCCTCGGCTCGACGGACGCCTCCTACGACGTCGTGGTCGACCGCGAGGCCGCCAAGGAAGGGCTGCGCCGGCTGCCCGAACGCGAGCGGGCCATCCTCTACATGCGCTTCTTCGAGGACATGACCCAGAGCCGCATCGCCGACCAGCTCGGCATCTCCCAGATGCATGTCTCCCGGCTGATCAGCCGCAGCTGCGCCCGCGTCCGCGACGAGGCGCTCGGCGGCCGGCACCCCGGCACCGACCCGCGATGAGCACTCACTTCCGCGGCTGGGCCGGCCCGCCGGCGACGCCCAGCGGGCGCGCCAGACCGGAGACCGCCTCGTCCAGCCGCTGCAGATGGCGCAGCACCCGGTCGGTCACCCGGCCGTAGCGCGGGGTGCGCAGGGTGCCCGGCTCCAGCATCGACGCGATGCTGGGGCCGGTCTCCATCTCCGCGCCGGCCCGCGGGTCGGCGACGTGCGCGGCGATCGTCTCGATGTTGTGCAGGATCCGCCGGCACGCCCCGCGCAGCCGCGGGTCCGCCGCGATCGACGGGTGCGTCGGCAGCAGCTCGGCCGTGGCCGCGAGGGACCGCCCGTGGTACGCGCAGGTCTCCAGCAGCGCCACCACGTACCGGGCCGTGTCCCGGCGCGAGCGCAGCGGCGTGATCGGATGCGTCAGCGGCTGGGTGGCCGCCCGCAGATCGGCCAGCGCCTGGTCCAGCCCGCGCGCCTGCTCCACCAGGTCCCCGCCGGTCCCGCCGCTCAGCTGGTCGACGGCGCCCCGGGTGACGTCGGCGAGCCGGTCCAGGACCGCCACGAGGAGGTCGTTGGTACGGCGGTCGGTGTGGATCGGCAGCACCACCGCCGCCGCGATCACCCCGCAGGCCGCGCCGAGCGCCGTCTCCTCGATCCGCAGCACCAGCACCGACGCGCTGTACGTGTTCAGCAGGGTGTACAGCAGCCCCAGCATCGCCGTGACGAAGAACGACATCAGCGTGTACGACAGGGGCGCCGTGTAGAACATCGCGAAGATGAACAGCAGCACCAGCGCGAACGCCGTCCAGGTGTGGTGCCCGACCAGCCCGGCGAGCCCGATGCCGGCCACGACGCCGAGCACCGTGCCCAGCAGCCGCCGGTAGCCCTTCACCAGGATCTCGCCGGTGGAGGCGGTGTTGATGAACACGATCCAGCAGGTCAGCACCGCCCAGTACCAGCGCTGGCTGGACAGCAGCTCGCCGCCGGCGATGGCCAGCGAGGAACCGACGGCCACCTGGACGGCGGCCCTGGTGGTGGGCCGCTTCAGACCGGTCGGCCCCGGTTCCTCCGGTTCGCTCTCCTCGCTGATCTCGATCGCGGCGTCTTCCGCGTCCAGTTCCTCGCGCGAGCGGGCGGTCGCCGGGGAGTCGTCGGACTCGTCCTGCGGCCCGTCCAGGGCGAGCCGCAGGCCCAGCGCGGCCCGGGCGGCCTCACCGAGACCACGGAAGACGTCCTGCACGGCCGGGGAGGCGTCGGGAAGGTTCTCCTCCTCGCGGTAGCCGAGCAGCCGGTTGCGCACCTGGGAGAGCGCGGTCCCCGACGCCTCACCGGCCGGCCGCAGCATCAGCAGCCGCAGCGCCCGCAGGTCCCGGCGCAGCGCGGCCGTCGCCTCGTCCCGCACCGGCAGCTCGCCCCCGGAGGGCAGCGGGGCGCCCGGCAGATGCAGGGTGAGGGTGTCGGTCCGCCGGGCGCTGCGCGCGGTGAGCAGCAGCAGACCGAGCCGCTCGGCGGCGATCTCGGCGTCCGCGATCCGGCGCTGCAGCAGCCGGGCCACCGCCGGGTCCGAAGTGCCGTCCTCCAGCCGGCCCTGGATCAGCAGCGCCGTCTCGTGCAGCCGCGCGGTGCGGGTGCGCAGGTCCTCCAGCACCTTCTCGGCCTCGTCGGGGCCGGCGTCCAGCAACTCGGCGTGCGCGGCGAGCAGCTGCGCGAGCCGGGCGCGGAAGGCCCGCCGCAGCCGGTCCAGGGTGCCCGCCGGGGTCTGCGGCAGCAGCACGAACCGCGCGGCGGCGCTGCACGCGAACGCCACGCAGATGACGCCGTACAGCGCGGGCAGCGCGGACGTCGTCGCGCGCACGAACAGGGAGAGGAAGTAGATCTGGAAGCCGATCAGCCCCAGCGCCGTGCCGCGGTCGCCGAACCGGCGGCCGTAGACGGCGCAGAAGATGAGGCCGACGAAGAACAGGTCCCCGGCGACGACCCGTTGGCCGAGCAGCGCGCCCAGCGACCCCGAGGCCAGCGCCACCGGCAGGCCGAGCGCGAGGGTGACGGCCTGCGGGCCGCGCTGCTTCTCCCGGACGGCGAAGGTGGCGACCATCGCCGCCATGGCCCCGGCGACCAGCTGCGGCACCGGGACGCGCAGCGCGGCGAGGACGGCGAGGGTGAGGGCGATGGCGGTGACCGTGCGCAGTCCCGCGGTGAGCCGGATGAGTCCGGGATCCGACGCCGCGAGCCGGTCCCGTACCCGTACCCGTCCCGCTGTCCTCACGCCGCCGCGCTCTCTCCCGTGCCGGAAATCGATCTCCGATCCAGCATCGCACGCGGGTGCGGGCTACCTGCCCTCGGCCAGCGTGGCGGCCACCAGGGCATTGGCGTGCCCGTGCCCCAGCCCGTGCTCGGACTTCAGCCAGCCGACCAGCTCCATGTGCTTCGTCAGCGGCGAGGTGCGGATCAGTTCCTGCCACTCGCCGATCGGACGGCCGTACTTCTTCTCGATCGAGGGGAAGTAGCTCGCCGGGCCCTTCACGGTCTTCTCGGTCATGGTGTGGGTGCCTTCCGTGTGACGTTTCCTGATCACCTGAGAAGACCGCCGGTCCGGTGGAAAATGATCGACGATCTCCTGGTGATCCCGGTCACATCAGGGCTGGTCGGCGGCCGTGTCCCCCACCCGGGCCCGCACCTGTTCCGGTGTCAGGTACGAGTCGGTGAACTCGAAGTCCTTCAGCCGGGCCGGCTTGCGGGCCTGGAAGCCGGTGCGGACGAAATCGTCGCCCGCGACCGCGTTCAGCAGCCAGTTGGTCATCACTCGGGTCTTGGCGACATTGGTGCGCAGCGCCGACCAGTGGTAGCCGCGGGCAACGGCCTGCGCGAGCACCCCGCGCATCTCGATGCCCAGCGGCTTGGACACCGCGTCCTTGCCGCCGAGGTCGACGACGAGCCCCAGGTCCCTGTGCACGTACGGGAGCAGCGGCTGACCCCGCAGCGCCGCGATGACGTTGTCGGCGACCCTCTTGCCCTGCCGCATCGCGTGCTGCGCGGTCGGCGGGCAGACCGCGCCCTCCTCGCCCTTGGCCAGGTCCGGCACGGCGGCCGAGTCACCGAGCGCGAACACCCCGTCGTGGCCCGGCAGGGTCATCTCGGCGGTCACCGCGAGCCGGCCGCGGACGGTGTCCGCGCCGAGCGTGGCGATGAGCGGGCTGGCGACCACACCCGCCGTCCAGATCAGGGTGTGCGTCGGCACCACCCGCCCGTCGGTGAAGGTGACCTCCTCCGCGCCGGCCTTGTCGATCGAGACGCCCAGCGAGACCTGGATGCCGCGCCGCTTCAGGATCTCCTGCGCGCTGCGGCCGAGCTTCTCGCCCAGCTCCGGCATGAGCCTCGGCGCGATGTCGATCAGATGCCACTTGATCAGGCCCGGGTCCAGCCGCGGATAGCGCTGGACGGCCGCGTGTGTCAGCCGTTGCAGACAGGCCGCGGTCTCGGTGCCCGCGTAGCCGCCGCCGACCACCACGAACTGCAGCCGGGCGGCCTGCTCGGCCGGGTCGTCACTGGCGTCCGCCAGGTCCAGCTGCGAGATGACGTGGTCGCGGATGTAGGCGGCCTCGGCGAGGGTCTTCATCCCGAAGGCGTGCTCGGTCAGGCCGGGGATGTCGAAGGTGCGGGTGACACTCCCCGGGGCCAGCACGATGTAGTCGTAGGGCTCGTCGACGATCTTCTCGGTGAGGGTGCGGACGACACAGACCTTGGACTTCAGGTCCACGCCGATCGCGCCGCCCGGGAGGATCCGGGTCCGGTACTTCTTGCTGCGGCGCAGCGACAGGGCGATGGACTGCGGTGTGAGGACACCGGAGGCGACCTGGGGCAGCAGCGGCAGATAGAGCTGGTAGGAGTACGGCGTCACCAGCGTGACGTCGGCCTCGTCGGGGGCGAGCTTCCGCTCCAGGCGGCGGACGCACTGGACTCCGGCGAAGCCCGCGCCCACCACCAGGATCCTGGGTCGTGTCACGGTGTCCATCCCTTCCTTCGGCTCCGGGCGGTCCGACGGGACGCCGTTCGTATGCCTGGATCGCCGCTCACCGACTCCGATCCCACTGTGCCTCCAGCCGTTCCGCCGGCGGGGTGCGGCAGGCAGACGAACGCGTGGGGACCAGCATGCCCCCAGTGACGGATGGAGTAACCGGCCGGCGCACATCTACACGTCGCACGCCCGTCCCTCGCACACGCGTCACCAGGGCAGGAACGCGTGGATGTCCTTGCCGTCGTCGTGCACGACGACGCTGACCTGGGTGCACAGCGTGTGCACCAGATGCCAGCCGATGCCGCCGGCGCCGGTGCGGGGATGGAAGGGGCGTGGCTCCGGCCTGGTCCGGTTCGTGTCGCGCATCGTCACATGCACCCCGTCGAAGGTGCGGCGCATGCGCAGGTCGAACGGGCCGGGCGCGTACTGGATCGCGTTCGCGGCCAGTTCGGTGACGACCAGCAGGATGTCGTCCCAGTACTCGTGCGCGCCGGGCGGCGACTCCCGGGCGACCGCGCACAGGAACTCCTCCGCCGCGAGCCGCGCCCCCGTGACATTGCGCAGCTCCCCCGCGAAGGAGAACGTACGCTCGTATGCCTCCTCCGGGGGCGTGTCGTCCCAGCGCGGCTCCGTCACCATCCCGCATTCCCCGCTCCCGGTCGGGCAGGGCCCGGCTCGGCCCTGCTACCAGGACGGTCGTTGTTGCTGATCTCTCTCCGCGCTGCGAGTTCCCCGAGCCGCGCGGGCTATCCGTCTCCCCTCGCCATGGCGGCCCCGCGGTGCACCTCCTCAGCGGAAGACGTCGTCCGGCTCGTCCCACTCGGCCGGTTCCTGCAAGGCCGGCCGCGACCGGGAACGCGCCTGGTACATCGCCTCGATCTCCGTCGCGTAGTGCCGTACGACGGCGTCCCGGCGCAGCTTCATCGACGGCGTGAGCAGCCCGTTGTCCGGTGCGAACGGTTCCTGGAGGACACGGTAGACCCTGATCGACTCCGCACGGGACACGGCACTGTTGGCGGAGGCCACGGCCCGCGCGATCTCCTCCCGGAGCGCGTTCTCCTCCCGGGTCTCCCGGCCCGTCGGATCCCCCTGCGGCGCCAGCGCGCCCCGCCAGTGCGCGAGGAAGTCCGGGTCCAGGGTGATCAGGGCGCCGACACAGGGCCGGTCGTCGCCGAGCACCACCGCCTGGTGGACCAGCGGATGCATGCGCAGCCGCTGCTCCAGCAGGGCCGGCGCCACACTCTTGCCGCTGCTGGTGACGATGATGTCCTTCTTGCGCCCGGTGATCGTCAGATAGCCCTCGGAGTCCAGCCGCCCGATGTCCCCGGTGGCCAGCCAGCCGCCGCGCAGCGCGGCCCGGGTCGCCGTCTCGTCGCTGATGTAGCCCTGGAACACCGACGGCCCGCGCACCAGGATCTCCCCGTCGTCGGCCACCTGGACCTCGGTGCCCGGCAGCGGCAGCCCCACGGTCCCGGACTTCTCCCGGCCGAGCGGCTGCATGGTGATGCCGCCGGAGACCTCTGTGAGCCCGTAGCCGTCGTGGAGGAAGATGCCGATGCCCTCGTAGAACAGGCACAGTTCGCGGCCCAGCGAGGAGCCGCCGGAGGTGCCGCGCACCACCCGGCCGCCGAGCGCGGCACGCAGTCTGCGGTACACCGTCCGCTCGTACAGGGCGTGCTGCAGCTTCAGCTCGAGCCCGGGACCCGGCCCGGCGCCCAGCCGCCGCCGCTCCTCTGCCGCCGCGAACTCCCGCGCGGTCTGCGCGGCCCGCTCGAACAGGGCGCCCCGGCCCGCCTGCTGGGCGGTGCGCAGAAACGTCGTGTAGAGCTTCTCGAACACCGACGGCACGCCGTACAGGTACGTCGGCCGGAAGCTGCTCAGCGCGGATGCCAGCGCCTCCTCGGTCAGTTCCGGCTGGTGCGCCATCAGCACCCCGCCACGCACACACGTCAGCATGATCATCATGCCGTAGACGTGGGAGAACGGCAGGAAGGCGAGGACGGACGGCCGCTCGCCCGGGGGTGCCGCCGTGTGCGCCCAGCCGGCCAGCAGGGTGTCGCAGGGGTAGGCCAGGCCGCGGTGGCTGAGCGCGCAGCCCATCGGCCGGCCCGAGGTGCCTGAGGTGTAGACGATCGCCGCCGTGGAGTCCGGCAGCACGATCCGGCGCAGCGACTCCACGGTGGTGTACGGGACGACCGTGCCGCGTTCGACGAGGTCCGCCACGGCCCCTGCGTCCAGCTGCCAGACGTGCCGCAGCCGTGGCAGCCGGGTGCACACCGTGCCGACGGTCATGATGCCCTGCTCGTCCTCCACGACCACGGCCACACAGCCCGCGTCCCGCAGGATCCACTCGACCTGGTCGCGCGAGGAGGCCGGATGGATGGGGACGACCTCGGCGCCCACGGCCCACAGCGCATGGGCGAACACCGTCCACTCGTAGCGGGTCGGGGCCATCAGGGCCACCCGGTGGCCGGGCGAGATCCCGGCGGCGATCAGACCCTTGGCGAGATCGACCACCTCGTCCCGCAGCTCGACCGCCGTCACCTCCTCCCAACGGGTCGCGGCGGGGCCCGCGCGGCGCGCGAGCATCGGCAGCGTCGGGTCCCGGTCCGCCGTCGCGAAGACGCTGTCGGCGAGGCCGCCGGTGAGCGGCGGGGTGACGGCTGGAGCGAGGGCGACGTTCCGCATGCGCTGCTCCCGTTGTACGGAGGGTCACTCCGCCGATCGGCTCGGTGTCGGCGGTGCTCGAATGTAGCCCAGGTAAGCGCGTTCAGTGACAGGAACGTGGAAGTCGTGATCGGCTGATGATGTGGGCGTGTCCTGGGGACTCGGCAGACATGACTCATGTGAACCCCGATCCGGAGCCCGAACGCAGCACCGGGCTGGAGCCAGGGGGCGGGGTCCCGCCCGGCGAGACCCCGCCCGCCGAGAGCAGCCTGCCCGAGGCCGGGCCCCGGGAGACGCACAATCCGCCGCGTGGCTGGGCGAAGGCGCCGCTGACGCTGATCCTGATCCTCGTGATCCTGATCGCGGCGTTCTTCCTGGCCTACGCGCTGGTCCTGATCCTCTGAGCCGCGCGGGAAGGACGCTCAGCCCTGGGTGCGGCGCACGCACTCGGTGACGACACCCCGCAGGCTGCCGGTGCGCTCCAGCAGCCCGCGCTGCTCGCGTGCGCCGTTGCCCGAGCGCAGCAGTTCCGCGACGGCCCGCTCGGCCCGGTCCGCGTCGCCGCTCGCGGTGAGCGCGTCCCCGGCGTACTCCAGCAAGGAGCGCAGCACCCGCGGGGCGGGCCGGGGCCGCAGGCCGGCCGGGTCGAGGAGGTCGTCCTCCAGGCCGTACCGGGCGGCCTGCCAGTCGGCCAGCCGGAGCAGGCTCACCCCGAGGTCGGGCGCCGGCACGCCCGCCCGCCACTCCCGTGCGGCCGTCTCCACGAGGGCGCGGACGAGCGTCGCGATCAGTACGGCCGTCTCCGCGCACAGGCACACGTCCGCCACCCGGACCTCCACCGTCGGATAGCGGCAGGACAGCCGCGCGTCGAAGTAGGCCATCCGCTCGTCCAGGATGACCCCGGTGGCCACCATGTCGGCCACCCGCCGGTGATACGTCTCGGCCGACCCGAACGGCTCGGTCGGCCCGGCCGACGGCCACCGGTTCCACACCCGGCTGCGATAGCTGTCGTAGCCGGTGTTCGCGCCCTGCCAGAACGGAGAGTTCGCGCTGATCGCGCGCAGCACCGCGAGCCACGGACGGAGCCGGTCGAGGACCGCGATGCCCTCCTCGTCGGACTCCACCGACACATGGACATGGCAGCCGCACACGAGCTGGTCCCAGGTGGGTATCCCGAACCGGTCGGCCAGCCACTGGTAGCGCTCGTTCACGCTGAGCGACGGACTGACCGGCAGGGGAGAGGTCGCCAGCGCGGCGACGCCGCAGCCGATCTGCCCGGCGTGCCGGGCCGCCTCCTTGCGGCAGCGGACGATCTCGTCGCCGAGGGCCGCCATGTCCGACTGCGGATGCGTGGCGAACTCCAGCATCTGCCCGAACAGCTCCTTCGCGAACACGTCCTGCCCGGGACAGTCCTGGGCGGCACGGGCGAGGACGGCCGTCGCCAGCGCCTTCGGGTCGCCGCTGTCCGGATCGACCAGGAGGAGTTCCTCCTCCACTCCGACGGTGCGCACCTGATGCCGCCCTTCTGTTCACGCCACGAGGGGCAGTCGCGGTCTGTACGACCCCGACTGCCCCTCGGACGGCCGCCGACACCTACGGCGCTCAGCGCTCCGGCACCAGCCAGACGGTGGCGAGCGGCGGCAGCGTCAGCGACAGGAACCCGTCCTCCGGTTTGACCGGCCCCCCGGCACCGACCCCGCTGCCGCCGTAGCGGACGTCGTCGGTGTTCAGCTCCTCGTACCAGGCCGGGAACCCGTCGGGGACCCACAGGCGGTAGTCGTGCCGGACGACGGGGGAGAAGTTCGACACCGCCAGCAGCGGACCGCCGTCGGCGGCGAACCGCAGGAACGCCAGGACGTTGTCGTCCGCCGCGTCGCACAGCACCCACTGGAAGCCGCCCGGGTCGGTGTCCCGCTGCCACAGCGCGGGCGTCGCCCGGTACACGGTGTTCAGGTCGCGGACGAGATCCTGGACGCCCCGGTGGTCGCCGGCCGAGTGGTAGTCGTCGCCGAGCAGCCACCACTCCGGGCCGTCCGCCGCCGACCACTCGGCCCCCTGTGCGAACTCCTGCCCCATGAACAACAGCTGCTTGCCCGGGTGGGCCCACATGAAGCCGAGGTAGGCGCGGTGGTTGGCGCGGCGCTGCCACCAGTCGCCCGGCATCTTCGACACCAGCGCCTGCTTGCCGTGCACGACCTCGTCGTGGGAGATCGGCAGGACGTAGTTCTCGCTGTAGGCGTACACCATCGAGAAGGTCATCTCGTCGTGGTGGTACTTGCGGTGCACCGGCTCCTTCTGGATGTACTGCAGCGAGTCGTGCATCCAGCCCATGTTCCACTTCAGGCCGAAGCCCAGGCCGCCGCTGTCGGTCGGCCGGGTCACCCCGTCCCACGCGGTGGACTCCTCCGCGATGGTCACCACGCCCGGGCAGCGCCGGTACACGGTGGCGTTCATCTCCTGGAGGAAGGCGACGGCCGCCAGGTCCTCCCGGCCGCCGAACACGTTCGGCTCCCACTGCCCGGAGTCCCGCGAGTAGTCCAGGTAGAGCATCGAGGCGACCGCGTCCACGCGCAGCCCGTCGATGTGGAACTCCTCGCACCAGTACACCGCGTTGGCGACGAGGAAGTTGCGCACCTCGGTGCGCCCGTAGTCGAACTCGTACGTCCCCCAGTCCGGATGCTCGGCCCGGCGCCAGTCCCCGGGCTCGTACAGCGGGTCCCCGTCGAACCGGGCCAGCGCCCAGTCGTCCTTGGGGAAGTGCGCCGGCACCCAGTCCATGATCACACCGAGCCCGGCCCGGTGACAGGCGTCCACGAAGTACCGGAAGTCGTCCGGGGAGCCCAGCCGCGGCGTCGGCGCGTAGTAGGAGGTGACCTGGTAGCCCCAGGAGCCGCTGAACGGGTGCCCGGCCACCGGCATCAGCTCCACATGCGTGAAGCCCATCCCCTTCACGTACGGCGGGAGTTCGTCCGCCAGCTGCCGGTACGTCAGCCCGGGCCGCCAGGACGGAAGATGCACCTCGTACACGGAGAACGGTGCCCGGTGCACCGGGGTGTCACCGCGGTGCGCCATCCACTCCGCGTCGCCCCACTCGTACCGCGACGACGTCACGACCGACGCGGTGTCCGGCGGCAGCTCCGCGCACCGCGCCATCGGGTCGGCCTTCAGGGACCGCCCGCCGTACCGCGAGGTGATCTCGAACTTGTACCGGGTGCCCTCGCCGATCCCGGGCAGGAACAGCTCCCACACCCCGGACGCGCCGAGCGACCGCATCGGGTACTGCGTGCCGTCCCAGTACGTGAAGTCCCCGGCCACCCGCACCCCCTGGGCGTTCGGCGCCCACACGGTGAAGCGGGTGCCGGCCACGCCCTGGTGGACCATCGGCTCGGCCCCGAGCGCCCGCCACAGC
Organism: Streptomyces sp. NPDC046727; assembly: GCF_040645635.1. Classification (NCBI taxonomy): domain Bacteria; kingdom Bacillati; phylum Actinomycetota; class Actinomycetes; order Kitasatosporales; family Streptomycetaceae; genus Streptomyces; species Streptomyces sp. NPDC046727. The sequence goes on from NZ_JBEYYR010000066.1 coordinate 19,056, forward strand.
TGCTCGTGCCGGCCCTCCCGGATCAGATGCAGGTCCAGCTCGCCGAGCGCGGGCAGGAAGCGGTACGGGTCGTGCACCTCCTGCTCGGCGTCGTCGTACGCCACACGCAGGGTGTAGGACGGGATCTCCCGGCAGGGCAGGACGGTGGCGAAGAGACCGTCGCCCTCGGACCACATCTCGGTGCGTGCCCCGTCGATCACGACGCTCACCGCCCGGGCGTTCGGGCGCAGCGCCCGGAACAGCGTCCCGCCCGGCACCGGATGGGCGCCCAGCAGGGCGTGCGGATCGTGGTGCGCGCCGGCGAGCAGCCGGCCGCGATCGGCGGGGTCCAGCGGGACGGCCGCCGGCGGCACGGGGCCCCCGGCCTCCGGACGTGTGGTGTCACGCAGGGCCATGGGTCAGCCTCCCCACACCGCGAGCCGCTTGATCGCCGCCATCGGAACCGGCAGCCAGTCCGGCCGGTGTCTCGCTTCGTACAGCACCTCGTAGACCGCCCTGTCCGTCTCGTGCGCGCGCAGCAGCGCGTGCTTCTTTCGTGGATCCCAGCCCGCGCGGGCCGCGTAGCCCGCGCAGAACGCCTCCCGGCAGCGGCGCGCCCACTCGGGTCGCCAGGGGCGGCGCTGCCGGGCCGCGTAGTCGAAGGAGCGCAGCATCCCGGCGACGTCCCGCACCGGGGACTGCGGGGCCCGGCGCTCGGCGAGCGGCCGCGACGGTTCGCCCTCGAAGTCGATGACGAACCAGTCGCGGCCGGCCCGCAGCACCTGCCCGAGGTGCAGATCGCCGTGGATGCGCTGGGCGAGCGGCCCGGTGTCGCACGTGGCGAGCGCCCCGAACGCGGCCTTCAGGCCGGGCACGAAGGGCAGCAGCCCGGGTACGGCGTGCGCGGCGGCGTCCAGCCGCGCGCACATCGCCTCGGCCGTACGGCCGTTCTCGCCCGGCCCGGCCGGCGGGAAGGCGTCGGCCAGCGCCAGGTGCACCTCGGCCATGGCCCGGCCCAGCGCCCGGGCCTCGGCGGTGAAGTCGTCGCCCGCCGCGAGGGCGTGCAGCGCCAGCGACCAGCCGTCGGTGGCGTCCGGCAGGAACGGCTGCAGCACCCCCAGGGTGGCCGGCCGCGGGGCGGTCGTGGTGAACCAGGCCACCGGCGCGGGCACCCGGGTGCAGCCCTGCGCGGCCAGCGCCGCCGACACCTCCAGGTCCGGGTTGACGCCCGGCTGGATCCGGCGGAACAGCTTCAGGATGTACGCGTCGCCGTAGACGATCGAGGAGTTGGACTGCTCGGCCTCCAGCAGTCGCGGCGGCAGACCGCCGGGCACCGGGGCGGCCGGGTCCGCCTCGAACCGCAGCGGGCCCGCCGTACCGGGCTGCCGCAGCCGCTCCAGCAGCAGATGGGCCGAGCGGGGGTCGTGCAGCGCGTCGTACACCGCGAGTCCGGCCAGCGGGCCCTCGTCCGCGCGCCCGATGAACGCCCGCTCAAGCCGCGGGGCGAGGTGCGGGCGCAGCCCCAGCAGCAGCTGGTAGCAGTCCCCGGAGGGGGCGATGCCGCCCGGGGTGGGCACCGGCACGTGCGAGGCGTGCACCAGCAGATGCAGACACCCCGGGAACAGCTCGGTCACGGACAGCACCGACAGATCCGTGACGGGCCGGTCCTTGCCCGCGAACCAGCGCTGCCTCGGCAGCCACTCGCGCAGCAGCTCGCCCAACGAGACCAGCGGACCGTCCAGCCCGGTCCCGGCTCTCGGCCGGGGTGTGATGGTCTTCGGCATGGTGACGCGTCCTTTCCTCGGCGCCGGACGGGTCAGCGGCGGCGGCCGATGCGGGAGGCGACTCGGGTGAGCCGGAACCAGTAGAAGCCGTGGCCCTGCAGGGTGAGCAGGTAGGGCAGCTCACCGATGGCGGGGAAGCGCACCCCGCCGATCAGCTCCACCGGGTGGCGTCCGTCGTAGGTCCGCAGGTCGAGTTCGGTGGGCTGGGCGAAGCGGGAGAAGTTGTTCACGCACAGCACGAGGTCGTCGCCGTATTCGCGCAGGAACGCCAGGACCGCGGGGTTGGAGGACTGGAGTTCCGTGAACGAGCCGAGTCCGAAGGCGGGGTTCTGCTTGCGGATCTCGATCATGCGGCGGGTCCAGTGCAGCAGACTGGACGGCGAGGACATGGAGGCTTCCACGTTGGTGACCTGGTAGCCGTAGACCGGGTCCATGATGGTGGGCAGGTAGAGCCTGCCGGGGTCGCACGTCGAGAAGCCGGCGTTGCGGTCGGGGGTCCACTGCATGGGGGTGCGGACGGCGTCGCGGTCGCCGAGCCAGATGTTGTCGCCCATGCCGATCTCGTCGCCGTAGTAGAGGATCGGGGATCCGGGCAGGGACAGCAGCAGGGCGGTGAACAGCTCGATCTGGTTGCGGTCGTTGTCGAGGAGGGGGGCGAGGCGGCGGCGGATGCCGATGTTGGCGCGCATCCGCGGGTCCTTCGCGTACTCGGCCCACATGTAGTCGCGTTCCTCGTCGGTGACCATTTCGAGGGTCAGCTCGTCGTGGTTGCGCAGGAAGATGCCCCACTGGCAGCCGGAGGGGATGGCGGGGGTCTTGGCGAGGATCTCCGAGACGGGGTAGCGGGACTCCCGGCGTACGGCCATGAAGATGCGCGGCATGACGGGGAAGTGGAACGCCATGTGGCACTCGTCGCCGCCGGTGCTGTAGTCGCCGAAGTAGTCGACGACGTCCTCCGGCCACTGGTTCGCCTCGGCCAGCAGCACGGTGTCCGGGTACATCGCGTCGATCTCGCGGCGGACCCGCTTGAGGAAGGTGTGCGTGGCGGGCAGGTTCTCGCAGTTGGTGCCCTCTTCGGCGTAGAGGTAGGGCACCGCGTCCAGGCGGTAGCCGTCGATGCCCAGGTCCAGCCAGAAGCGCAGGGCGGCCAGGATCTCCTCCTGGACGGCCGGGTTCTCGTAGTTGAGGTCGGGCTGGTGCGAGAAGAAGCGGTGGAAGTAGTACTGGCCGCGGACCGGGTCGAAGGTCCAGTTGGACGACTCGGTGTCCACGAAGATGATCCGGGCGTCCTCGTACTGCTTGTCGTCGTCGGCCCACATGTAGTAGTCCCCGTACGGGCCGTCGGGGTTGTTGCGGGACTCCTGGAACCACGGGTGCTGGTCGCTGGTGTGGTTCATGACGAAGTCGATGATCACGCGCATGCCGCGCTGGTGGGCGGCGTCCACGAACTCCACGAAGTCGGCGAGGTCACCGAAGTCCGGGAGGACGGCGGTGTAGTCGGACACGTCGTAACCGCCGTCCCGCAGGGGCGACTTGAAGAAGGGCGGCAGCCAGAGACAGTCGACCCCCAGCCACTGGAGGTAGTCGAGCTTGGCGGTCAGGCCCTTCAGGTCGCCGATGCCGTCGCCGTTGCTGTCCTGGAAGGAGCGGACCAGCACTTCGTAGAAGACGGCGCGTTTGAACCACTCCGGGTCCCGGTCCTTGGCGGGAGTGTCCTCGAAGGTGTCCAGTACGGGGTCGTTGACGGTCATGACGCTGCGGGCCCTCCGATCTGGGGCGTCGATCGCCCGACGTGGAGCACGTGCGCCGGCGCCCGGCCGGGTGTGAGACGCACGTAGTTGGTCCTGCCCCAGAGGTACATCTCGCCCGTCAGTTCGTCGTGCACCGACAGAGCGGCGTCCCGGGCCAGGCCGAGTTGGGGCATGTCCAACGAGACCGTGGCCTCCTGGGCGTGATGCGGGTCGAGATTGACGACCACGATGACCGTGTCCGTGCCCGTGCTCTTGCTGTAGGCGAGCACGGCATCGTTGTCGGTCTGATGGAAGCGGAGGTTCCGCAGGCGCTGTAGCGCCGGGTGCCGCCGTCGGATGGTGTTGAGCCGGGTGATGAGCGGGGCGATGGTCCGCCCTTCGCGGGCGGCGGCTTCCCAGTCGCGGGGTTTGAGCTGGTACTTCTCCGAATCCAGGTACTCCTCGCCGCCCTGCTTGAGAGGGGTGTTCTCGCACAGTTCGTAGCCGCTGTAGATGCCCCAGGAGGGGGAGAGGGTGGCGGCGAGGAC
>NZ_JBEYYR010000067.1:0-19752 GCF_040645635.1 Streptomyces sp. NPDC046727
GGAGAACGCGGCACAGATGGGGTCCGGCGGTCGTCCTCACGACCGCCTTTGTCATGGCCGTGGGGGCGCGGGGGGGCCCCGGCCCCCCGGCCCCCCCGGCGCCCGGGGGCGCGCCCCGGGGGGGGGCGGCCCGGCGCGGGGCGGGGGGGGGGAGTGCCGGTCAGGCGAGTACGGCTCGGGAGTCCAGGGCGAGGACTCCGTGGGGGCGTACGAGAAGGGGGTTGACCTCGATCTCGGCGATCTCCGGGTGGGCGGCGGCGAACGCGGTGATCGTCTCGACGGCCGCCGCCGCGGCGGCGATGTCGACGGGCGGGCGGCCGCGCACTCCGTCGAGCAGGGCGGCGGTGCGCAGTCCGCGCAGGAGGTGCAGGGCGCGGTCGGCGGGGACGGGCGCGAGGCTGAAGGCGACGTCGTGCAGTGCCTCGGCCAGCACTCCGCCGAGGCCCACCATGGCGACCGGGCCGAAGCGCGGGTCGCGGTTGACGCCGACGATCAGCTCGATGCCGTCGGTCAGGTCCGCCATGGCTTCCATGGAGTAGGCGGAGGCGCCGAGCCGGGCATGCATCTCCAGGAAGGCTGCCAGCAGTTCGTCCGGTCCGGCCAGGCCCAGTGCCACGCCGCCCGCGTCGGACTTGTGCAGCACATGGAGGGCTTTGAGGACGTAGGGTCCGGTGAACTCCTGGGCGGCGGCCAGCAGTTCGGCCTCGTCGTGAATCTCGCGCGCGACCGGGAAGGCGAGTCCGGCTTCTTCGAGGGATCGGCGGGTCTCCATGTAACCGCTCTCGCGCAGGGGGGACGCGGGGGGCGGAAGCGGTGTGACGGCTGCGCGCCGCGCGCCGGGTGCCGTCGCGGCGAGGGCGCGGGCGGCGTCCTCGGTGGCGGCGAAGACCGGGATGCCGGCTGCGGCGAGGGTGCGGCAGCTGGGAGACTCGGGATACATGGACTGCACCACGACCGGTTTCGCGGTGGCGCGGTGCCGGGCGGCGATGAGACGCGCGGCCTCCTGCTCCCCGTCCGCGAGCACCGTGCCGCCCCCGCCGAGCCCGCCTTCGGCGGCCGCGTAACCGCCGAAGTAACCGGTCATCAGGACGGCGTCGACCTCCTCGGCGGCGAGCAGCGCGGCGACGGTCTCCGCGTACGAGCCGGGGTCCTGCTCGCCCATCCCGGCGAGGTCCACGGGGTTGGCGACCGCGGACTGTTCCCACAGGGCGTTGCGCAGCTGTCGCCGGGTCGGCTCCTGGAGTTCGGGCACGGTCAGGCCGGCCGCCTCGACGGCGTCCGCCGCGATGACGCCGTGGCCGCCGCCGTCGGTGAGTACGGCGACCCGGCGGCCGGACGCCCGGCGCGCACTGGTCAACGCGGCCAAGGAGACGGTGAGTTCGCGGGGAGTGGCGACCAGTTCCACACCGGCGTCGCGGCAGGCCGCGGTCACCACGTCGGCCGAGGTGGTCAGCGCGCCGGTGTGCGACTGGGCGCTGCGCGCGGAGGCGTCGCCGCGTCCGGCGGTGAGCAGCACCACGGGCTTGCCGGCGCCGGCGGCCGCCTCGGCGAAGGCGCGGCCGTCGGCGAAGTCCTCGGCGTAGACGGCGATGGCCCGGGTGCCCTCGTGCCGGGCGCAGTCGGCGAGCAGGTCGACGAGGGTGACGTCGGCCTGGTTGCCGAGGGAGACGAAGCGGGAGAAGCCGAGTCCGTGCGGGGCGAAGCGGAGCTGGAGTTCGAGGGCGAGGTTGCCGCTCTGGCTGAGGAGCGCGACCCCGCCGGGGGTGAAGGTGTCGGAGGCGAGGAAGAGGTCTGTGGTGTTGTCGGCGATGCCCAGGCAGTTGGGCCCGACCATCACGGCACCGGCGGCACGCACGCGTTCGGCGACGGCCTGCTGGCGGGCCCGGCCCGCGTCACCGGTCTCCGCGAAGCCGGCGGTGATCGCCACGATGGCCCGCGCGCCGCACCGCAGGGCCTCGTCGACGGCGTCCTCGAAGCCCGCGGCGGGCACGGAGACCACCGCCAGGTCGACGGGTTCACCGATGGCGCTCAGGCTGGGCGCGGCCAGGCGGCCGAGCACCGTGCCGCCGCGCCGGTTGACCAGGTGCACGGGGCGGCGGCCGTTCGCGCGGACGGCCTGCGCGGCGATGGCGTGGCCGTATTTCGCGGGGTCGTCGCTGGCTCCGACGACGGCGACGGAGACGGGGTCGAAGAGGGCCGACAGGTCACGTCCCATCTCACTTCACCAGCCGCAGCGCGGAGTTGGGGCACGCGGCGACGGCCGCTTCGGCGACGCCCTCGCCGCCGTCGGGCACTTCGGTGGCGCGCACCTGCGCGTAGCCCCACTCATCGAGGTCGACCAGCTCGGGCGCGGGTTCCTGGCAGAGGCCGTAGCCCTGGCAGCGGGTGGAGTCCAGCAGGAGTTTCATGGTGCGTTCCTTTCGGTGTGGCGGGGTGAGGGTGCGTGGCGGGGATACGGAGGCGGCTGAGCGACCCGGATGCGGCTCACGGGGGCCGGACGCGGCTCAGGGCACCGGCACCGTGAAGCGGCGGCCGTCCTCGGGTGCCGCGCCGGCACAGGCGCGGCAGGCGGCGCGGCGGTGGGCGTCGACGCGGTCGGGGAAGTGGGCGAGGAGGGTGGCGACGATGCGGGCGCCGGCGTCGAGCAGGCCGCAGGCCCCGCGGCCGGGCAGTTGCCGTGACCAGCGGTGGAGTTGGTCGGCCGAGTCGGCGCCCGCCCGGCCGCGGGCGAGGCTGGTGAGGGTGCGGGCCAGCGCCCCGGTGCCGGCGACGCACACCCCGCACTGTCTGGCGCTCTGCGCCGCGAGGTAGGCGGCGGCCTCGCCGGCCACGCCGACCGGGCAGTCGTCCGGGTGCAGGAAGTGCAGCGCTCCGCAGCCGAGGGCCGCGCCGGCGGAGCGCAGGCCGTCGTGGTCGAGCGGCAGGTCCGTCCAGCCCGGGCCGTGCAGGCCGCCGAAGAGGCCGCCCAGCAGGACTGCCTCGGCTGTGCCGTGCCCGCACAGGTCGGCGAGGACCTTCAGGTGCGTACCCGCGGGCACCTCGGCCAGCGCGGGCGCGACACCGGCACCCGCCCGCGCACCGGCACCGGCACCGGCACCGGCACCGGCACCCGAGAGGGTCACCAGATGGGTGCCGGCGACGGCGAGCGCGGCCTCGGGGCGCGAGTAGATCAGCGCGATGCGTGCCAGTGTCTCCACGTTGGCGACGAGGGTGGGCGCGCCGCCGACTCCGCTCTCGAAGGGACGCGGGGGTTTCGCCGTGGGCAGCGCCGGGCCGCCGTCGATGCGTCGTACGACCGCGGTCTCCTCCCCCGCGACGTAGGTGTGCTCCGTGCGGACGACGTCGATGCGCAACCTGGGGGGACACTCTGCGAGTGCCCGGTGCACGGCCCGCTCGGCGGGCTCGTCGGAGAGGTACACGCAGCCGCGCTCGGCGCCGGTCATGGCCGCGACCAGGCGGATGCCGTCCAGGACCGTGTGCGGCCGGTGCCGCAGCAGCCAGCGGTCCTTCACCGAGCCCGGCTCGCCCTCCTCACCGTTGGCGACGACGACGGCCCTGCCCGGTGCGTCGCGGACGGCACGGATCTTGACGGCGGCGGGAAATCCGGCGCCGCCACGGCCGCGCAGCCCCGCAGCCGCGATGCGGTCGAGCAGCCGGTCGGGCGCGGTCAGCGGTGCGTAACCGCCCGCGGCGAGGTACCGGGAGACGTCCTCGCTGCCGCCGGACAGCCAGGCGCCGGACAGCAGCGGGGCGAGGAGTCCTGGCCGGCCGTCGGGGAGGAGGGAGAAGACGCCGGTCATGCGGTGCTCCTGGGATCGGAGTGGCTGTGGCTGGAGAGGCCGGTGTTGTCGCTGGTTCTCAGCCGCGCCAGCGCCCGTTCCAGATCGCGCCGCTGTGTGGCCGTACGCGCGTATCCGGCCCCGGGGAGGCCGATCAGCATGCGGTGGTGGTCGAGGACGACCTCGCCGGCCAGCAGCGCCGACCGCGGGTCGGTGGTCGTGGGTCCCGTCGCGGCCTCGACGACCAGGTCGGTGACCTCGCGGAGGTAGCGCAGCCAGCCGTGGTGCGTGCCGCGCAGCACGAGCCGCTCGACGCGGTGCCGCTCGGCGGCCACGAGGTCCGCCGGGGGGTGATCGTCCGCCCGGGCGCGCAGGGCGGCGACCGCGGCGGGCAGTTCCTGTTCGGGCTCCGGCGTGAGGCCGAGCCATACGAGACTTCGGCGAGCGCTCATGCGTGCCTCCGGGGTCGCACCGTTTCCGGGTGCTCCGGAGACGGGGTGGCGCGGCGATGGTGCGGGCGGCCATGGCGGGGACGGAATGCTCACCGCCGTGACGAGCCGGGCGGGGAGCCGTGCGGGGTGACCGGCCGTGACCGGGCACGGCGTGGACAGAGGTCGACGGGGGGTGGACGGGGACAGCGACGGGTGTCCGGATCCGAGCGGGGCGCACGGCCGGCGCTGTCCACCGGCCGGGTCCGTGGTGGCCGGATCTGGGCGGCCGATGGGGGGCGGACGGTGGTCCGCGGGCTTGCGGAACGTGCCCGGGGCGGCCGTCTGCGAGCCCGGGCCTTCCGCCTGCCACGAGACTAACTAACTAATTAGTCAGGCCACAAGTCTTGACTCGATCCGGCCGCCGCCGCACTCTGACTAACCAATTAGTCAGCCGGATCCCGGCAGGTCCGCCACGCCTTTCCCGGCGTCGTACCCGCCGCCCGTTCCGGCCACAGCCTCACCGCTCATCGCCGCCGCCGCGGCGCGGAGGAGGACCCCATGCATCCCTCGACCACACGGGCAGCCGACCCCGTCTCCCCTGCCCCGCCGGAGCCGCCCCCGGAGCATCCCGGAGAGGCCCTTCCGGCCCGCTACTACACCGATCCGGCCATCGCCGAGGCCGAGACCGACCGGATCTTCGCCAAGGCCTGGCAGCTCGTCTGCCACGAATCCGACCTCCCCGGACCCGGCGCCCGGCTGACCGCCACCGCGGCCGGCCGCGAGGTGCTCGTCGTCCGCACCGAGGACGGCAGCCTCGCCGCCCACCTCAACGTCTGCCGACACCGCGGAACCCGCCTGGTCACCTCCCCCGAGCCGGCCGGCAAGGCGATCCGCTGCCCGTACCACGGCTGGACCTACAAGCTCGACGGACGCCTCGTCGGCGCTCCCGAGGCGCGCCGCATCCCCTGCCTGGACAAGCCCCGGCTCGGACTGCACCCCGTCAACGTGGAGTCCTTCCTCGGCTTCGTCTTCGTCAACCTCGACATGGAGGCGACCCCGCTCGCGGAGACCTGCGCCGGGCTCGCCACGGCCGTCGGTCGCTACGCCGGCCCCGCCCTCGTACCCGTCGGCAGGCACCGCATCCACGACCTGGCGGGCGGCGAGGAGCAGAACGCCAACTGGAAGGTGATCGTCGACAACTATCTGGAGGGCTACCACGTCCCCGTGGCGCACCCCGCGCTGATGCGGCTGCTGGACTACCAGGCGTACACGGTGGACGTGCGGGAGAACTACGTCCTGTTCGAGTCACCGCTACGCGACAAGCCCTCCTCGAACTGGACCGAGCGGCTCTACCAGCGGCTCGCCACCCCGATGCCCGGCCTGACCGAGGCCGACCGGCGGGTGTGGCGCTACGCCGTGATCTATCCGAACACGCTGATCGACTTCTACCCTGACCACGTGCTCGCGTGGACCGCCCTGCCCACCGCCCAGGACCGGGCGGCGATTCCCGGCGGCTTCTACACCCGGCACGGGGAGAGCGTCCGCACCAGGCTGGCCCGGCGGCTGAACATCCACATCGGCTGGGTCACCAACGACGAGGACGCCGAGCTGGTGGAGCGCGTGCAGGCCGGACTGCGCACGCCCGGGTTCGAGCCGGGTCCGCTGTCCCAGCGCGAGGCCGCGGTCGGCTGGTTCGCCCGCCGGGTCCGGGACGACCTGGCGGGGGACGACCGGGAAGGGGCCGCGCAGTGACGTCCTCCCGCGCGCCGTACACCGTCCGCCCCGGGTCGGACTTACCCCTCCCCCGCTGACGCGCGCACGCACCTCCCCAGACCGGCCTTCACTACGGAGTCAGGGCCTCCGTGAGCCGACCAGCCGGTCCAGCCCTGGAGTTGTGCCGTTCCTCGACGGAGAGGACGTTCCGTGTCCCCCGAGGTACCCCCACCCACCCGACGCGCCGTGCTCCGGGCAGGCGCCTGCGGCCTGCTCGGCGCCGCGGCAGGCGGCTGCGGGTTCATGCCCGCGAAGAAGCCCGACGCCCGGCAGCTCGCCCCGGTCAAGGCGCGCGTCGACGGCGATCTCGTCTACTTCAACTGGGCCGACTACGTCGACCCGTCCGTGTTCAAGGGTTTCGAGAAGGAGTACGGCGTCAACGTCGTCCAGTCGAACTTCGACTCCATGGAAGGCATGGTCGCCAAGCTCAACGCCGGCAACCGCTACGACATCATCTTCCCCAGCGCCAAGTGGGCCCAGCGCCTGGTGCACGGCGGCCGGCTGCGTCGTATCGACCACTCCCAGCTCACCCACTCCCACGCGGTGTTCGGCACGTACACCTACTTCGCCGACCCCTGGTACGACCCCGGCTCCGCGCACACGGTCCCCTTCACCGCGTACAAGACCGGCATCGGTTGGCGCCGCGACAGGATCGGCGAACTGACCGGATCCTGGCGGGACCTGTGGAGCGACAAGGCCCGGGGCAAGGTGTTCCTGCTCGACGACCGCGACGAGGTCCTCGGCATGGGCGCCCTCGAACTCGGCCTGGGCGTCAGCACCGGGAACACCGGCGACCTCGACCGGATCACCTCCCTGCTGAGCACCCTGCGCCCGCGGCTGCGGGGCTTCTCCAGCGACAGCTACAACAATCTCCTCAACGGCAACGCGGTGATGACCCAGGCGTGGAGCGGCGACATGGCCGCCATGCTCAACCAGGCCAAGGACCCCTCCGTGTTCGGCTTCCAGGCCCCCAGGGAGGGCACGCCGATCAACTCCGACTGCTACGCCATCCCCTGGAACGCCCCGCATCCGGGCACGGCGATGCTGTTCATCGACTACATGCTGCGGCCGGAGAACGTAAAGAAGAACATCGAGTACATCGGATACCCGATGCCGGTGGCCGGCTCCGAGAAGGTCTACGCCCAGCTGGTCGAACCCTTCCCCGAGTGCCTGGTCACCCAGGACGACCTGAAGGCGGACCTGTTCTTCCGCAACGGCGGCCGCGCGGCGGAGGACGCCCGCGACACCGCCTGGACACATGTGAAGGCGGGCTGACCATGGCAGTGATCCGCCCCTCCTCACGCCCTCGCATCCGCCCTTCCTCACGCACCCGCACCCGCTCTTCCGCACGCACCCGCCGCCGGGACACCGCCGGAAACCGGATGTGGGTCTGGTTCATGCTGCCGGGCACGCTGTGGATGACCGGCTTCCTGATCGCCTCGCTGGTCCTCGTGGCCGTCCTCGCGGTCGGCACCACCGACGACCTCGGCAACCCGCGCTTCGGCTTCGACCTGTCCGCCCTGCGCGCCCTCGCCGACCCGGCCTACACCGAGGTCCTGGCCCGCTCCCTCGGCTACGCCCTGCTGACCTGCGCGATCTGCCTGCTCATCGCCTACCCGGTGGCGTACACCATCGCCCTGCACGGCGGCCGGTACAAGCACGCCCTGATCGCCGCGATCGTGGTGCCGTTCTTCGCCAACTACCTGGTCCGCATGTACGGCTGGTCGGTGGTCCTCTCCGACGACGGCCCCGTCCTGCGCGCCCTGCGCGCCGTGGGACTGGCCGACGGAAGCACGAAGATCCTCAACACCGGCGTCGGCGTCGTCGCGGGACTCGTCTACGGCTTCGTCGTCTTCATGATCATCCCGCTGTACGCGGCCCTGGAACGGCTGGACGTCTCCCTCATCGAGGCCGGCCGCGACCTGTACGGCGGCCCGGTCCGCACCTTCTTCTTCGTCACCCTGCCCGCCACCCGGCAGGGCGCGGCGGCCGGACTCGTGCTGGTCTTCCTGCCCGCCATGGGCGACTTCGTCAGCGCCCAGCTCATGGGAGGACCGGACCAGATCATGATCGGGAACCTCATCCAGGACAAGTTCTTCCAGGGCCAGAACTGGCCGCTGGGCTCCGCACTCACGATGCTGCTGATGCTGGTGCTGCTGATCGGGATGTTCGGCTATCTGCGGCGCACCCGCAAGGACGAGGCGGAGGCCCGCCGATGACCCTGCTGAAGCTCCCTTCCACCGCCGCCGCGGCCCGTCCCGCCGCCCGGACCCGCTCGCGGCGCGGCCGCGCCGACCGCAAGCCACGCATCCTCGTCGCGGTCACCGGGCTCTTCTTCGCGCTGCTCTACCTGCCCATCGCCGTCGTGGCCCTTTACTCCTTCAACTCCAAGAAGTCCCTGACCGTCTTCGGCGGGTTCAGCCTGCGCTGGTACCGGGCCTTCGTCCACGACGACGTCATCATCGCGTCGTTGGGCACCAGCCTGCGGATCTCCCTGGTGGCGATGGCCGGTTCGGTCGTCCTCGGGGTGGCGCTCGCGCTCGGCCTGGTCCGCTGCCGCACCCGGCTCGGCTCGCTGGCCGGGCTCGTCATGCTGGTGCCGTTGATCACGCCGGAGATCGTCACCGGCGTCGCCTCGATGCTCCTGTTCAAGGGCCTGGGCGTGGCCCTGTCCACCGGCACGGTGATGCTCGCCGAGATCACCTTCTCCATCTCCTACGTCACCGTCATCCTCCGCTCCCGGGTGGCCGCGCTGAACCCGGAGGTGGAGGAGGCCGCGATGGACCTCGGCGCCACCCGCTGGCAGGCGGTACGGCTGGTGACGCTGCCGGCCCTGCTGCCCGCCGTACTGGCCAGTGCCGTACTGATCTTCGCGCTGGTCTTCGACGACTTCGTCCTCGCCTACTTCACCACCGGCGTCGATCCCCAGCCGCTGTCGGTGCGGATCTACTCGGCGATCCGATTCGGCGTGCAGCCCACCATCAACGCGGTCGGCACGCTGATGCTCGCGGGATCCATCGGCCTGATCGCCCTGGCCCTGTTCATCCCGCGCCTCTTCGGCCGCCGCGGCGGCCTCGACATCCTCTCCGGGGAGTGACTCATGGACGCGACCGAAGCGACCCCGGCCGTCCGGCTCGACGGCGTCTCCAAGCAGTTCGCCGACTCCTACGCCGTGCACCGCCTCGACCTCGACATCGAGGCCGGTCACTTCTTCTCCCTGCTGGGCCCCTCCGGCTGCGGCAAGACCACCTCGCTGCGCATGATCGGGGGGTTCAGCGACCCCACCGAGGGTTCGGTGCTGCTGGCCGGTGAGGACGTGACCGCGCTGCCGCCGAACAGGCGGAACGTCAACACGGTCTTCCAGAGCTACGCGCTGTTCGACCATCTGAGCGTCGCCGACAACGTCGGCTTCGGTCTCAAGCGCAAGGGCGTCGGCAAGGCGGAGATCCGCCGGCGCGTCGGCGAGATGCTGGAACTGGTCCAGCTCGCCGGCCTCGCCGACCGCAAGCCCCGTACGCTCTCCGGGGGCCAGCGCCAGCGCGTCGCCCTCGCCCGTGCGCTCGTCAACCGCCCGGCCGTCCTCCTCCTCGACGAGCCGCTGGCCGCCCTCGACCTGAAGCTGCGCCGCCAGATGCAGGTGGAGCTCAAGCAGATCCAGCGCGAGGTCGGCATCACCTTCGTCTTCGTCACCCACGACCAGGACGAGGCGCTGACCATGTCCGACCGGATCGCCGTGATGAACGAGGGCCGCATCGAACAGTGCGGCACCCCCGAGGACGTCTACGAGCATCCCGCCACCCGCTTCGTCGCCTCCTTCATGGGCACCTCCAACCTGATGAGCGGCACCTACCGGGGCGGCGAGGTCACCCTGGACCAGGGGCCCGCCCTGGCGGTCGGCGCCCGCACCGGCATCGCGGACGGCACCGCCGTCAGCGTGTCCGTGCGGCCCGAGAAGATCTGGCTGTCGGACTTCGAAACGGGCATGTCGATGCTGAGCGGTGTCATCCGTGAAACCGTCTACAGCGGCCCGACCACGACCTACCTGATCGAACTCGCCCCCGGCGTCACGCTGTCCGTCCTGGAGCAGAACACGGCCCGGGCCCGCATGGAGGACCGCTGGAGCGGCGGCGAGACGGTGGAGTTCGGCTGGCGGCCCGAACACTGCCTGGTCCTGGCCTGACCCCACTCCACGACGAAAGCGAAGCTCATGCATCACGACGTGATCGTGCTCGGCGCCGGTCTCGCCGGGCTCGCCGCGGCCCGGGACCTGGCCGTCGCCGGCACCGACGTGCTCGTCCTGGAGGCCCGGGACCGCGTCGGCGGCCGGGTCGAGCAGACCCGGGCACCCGACGGTCGCACCGTCCAGCTGGGCGGGGAAGTGGTCGGCCACGGGCACACCGCCTATCTCCAACTCGCCAAGGAACTGGGCCTGGAACTGGTCCCCAGCTATGTCGCCGAGCCCGGCCGGATCACCCGTGCCACGCCGGAGGGCCGCTCGGCCGGCGATCCGCCGCACTGGTTCGGCCCCGGGGACGGGCTGGTGCACGAGCGGCTGGGCGCGGAGTTCACCGCGCTCGCCGCCACCGTCGATCCCGACGACCCCTGGTCGCATCCGGACGCGGCCGCCCTGGACCGGCTGTCCGTGGCCGACTGGCTGCGCTCCCGGCACGCCTCGCCGGCCGTGGTGCGCCTGTGGGACATCGGTCAACTCGCCCTGGCGGGTGGCTCGTACGAGCGGATCTCGCTGCTGGCCGCGCTGCGCAAGAGCGCGGCGGTCCCCGGTCACGGCGGCACGGGCGACTACGACTACGACGACTGGGAGGGGCTGCGGCTCGCGGAAGGATCGGCGACGCTCGCCGAGGTCCTCGGCCGCGAGCTGCGCCCCCGCGTCCGGCTCGGATCGCCCGCCGCCGCCCTGGACGTACGCCCCGGCCGTTGCTCCGTCCGCCTGGTCACCGGCGAGATCCTCACCGCCGGCGCCGTGGTGAGCGCCCTGCCCGTGGGACCGCTGCGGGATCTCGCCATCAGCGGCGTGAGCGAGGCCCGGCTCGCCTCGTTGCACCGGCAACGCCAGGCGGTCGCCGCGAAGTTCGCCGCCGTGTACGACCGTCCCTTCTGGCGGGACGACGACCTGAACGCCCTGTCCGAGACCGAGGGCCTCCTTGGCAGCACCTGGCCGCAGAACGAGGGCATCCTGTCGGCGCTGATCCCGCCCGAGCGGTACGGCGTGCTGCTCGGCACCCCACCCCAGCTACGCACCCCCGAGCTGCTCGCCGAGATGGCCGGCATGTTCGGCGACGAGGCGCTCCGGCCGACCGCCTGCCATCTGCGGCTGTGGGGCACCGACCCGTGGACCCAGGGCTACGTCACCCAGTGGCCGCCGGGCGAGGTCATGGCCGTCGGTCCGCTGCACGGCACCCACGAACCGCCGTTCTACGTCTGCGGCTCCGACCAGTGGGTCGCCGGATACATGGAGGGCGCCGTCCGCACCGGCCGTGCCGCCGCCGAGGAGGCCTTGCACCGTGGCTGACACCGTACGGCTCACGACCGTCCTGAACCACATCGACGGCAAGGAGGTACCGGCCGCCTCCGGTGCGGTGCTGCCGCTGATCGACCCGGCAAGCGGACAGCGGCACGGCACGGCCCCGCTCTCCGGCGCCGAGGACGTGGACGCTGCCTGCCGGGCGGCCGACGAGGCGTTCCACGGCTGGTCGGTGACGACGCCGGCGCAGCGGCAGACCGCGCTGCTGCGCATCGCCGACGCCCTGGAGCGGGAGGCGGACGCGCTGGCGAGCGCCGAGGTGACCGACACGGGCAAGCCACGCGCTCTCTTCCTGGCGGACGAACTGCCCGCGCTCGTGGACGTGTTGCGGTACTTCGCCGGAGCGGCCCGGAACCTTCCGGGCGCCGCGGCCGCCGAGTACACCCCGGGCCGCACCTCCGTCCTGCGCCGCGAGCCGGTCGGTGTCTGCGGCCAGATCACCCCGTGGAACTACCCCCTGATGATGGCCGTCTGGAAGGTCGCCCCCGCGCTGGCCGCCGGCAACACCGTCGTCCTGAAACCGTCCGACACCACGCCCTCCTCCGCCGCGCTCCTCGCCCGGCTGGCCGCCGAGCACCTGCCGCCCGGCGTGCTCAACGTCGTGTGCGGCGACCGCGACACCGGACGGTCCCTCGTCGCCCATCCGCGGGTACGGATGGTCGCCGTCACCGGGAGCGTCCGCGCCGGCCAGGAGATCGCCGCGGCGGCGTCCGCCGACCTCAAGCGGCTGCACCTCGAACTCGGCGGCAACGCACCGGTGCTGGTCCACGAGGACGCCGATCTCGCTGACGCAGTCGAGCAGTTGTCGTCGCTGGCCTTCTACAACGCCGGGCAGGACTGCACGGCCGCCACCAGGGTCCTCGTCCACGAGCGGATCCACGACGCCTTCCTGGACGCCTTCGCCGGCCGGGCGGCACAGCGGGTGCCCGGCGCGCCCGACGACGAGCACGCCGACTTCGGACCGCTGGCCAACGCCGCCCAACTCGCCACCGTGCGCGGTCTACTGGAGCGCCTGCCGGACCACGCACAGGTCGTCACCGGTGGCACGCCGGTGCCCCGGCCGGGCTACTTCCACCGAGCCACGGTGGTGGCCGGGGTCCGGCAGGAGGACGAGATCGTACGCAGCGAGGTGTTCGGCCCGGTCGTCACCGTCCAGCCGTTCGCCGAGGAAGCCGAAGCCCTCCGCATGGCCAATGCCGTTCCTCAGGGGCTGGCCGCGAGCGTCTGGACACGTGACTACGACCGGGCCATGCGCGCGAGTCGGGCACTGCACACCGGCATCGTCTGGGTCAACACCCATGGCACGACAGTCTCGGAGATGCCACACGGCGGAGTGCGTCACTCCGGCTACGGCAGCGACCTGTCCCTCACCGGCCTGCTCGACTACACACAGGTCAAGCACGTCATGTTGTGAGGGGCGGTAGGCCACGCCGCACCGCCTGACGGTGGCTGGATCGGACATCTGACAGGTGTTCGTATCTCGCGACACTCAGGGCTGGGCAATCCGCCCCTCCCTTTCCCGCCTTATGGAGCGTTTAGCCCGTATTTCAAATTATTTGGATTGATACCGACTTCGGGTTGAGTGGGTCTGCTGAGGTGGCCGTGGCTATGCGTCCCGAGGAGACCGCTTCGCCGCCGGAGCCCGGGGCGGAGACCAACTACGGCTCCCATCCCGCCGCAGTCCATCCGGCCGTCTCATCGGACACCGACTCCCAGGGGGGAACCGTGGAAAACACTGAGTGCCAGCCGCAGCCCGACCAGGAGCAGGACCTCGCTCTCAAGAACGCCATCGAGGCCGCTTACCAGGGCAAGGGCGCTTCCCACGCCCAGCCTTCCGGTGCCACACCACAGGCATCCGCCAGCGCGGAGGACCCGCAAGTCGGCCACGGTGTCCTTCTGCTGAAGGCCGCCGGCGTGGCCTCCGCGGAACTGATCGCGCACCGCGACACGTGGGAGTGGCTCGCTGCCCTGGCCGTCGACCACAGCCACTTCGGCACCCCGCCTGCCGTGGAGGACTTCAAGGAGGGCCGCGTCCGAACCGTCCTGTCCGGTCGCTCCCTCATCGCCCTGCTGATCGAGCTGTGGAACACCCGCTCCACGGCCACCCCGCTGGAGGGCGACTGGGCCATGGCCGTGACCTCCTACAACCGCATCGCGTCCGAACTCACCGACGTCACCGGACAAGGCGATGCCGTTCGCATCGTCCTGGACGACGGCCTCCCCCACGAACCCCACGAGGCCGGCGCCTGATCAGCACTGCCTGCCGACGAACAGGCGACGGCCGCCCGGATCGACCGGCCGGCCCCTATCGACTCGCCAGCACCCGAGCCCGAGCTGAAGAACCCGCCAAGGTCAGCTGATACGGGCATTAACCCGACGGCCCGTCGCCCCTCACGGGCAGCGGGCCGTCCCCACCGCCCTCCCATAACGACACCGGCTCCGTATCCGTTGCCAGACGTGCATGGAGTTCCACGTCGAAGCGGACACCGTCGTATTCGAGCTTCTGTCGTTGCTGTCCTTCCACCGCGAAGCCAGCGGCGCGAGCCACACCGCACGAGGCGGGATTGTTCACCCGGTGCCCAAGCTCCAGCCGGAAGAGTCCCGCATCGTCGAAAGCCCAGCGGGCCACAGCACAGCAGGCACGGGAAGCTATGCCCCGGCCACGAGCCGTCGCCGTCGTCCAGTAGGACACCCATCCAACGGCATGACGCCGATCCACCGAGCCGACACACACCTGGCCGAGAACGAGGCCACCACCATCGACGACGGCGAAGGAATAGGCGGAATCCGCAGCCCACTGGTCACCACGAGCCGTTATCCACCGCTCGGCAGTCTGAACAGAATCAACCGGCTCGATGGACTGTCCGCGCATGAGTGGATCCGCGAACGCGGTCATCACCGCCCAGGCATCCGCAGTCGTCCATCTCCGCAACACCAGGCCAGAGGGAGCATCTACACGATCGCGCACGACGAGAGTCTTCCTCGGCAGGCATCGCCTTGTCACGTCCGTTTTCGCCGCAGTGGCCCCCTCAGGGAGCCGGACTCCTGTCAGGAACTGGGCCAGTCTCCATCACAGTCAGCGCTTTCTTGGTTTCTCACGGCCGTATCACCATGATCAGTCTCAAGTCCGTGGCATTTCCTCGCCCGACACCGGGAAGGTCAGCGGTCGTCCAGCCCACCACCGCTGTTGGCCCATTCCAGGGCGCTCAGGGGCGCACGCGAATGACGGTCTTGCCCTTGCGCCGCTCGGTCGGGTTGAGCGCAGGGACGGCGTCGTCGAGGGTCGCGACGGTTCCGATGTGTGTGCGAAGGCGCCCGTCCCGCACCCGGTCGACGATCTCCACCAGCTGACTCGGAACGGACTCGACGACGAAGTCGACCGCCAAGCCGTCGACAGGGCGAGCCTCAACAGGCCCGACCACCGACACCAGCGTCCCGCCAGGCCGGATGATTCTCGCCGAGCGCCTTTGGACGTCAGCGCCGATGACATCGAAGACCACGTCGACCCCGCCGATGTCGTCGAGATCCTCGGTGGCGAGGTCGAGGAACTCGTTCGCGCCGAAGTCGAGCGCCGCCTGGCGGTCCGCCGCCCGCCCGGTACCGATGACGTAGGCGCCGAACTCCCGGGCGAGCTGCGTAACCACAGACCCGACTGCGCCGGCGGCGCCGTGTGCGAGGACGCTCTGCCCCGCCTGAAGACGACCGTGCTGGAACAGACCTTGCCACGCGGTCAGGCCGGAGATCGGCAGGCTCGCAC
Source organism: Streptomyces sp. NPDC046727 (assembly GCF_040645635.1). Taxonomy (NCBI): domain Bacteria; kingdom Bacillati; phylum Actinomycetota; class Actinomycetes; order Kitasatosporales; family Streptomycetaceae; genus Streptomyces; species Streptomyces sp. NPDC046727. The sequence goes on from NZ_JBEYYR010000067.1 coordinate 15,283, forward strand.
CCACCGTGAAGTCGACGTTCCCCGGCAGCGGCGCCAGGTTGCGTGCCTCCACGGCCGCGTACTCGGCCAGGGTTCCATCGCGGTGCCAGTCCGTGATCCCGAACACCCGCTGTCCCAGCGAGAGCCCCGTCGTGCCGTAGCCGAGGGAGGTGACCACTCCGGCGAACTCGTGGCCGATGATCGCCTGGGCTCGATCGCGACCGGCGCGATCGACCCACGTCGAGGGCCACTCCCACTCCGCGGGGACGAAGCCCGACGCATGGACTTCAACGACGACGTCGTTGATCGCCGGCGTCGGCTCAGGCCGCTCCGCGAGTGTGATCCCGGCTGCTTCCGCGGCCGGATCCGTCGCGACGATTGCCTTCACTGGTACCTCCGTATATCTCGTGCTCGCCGGCTCTGTGCGCCACCCAAGCCATGGAGTGGGCTGATTGGCCCGCAGAGGAACGGCAACAAGATCCGTCACCACAGACGGATGGACCACTGAAACGCGTCGAGTCCCACCGGAGCTCGACGAGCACCACACACCCAGGGCAGCAACACCCACCTACGCGCTAGTCTCACGGCGATGTCGTAGACGACATCGGTACGACACGGCTCGTGCGACGTTCTTGGCCGTCTCACCGCCTTGTCACCCATGATCAGTCTCAAATCCGTGGCATTTCCTCACGAGGGCGAGGTCGAGATCAGGCGGCTTGCCCGAGTCGGCCGAGTACACGACGCTGAGCCCCGAGCCCGAGGACCACCGGCGAGCCCAGATCGCGCACCGATGAGTTTCCCGCGCCGCGCTGGTCCATACGCCGGACACCCACGGACGGAAGGCTGCGCCATGCGGAAACTGATCTACGGAATGAACCTGACCCTGGACGGCTACATCGCCGCGGCCGGCGACGACATCGGCTGGAGCGGACCGCCGAGCGACGAGCTGTTCCAGTGGTGGCTCGACCACGAGCAGGCGAGTGGCCTGTCCCTGTATGGGCGCAAGCTATGGGAGACGATGAGTTCCTACTGGCCGACCGGCGACCAGCAGCCGGGCGCCACCCCGGCGGAGATCGAGTTCGCGCGGAACTGGCGGAACACGCCGAAGGTGGTGTTCTCCTCGACGATCGACAAGGTCGACTGGAACACCCGCCTGGTCACCGGCGACGCGATCGCCGAGATCACCCGGCTCAAGGCCGAGGACGGCGACCCGATGAACATCGGCGGCGCAACGCTCGCCGGGGCGGCCATGCGCGCCGGGCTGATCGACGAGTACGTGATCGCCGCCCATCCGGTCCTGGTGGGCAGCGGCACGCGGTTCTTCACCGCGCTGGACAGCTGGGTGAACCTGAACCTGGTGGAGACGCGGACGTTTCCCGGCGGCGTGGTCCTGACCAGGTACGAGACGAGGCGCTGAGCAGCAGTACCCACGCGCTGGTCCCACGGTGATGTCGTATCGGTACGACACGGCCCGTGCGATTACGACATCAGCCGCGAGACCCTACAGGTCAGGTGTCGGGTCTCGCGGCTCGCGTCGGACGTCGGTCTCGTGACCTGCAGGTCTGTCCGCTGTCTCACGTCGTGTCGGCCGCTCGGCGTCTCGGCTTCGTGTCGGAAATCGCCGTCGCCGCCGACCGTGTCAACGCCACACCCCGCTGAACTGCGGTGTCTCCCTCGCGGTGTCGGATCCGACTTCCGTCCGACATCGACCGTGAGATTCCGACACGGGAAATGAGATCCCACATCAGGGCTATGTCTGGGCCATGTCGACGAAGCGGGAGTAGTGGCCCTGGAAGGCGACCGTGATGGTGGCGGTGGAGCCGTGCCGGTGCTTGGCCACGATCAGGTCGGCCTCGCCGGCACGAGGGGACTCCTTTTCGTAGGCGTCCTCGCGGTGGATGAGGATCACCATGTCCGCGTTGTCCTCAAGGGCCCCTGAACGCCGATGCCCTCGCCGAGTGCTGACGGGCCCGCCGGCCGGGCCCGGCTGCCGCCCCGGAAGAGATGCCGTGGCCGCGCTTCTTCGCCCCGCGGTCATCCTCAGGTATGAGAACGGCGTCCTCGTCTCGCACGAGGACGGTCCCTTGCCTGCTGCACGGCCACGAGGACCAGGTCACGGCACCGGCACGATGCTCCGCCGGCACCTGGAAGGACAGCCTGGGTACCTACCTGAGAACGCACTTTGGAGAGACCTTTCTCGTGGCTACCTTCCTGTACCGACTGGGCCGGACGGCCTTCCGGCGGCGCTGGCTCGTGACCCTGTTGTGGGTGGTGGTCCTCGGCGGTGTCGGCCTCGGCGCCGCCAAGGCCCCGGCCGCCAGTGACGACGGCACGTCGTTCATGCCCGGCATCGAGGCCCAGAAGGCGTTCGACCTCATCGGTGAGCGATTCCCCGGCTCGGACGCCAACGGCGCCAACGCCCGCATCGTCTTCATCGCCCCCGGCGGGGAGAAGGTGACGGCCGACGAGAACCAGGCCGCCATCGGCGAGCTGGTGTCCACGGTCGCCGAGGGCACACAGGTGGACAGCGCCGTCGACCCTTTCAAGGCCCACGCGGTCAGCAAGGACGCCTCGACCGCATACGCCACGGTCAACTACAAGGTCAAGGCTGACGACCTGAGCGAAGCCAGCAAGGACAGCCTCGAAAAGGCCGTCGCCCAGGCCCGCGAAGCGGGGCTCACGGTGGAGGTGGGCGGCACCGCTCTCGCCTCGCAGCCAGCCGCAGGGGGTCCGGCCGAGGCGATCGGCATCGTCCTCGCCGCCGTCGTCCTGCTGATCACCTTCGGCTCCCTGGCCGCGGCCGGGCTGCCGCTGCTCACCGCCGTCATCGGCGTCGGTGTCAGCATGTGCGCGATCCTCGCTCTCGGCAGCGCCCTGGGGCTGTCCATGACCACTGGCACGCTCGCCTCGATGCTGGGGCTCGCGGTCGGCATCGACTATGCACTCTTCGTCGTCTCCCGCTACCGCGAGGAACGCGCGAACGGACACGACCCGCGGGAAGCGGCGGGCTTCGCGGTCGGCACGGCCGGTTCCGCCGTGGTCTTCGCCGGTCTGACCGTGATCATCGCGCTCGCCGGCCTGTCCGTGGCCGGCGTGCCGATGCTGACCAAGATGGGTCTGTGCGCCGCCGGAACGGTCGCCATCGGCGTCCTGGTCGCCCTGACCCTGGTGCCCGCGCTGCTCGGGATGTGGCCGAACGCCGTCCTGTCCCGTAAGGCCCGCAAGCCCGGCAAGCGGGACGGCGGCACCGGGCGCCGCTCCGGGACCGCCGGCAGTTGGGGGACCCGGTGGGCGTGCTTTGTGATGAGGCGACCCGTGGCGGTCCTTCTGCTGGGCGTGACCGGTCTGGGAGCCCTGGCGCTGCCCGCCACTCAGCTGGAGATGGGCATGCCCGGCGCCGAGGCGAAGCCCACGTCGACGACGGAGCGACGCGCCTACGACGCGTTGGCCCACGGCTTCGGTGCGGGTTTCAACGGACCGCTGACCATCGTCGCCGACGTCAAGGGAGCCGCGGACCCGCAGGCGGCCGCGGCGACGATGGCCGAACAGATCAAGGACACCGAAGGAGTCGTGTCCGTCACGCCTCTGCGGTTCAATGAGGCCGGGGACGCCGCGCTCTTCTCCGCGGTGCCGGCGACCGGCCCGAACGAGGAGGCCACGAAGGACATCGTTCAGACCATCCGGGCGGAACGTCCCAATCTGGAGGCGGACACCGGCGCGACGTTCGAGGTCACCGGCAGCACGGCGATGAACATCGACGTCGCACAGGCCCTTCAGGACGCCCTGGTGCCCTACCTGGCCGTCATCGTGCTGCTGACCCTGCTGCTGCTCCTGATCGTCTTCCGCTCGATTCTCGTGCCCATCAAGGCGGCTCTCGGATTCCTGCTGTCGGTACTCGCCTCGCTCGGGACGGTCGTCGCGGTCTTCCAATGGGGCTGGGGCGCCGAACTGCTGGGCGTGGAGCAGACCGGCCCGATCATGAGCCTCATGCCGATCTTCCTGGTGGGCATCGTGTTCGGCCTGGCCATGGACTACGAGGTCTTCCTCGTCTCCCGCATGCGCGAGGCGTACGTCCACGGTGAGCGCCCCGGCCAAGCCGTGGTGAGCGGCTTCCGGCACAGCGCCCGCGTGGTCGGCGCCGCGGCCGTGATCATGATGGCGGTGTTCTCCGGCTTCGTCGGGTCCGGAGAGTCCATGATCAAGACGATCGGGTTCGGTCTCGCTGTCGCGGTCCTCTTCGACGCCTTCGTCGTCCGCATGGCCCTGGTGCCCGCCGTACTCGACCTGCTGGGGGACAAGGCATGGTGGCTGCCCCGGTGGCTCGACAAGGCACTGCCCCGAGTCGACGTCGAGGGCGCCGCACTCACCTCCCAGACGCAGGCATCCGCTGCGACGGGCCACCCGTGGATGGAGGCGGGCCGAGCAGCGGTTCCACCCGTGATCCACCCCGGCTCCGATCTCCCGGCCTGCGGATTTCCGTAGCTTCGAAGG
>NZ_JBEYYR010000068.1:0-19559 GCF_040645635.1 Streptomyces sp. NPDC046727
ACGCCCGGTTACATACCGAACCCGGAAGCTAAGCCTCACAGCGCCGATGGTACTGCAGGGGGGACCCTGTGGGAGAGTAGGACGCCGCCGAACAATCTTTGGAGGACCCCTGGTCCCAGCGTTCAGCTGGGGCCAGGGGTCCTTTTGTTTTTACAATGCTTGCGGTACCGAAGACAGGAGTCGCCATGTCCACCAACTCTCCCGACGAGCGACCGGAGCGCGACCAGCGGCGACGGGACAGTGGTGACCGGGGCGACCGCGGCGGCTTCCGCCGCGACAGCGACCGGCGCGACGGTGACCGTGGCGGCTACGGCCGGCGTGACGACAGCCGCGGTGGCCACGGCCGCCGTGACGACCGCAGGGACGACCGCCGCGACCGTGACGACCGCCGTGGCGGCGGTTTCCGCCGCGAGGGTGAGCGGGGTTCGCGTCCGGGATTCCAGCGCGACGACCGTGACCGTGGCGAGCGCGGCGGGTTCCGTCGTGACGACCGCCGCGACGACCGCGGCGACCGTGGGGACCGTGGCTTCCGCCGCGACGACCGCGGTGACCGCCCCACCTTCCGCCGCGACGACCGCCGGGACGACGACCGTGGCGGCTACGGCCGCCGGGACGACAGCCGCGGTGGCCATGGCCGCCGTGACGACGACCGCGGTGGCTTCCGCCGTGATGACCGTGACCGTGGCGAGCGTGGCGGATTCCGCCGTGACGACCGCCGCGATGACAGCCGTGGCGGTGGCTACCGTCGTGAGGGTGAGCGGGGTTCGCGTCCGGGATTCCAGCGCGACGACCGTGACCGTGGCGAGCGCGGCGGGTTCCGTCGTGACGACCGCCGCGACGACCGCGGCGACCGTGGGGACCGTGGCTTCCGCCGCGACGACCGCGGTGACCGCCCCACCTTCCGCCGCGACGACCGCCGCGACGACCGGGGCGGCTACGGCCGCCGGGACGACGACCGCGGTGGCTTCCGCCGCGATGACCGTCGCGACGACGACCGTGGTGGCTTCCGCCGCGATGACCGTCGCGACGACGACCGTGGTGGCTTCCGCCGCGACGACCGGCGTGATGACCGCCGGGACGATCGGCGTGACGACCGGCGCGGCGATGACCGTGGTGGCTACGGCCGGCGTGACGACAGCCGTGGTGAGCGCGGTGGCTTCCGGGGCCGTGACGACCGTGGCGGCCGTGGGCCCCGTAGGGACGACCGTGGTGGTCGGCCCGGTGGCTTCCGTGGGCGTGACGGCCGGGACGGCCGGGACGACCGCCGTGGCGGTGGCCGGTTCCGCGACGAGCGGGACCGGGACCGGGACCGTGAGCCGATCAAGCGGCTGCCGATCCCGGAGGACGTCACCGGCGACGAGATCGACAAGGACGTCCGGCAGGAGCTGCAGAGCCTGCCCAAGACGCTCGCGGAGGACGTCGCCAAGAACCTCGTGATGGTCGCCCGGCTGATCGACGAGGACCCCGAGGGCGCCTACGGCTACTCCAAGGTGGCCCTGCGTCTGGCGTCCCGCGTGGCCGCCGTACGCGAGGCGGCCGGGTTCGCGGCGTACGCCAACCAGAAGTACGCCGAGGCGCTCGCCGAGTTCCGGGCCGCGCGCCGGATGACCGGCACCGTGGAACTGTGGCCGGTGATGGCCGACTGCGAGCGTGGTCTCGGCCGGCCGGAGAAGGCGCTGGACATGGCCGGCGCCCCCGAGGTGCACAAGCTGGACAAGGCCGGGCAGGTCGAGATGCGGCTCGTCGCCGCCGGTGCCCGGCGTGACATGGGCCAGCTGGACGCGGCCATCGTGACCCTGCAGAGCCCGGAGCTGGCCTCCAACTCGGTGCAGCCGTGGACCGCGCGGCTGCGCTACGCGTACGCCGACGCCCTGCTGGCCGCCGGCCGGGAGCGCGAGGCGCGGGAGTGGTTCGCGAAGGCCGTCGAGGCCGACCGGGACGGCAGCACGGACGCCTCCGACCGGCTCGCCGAGCTGGACGGCGTGGAGTTCGTCGACGCCCTGGACGAGGACGGCTCGGGCGACTCCGAGGCGTCCGCCGAGTCCGCGGATGACTCCGCCGAGGACGGAGACAAGGACGGAGACAGGGACGGCGACAAGGGCGGCGACGAGGACTGACGTCCGTCACTGAGAAGAGGGCAGGCTCCGCGGGGAGCCTGCCCTTTTTCGTGTGTGTCGGCTCAGATCTCCAGCGCCCGCAGCACCAGCCCCGAGGCCGGCTTCGGGCCGAACGACGTCGACTTGCGGGGCATCGTCACGCCCTGCTGGGCCAGCTCGCGTACGACCTCCTCGCGGACCGGGTGCATCAGGACCGCCGTACCGCCGTCGCGTTCCGCCTTCTCGACCGTCGCGGCCGTGTCGTGGATGTAGGCGATGTGGGCCGAGGAGTCCTCGGGGATGTGCCAGACGTGCTCCAGCAGCGTGGCGTGCAGGACCGTGGCGTCCAGCGAGCGCCAGGCGGCCGGGCGGTCCCCCGGGATCGTCCGCGCCAGCAGGTCCGGGTCCGGGCGGTCGAGCAGATGGAAGGCGCCGTCGCCGGCCAGCAGGAACGAGTTGCCCGCGCAGGAGGCGTCCGCCAGGGCCGCCAGGGCCTCGGCGAGGGGCACGTCGAGGCGGCGTACCCGGAACAGGCCCTCCACCGCCGCCAGCGCGTCCGCGACCGGCAGGCCGTGCAGCAGCCGGTGGATGGCCCGGACGCGCAGCGGATAGCGCACGGTGTCGACCAGCAGGACCAGGCCGTAGTCCCAGGGGCTGGGGGAGGGGTGCTCCACCCGCAGCCGCCGGTAGGTGGCCCAGCGGTGGTGGCCGTCGGCGATGAGGGCCTGACGGCGCGCGAGGTCGCCCTGGATGCGGGCCAGGTCCTCGGGGTCGGTGACGGACCACAGGCGGTGCCGGAAGCCGTCCTCGGTGGTCGTGGCCAGCAGCGGAGGCTTCTCCGCCGTGCGCTCGACGACCTCCGCGGCGGCGCCGTCGCCCCGGTACGTCAGCAGCAGCGGCTCCAGGTTCGCGCGCGTGGCGCGCATCAGGGCGGCGCGGTCGGCGACCACGGGCGGCATGACGTCCTCGTGCGGCAGCACCACGCCCTCCGCGGGCTCGGAGACCCGCAGGGTGCCGATGACGCCGCGCTGGAGCATGCCGTCGCCGTCCCGCTGCTCGTACACGTACAGGCCGGGCTCCGGGTCGGCGGTGAGGATGCCCTCGTCCAGCCAGCGGCGGAGGGTGTCGGCGGCCTGCTCGGTGCCGGCGCTCGGGGTGCCGGCCTGGGGCAGGATCAGCCGGACGATGTTGTGGGGATCGGCCGACTGGAGGTGATGCAGGCCGTCGGGCCGTACGACGACGTCGTAGGGAGGAGAAGTGACGGAGGCGAGGCTGCCGACCCGGTCGGGGTCGTAACGGAGGCCTCGGAACGGGGTGAGTTCCAGGCCGCGGCGCTGCGTTGCCTCCGGGTGACCTGCTGTGTTCATCCCGGCATCGTACGTGTGTCAGTGGCGTGGGGGATGATCGGGGGAAAGGCGAGTGAACGAGGAGCGATGTGGACATGAGCCAGGGCGTCAGGACGAGGCCCGAGGGCAGTGGGCAGCCCCTGAGCGAGGCGTACGACACGGCGCTGCTCGACCTGGACGGGGTGGTGTACGCGGGCGGGACCGCGATCGCGCACGCGGTCGACTCGCTGGCGGTGGCCCGGGCGGGCGGGATGCACCTCGCGTACGTCACCAACAACGCGCTGCGGACCCCGGACGCGGTGGCCGAGCACCTGACGGAGCTGGGCATACCGACCGGCGCGGGCGATGTCATCACCTCCGCGCAGGCCGTGGCGCGGCTGATCAGCGAGCAGGTGCCGGCCGGGGCGCGGGTGCTGGTGATCGGCGGGGAGGGGCTGCGGGTGGCGCTGCGCGAGCGCGGCCTCACGCCGGTCGAGTCGGCCGACGACGACCCGGCGGCGGTCGTGCAGGGGTACGGCGGGCCGGAGCTGACCTGGGGACGGTTCGCGGAGGCGTCGTACGCGGTCCGGCGTGGCGTGCCGTGGTTCGCTTCCAACACCGACCTGACGATCCCGAGCGGGCGGGGCATCGCGCCGGGCAACGGGGCGGCCGTGGAGGTCGTCCGGATCGCGACCGGCGCCGAGCCGCAGGTCGCGGGCAAGCCGCTGCCCCCGATGCACCGGGAGACGATCATCCGGACCGGTGCCGAGCGCCCGCTGGTGGTCGGGGACCGGCTGGACACGGACATCGAGGGCGCGTTCAACGGCGGGGTGGACTCGCTGCTCGTGCTCACCGGTGTCACCGACGGCGCGCAGCTGCTCGCGGCGCCGCCCCAGCACCGGCCGACGTACGTGGACGCCGATCTGCGCGGGATGCTCACCGGCCAGCCGGAGATCACTCGGGCGAGTGACGGTTTTGGCTGCGGCGGGTGGACGGCGACCGCCGGCACCGTCCGGCTGGAGCTGACGGGCGACGGCGAGGCGCTCGACGGGCTGCGGGCGCTGTGCGCGGCGGCCTGGACGGCGGCGGGCGAGGGCTCCTGCACGCTGGACGGCGGGAAGGCGCTGGCCAGGCTGGGTCTCTGACGGTTCGGCGGCGGGACTCACAGGAACCGGGGATCGAGATCGGATGCGAGGGTAGGCTAACCTAACCTCGTGTTGGTCGACAGTCCTCCGGAACAGCGCGCGGAGACCGCCCCCGCGCCCCCAACCCGCCGGGCGGCGAGGGCCTTTGGGCTCCTGCTCTCGGTCGTGCTCCTGCTGCTCGTCGCCCTGGCGAGTGTCGCGATCGGGGCGAAAGCGCTGTCGTTGGACCAGGTCTGGCACGGCCTGTTCCACGACACGGGGACCTACGGCGACGTGGTCGTGAACGAGCGGCTGTCGCGCACGGTCCTCGGCCTGCTGGCCGGTGCCGCGCTCGGTCTCTCGGGCGCGGTGCTCCAGGCGCTGACGCGCAATCCGCTGGCCGAGCCCGGTCTGCTCGGCATGAACGCGGGGGCCTCCGCCGCAGTGGTCACGGCCATCACCTACTTCGGTGTCACCAGCCTGAGCGGCTATGTGTGGTTCGCGTTCCTCGGCGCCTCGGCGGTCGGCGCGCTGGTGTGGTACCTCGGCGGCAGCCGGGGCGCCACTCCGGTGCGGCTCGCGCTCGCCGGCACGGCGATCAGCGCGGCCCTGTACGGCTACCTCCAGGCCGTGATGATCACGGACGACGCGGCCCTGGGCAAGATGCGCTTCTGGACGGTGGGTTCGCTGGCCTCGGCCGGCTACTCGACCATCACCCAGGTGCTGCCGTTCCTCGCGGTCGGCACGGTCCTCGCGCTCGCGCTGGCCCGGCCGCTGAACGCGGTGGAGATGGGCGACGACACCGCCCGGGCCCTCGGCGCGAACCTCGGCCGCGTTCGCGCGCTGGCCATGCTGGCCGCCGTGATGCTGTGCGGCGCGGCGACCGCCGCCTGCGGCCCGATCGTCTTCGTCGGCCTGATGGTCCCGCACGTCGTGCGCTCCTTCACCGGCCCCGACCTGCGCTGGATCCTGCCGTACGCCACGGTCCTGGCGCCGGTGCTGCTGCTGGGTGCCGATGTCATCGGCCGGGTCGTGGCCCGCCCCTCGGAGATCCAGGTCGGCATCGTCACCGCGATCATCGGCGGGCCGCTCTTCATCCTGCTCGTACGACGGCGGAGGACGGCCCAGCTGTGAAGACACTCACCAGGAGCCGTGCCGTACGCACTCCCGGCGGGCTCTCCCTGCGCCTGGACCCGCGTGCCCTGATCGTCGTCGTCCTGCTGCTGGCCGCCGCCGGTGCCGCCGGTGTCGCCCTGATCGGCACCGGCGACGCGAAGATCCCGGCCGCCGACGTGCTGCGGACGCTCGCCGGGAACGGCACCGCCTACCAGGACTTCATCGTCAACGAACTGCGGCTGCCGCGGGTCCTCGTCGGCCTGCTGGTCGGCGCCTCGCTGGGCCTGGGCGGCGCGCTGTTCCAGTCCGTCTCCCGCAACCCGCTCGGCAGCCCGGACGTCCTCGGCCTGTCGCAGGGGTCGACGGCCGGCGCGCTCGTCGTGATCGTGCTGCTGTCGGGCAGCGCCGCCCAGGTGACCATGGGCGCGCTGGTCGGCGGCCTGGCGACCGGCCTCGCCATCTATGTGCTCGCCTGGAAGCGGGGCGTGCACGGATACCGGCTGGTGCTGGTCGGTATCGGCGTCAACGCGATCGCCACGGCGGTCAACGGCTATCTGCTCACCAAGGCCGACCTGGTCGACGCGGCCCGCGCCGTGGTGTGGATGACCGGCTCCCTCAACGGCCGTGACTGGGATCAGGTGTGGCCGCTGCTCGCACTGTGCGCGGTCCTCGTGCCGCTGGTCCTCGTCAACGCGCGCGGCCTCAGGATGATGGAGATGGGCGACGACATCGCGAACGCGCTCGGCGTGCGCGTGCAGCGCGTCCGGCTCGTGCTGATGGTCTCCTCCGTCCTGCTCACCGCCGCCGCCACGGCCGCCGCGGGCCCCGTCAGCTTCGTCGCGCTGACCGCGCCGCAGCTCGCCCGCCGGCTGACCCGCTCGCCGGGGCCGAACCTGGTGCCCTCCCTCTGCATGGGCGCGGCCCTGCTGGTCGCCGCCGACTGGGCCTCCCAGCGCGCCTTCGGCGCCGACCAGCTGCCCGTCGGGGTGGTCACCGGCGTCCTCGGCGGTGCCTATCTGCTGTGGCTGCTGGTCACCGAGCGCCGGGCGGGACGCGTATGAAGCGCATGCAGGGCCCGGACACGAGCGGCGCGAAGTCGAACACCTCTAGGAGCACTGTGAACCGCCTGTCCGCCGAGAACGTCACCCTCGCCTACGACCAGCGCGTCATCGCCGAGCAGCTGTCGGTGGAGATCCCCGACAACTCCTTCACGGTGATCGTCGGCCCGAACGCGTGCGGCAAGTCGACGCTGCTGCGGGCCCTGTCACGGATGCTCAGGCCCAGCCGGGGCCGGGTGCTGCTCGACGGGCAGGCCATCCAGTCGATGCCCGCGAAGAAGGTCGCGCGGACCCTCGGCCTGCTGCCGCAGTCGTCCATCGCGCCCGACGGCATCACCGTCGCCGACCTCGTCGGCCGGGGCCGCTACCCGCACCAGGGCCTGCTGCGCCAGTGGTCGACGGAGGACGAGCGGGTCGTCCGGGAGTCGATGCGGCAGACCGGGGTCGCGGAGCTGGCCGACCGGTACGTGGACGAGCTGTCCGGCGGGCAGCGGCAGCGCGTGTGGATCGCCATGGCGCTCGCCCAGCAGACCCCGCTGCTCCTCCTGGACGAGCCCACCACCTACCTGGACATCCAGCACCAGATCGACGTCCTCGACCTGTGCGCCGAGCTGCACGAGACCCAGGGCCGCACCCTGGTCGCCGTCCTGCACGACCTCAACCACGCCGCCCGCTACGCCACCCACCTGATCGCCCTGCGCGGCGGCGAGGTGATCGCCGAGGGCGCGCCGAACGACATCGTCACGGCGGAGCTGGTGGAGCAGGTGTTCGGGCTGCGCTGTCAGGTCATCGACGACCCGGAGACGGGAACCCCGCTGGTCGTGCCGGCGGCCCGGAAGGCCCGGCTCACAGCAGCTTCCTGAGCCGGAACAGATCCAGCAGGCTCGCCTCCAGCCGCACCCGGCCCGAGCCCCACGCGGTCGCGAAGTTCAGCTCGCCGCCCACCAGGGCCACCAGGTCGTCCCCGGCCATGGCGAGCCTGATCTGTGCCCGCTCGCGGGGAGGGCCGGGAAGGGTGGCGTCCACCTCGATCCGGCCGCCGGTCAGCCGGCCGGCGAAGGTGATGTCCAGGTCGGTGATGTGACAGCTCACCGAGCGGTCCAGGGCGGCCGCCGCGCGGGCCTCGCCCTCGGCGCCCTGCATGTTGTCCGAAAGTTTGCCCAGTGCGGCGCGGCACTCCTCGATCGTGGCCATCGCCCCCGACGGTACCGCAGCGGTTCGGGGTAGCGTCTGGGCATGAGCGAGTCCGTGTCCGAGGCCGAGGTCGCAACCGAGGCGGAGCCCGAGTACGACCCCGCCGCCCCGGCCCCCCTGAACGTCCCGCGCACGCCCACCGGCAACGCCGACGTCGACGCCCAGCTGGACCGGCTGGGCGACGCCGACCACCTCGCCACCGACGGACATGTCGAGGTGTACGAGGATGTACACAGGGGGCTGCGCGACGCGCTCACCGCGCTCGACGCCCGTCCGGGACATCCGGTGCCCCCGACCTCGTACCACCAGAGCAGGAGCTGAACCGAACGTGGCAGGAGTCGCACGCCGCCGTCTCGACGCGGAGCTGGTCCGCCGGAAGCTCGCCCGCTCGCGCGAGCACGCCAGCCAGCTGATCACCGCCGGGCGGGTCACCGTCGGCAAGACCGTGGCGACCAAGCCGGCCACCCAGGTGGAGACCGCGGCGGCGATCGTCGTCCAGGCCGACGACAGCGATCCCGACTACGTCTCCCGGGGCGGGCACAAGCTCGCCGGGGCGCTGGAGGTCTTCGTGCCCCAGGGGCTCGTGGTCGAGGGCCGGCGCGCGCTGGACGCCGGCGCCTCCACCGGCGGCTTCACCGACGTACTGCTGCGCGCGGGCGCCGCCCAGGTCGTCGCGGTGGACGTCGGCTACGGACAGCTCGCCTGGTCTCTCCAGAACGATGAACGCGTCACCGTCAAGGACCGTACGAACGTACGCGAGTTGACGCTTGAGGCGATCGATGGGGAACCTGTGGATCTTGTCGTGGGCGATCTGTCCTTCATCCCGCTCGGGCTGGTGCTGCCGGCCCTGAAGCGGTGCGTGGGGCCGGACGCCGACCTGGTGATGATGGTCAAGCCGCAGTTCGAGGTGGGCAAGGAACGGCTGGGCAGCGGGGGTGTCGTACGGAGTCCGCAGCTGCGGGCGGAGGCCGTGCGGGGAGTGGCCGAGAAGGCCTGGGAGCTGGGGCTCGGGGTGCGGGGGGTCACCGCGAGTCCGCTGCCCGGGCCCTCGGGGAACGTCGAGTACTTTCTCTGGCTGCGGTCCGGGGCTCCGGCGCTGGACCCGGCCGACGTCGATCGTGCAGTGGCGGAGGGGCCGCGTTGACACAGAACTTGGCGCGTACTGTTTTCCTGCTCGCCCACACCGGGCGGGCCGCGGCGATCCGCAGTGCGGAACTCGTCGTCAAGGGCCTGCTGCGGCATGGCATCGGGGTGCGGGTGCTGGAGGAGGAGGCGCGCGACCTGCCGCTCCCGGACGAGGTGCACCTCGTCAAGGAAGCGACTCCGCAGTGCCTGGACGGGTGCGAGCTGCTGATCGTGCTGGGCGGCGACGGCACGCTGCTGCGCGGGGCGGAGTTCGCCCGGGCGTCCGGGGTGCCGATGCTCGGCGTCAACCTGGGGCGCGTCGGATTCCTCGCGGAGGCCGAGCGGGACGACCTCGATCGGGTGGTGGACCGGGTGGTGGCACGGTCGTACGAGGTCGAGGAGCGGATGACCGTCGACGTCGTCGTGCACCGCAACGGGGACATCGTGCACACCGACTGGGCGCTGAACGAGGCGGCCGTGCAGAAGGCCGGCGCCGAGAAGCTGCTGGAAGTCGTGCTGGAGATCGACGGGCGGCCGGTGTCGGAGTTCGGCTGCGACGGGGTGATCCTCTCCACGCCCACGGGGTCCACGGCGTACGCGTTCTCCGCCGGCGGGCCGGTGGTGTGGCCGGAGGTGGAGGCGCTGCTGATGGTGCCGATCAGCGCGCACGCGCTGTTCGCGAAGCCGCTGGTGACCTCGCCGGACTCGGTGCTCGCCGTGGAGGTGCTGCCGCACATCCTGCCGGGGGTCCTGTGGTGCGACGGGCGGCGGACGGTCGAGTTGCCGCCCGGGGCTCGGGTGGAGGTGCGACGGGGTGCGGTGCCGGTCCGGCTCGCCCGCCTGCACCACTCCTCGTTCACGGACCGGCTGGTCGCGAAGTTCGCGCTGCCGACCACGGGGTGGCGGGGGGCACCGCACCACTCCTCGGAGTGACATGGGCGGGCCATGTGCACTCCCCGCCCCGGACCTCGTATGGTCTGTTCCGTGTTGGAGGAGATGCGGATACGGTCGCTCGGGGTCATCGACGACGCTGTCGTCGAGCTGTCGCCGGGGTTCACCGCGGTCACGGGTGAGACGGGTGCGGGCAAGACCATGGTGGTCACCAGCCTGGGGCTGCTGCTCGGCGGCCGGGCGGACCCGGCGCTCGTGCGGATCGGTGCCGAGAAGGCGGTCGTGGAGGGGCGGGTCGCCGTGCCCTCCGGCACGGCCGCCGTCGTGCGCGCCGAGGAGGCCGGGGCGGAGCTGGACGACGGTGCCCTGCTGATCAGCCGTACCGTCTCCGCCGAGGGCCGCTCCCGGGCGCATCTGGGCGGGCGCAGCGTGCCCGTCGGGCTGCTCGCCGAGCTGGCCGACGACCTGGTGGCCGTGCACGGGCAGACCGACCAGCAGGGGCTGCTGAAGCTGTCCCGGCAGCGGCAGGCGCTCGACCGGTACGCGGGCGACGCCGTCGCCGTGCCGCTCGCCAAGTACACGGAGGCGTACAAGCGGCTGCGGGCCGTCTCCGCCGAGCTGGAGGAGATCACCACGCGCGCGCGTGAGCGGGCGCAGGAAGCCGACATGCTGCGGTACGGGCTCGACGAGGTCGCCGCCGTGGAGCCCCGGGCCGGCGAGGACGTGGAGCTGGCCGAGGAGGCCGAGCGGCTGGGGCACGCCGAGGCGCTGTCGTCCGCCGCGACGGCCGCGCACGCCGCTCTCGCGGGCAACCCCGAGGACCCCGAGGGGATCGACGCCTCCACGCTCGTCGCGGGCGCCCACCGGGCCCTGGAGGCCGTGCGGTCGCACGATCCGGCGCTGGCCGCCCTGGCCGACCGGATCGGGGAGATCGGCATCCTGCTCGGCGATGTGGCGGGCGAGCTGGCGGGGTACGCGGACGATCTCGACGCCGACCCGCTGCGGCTGGCCGCCGTGGAGGAGCGCCGGGCGGCCCTCACCGCCCTCACCCGCAAGTACGGGGACGACGTGGGCGCCGTGCTCGCCTGGGCCGAGCAGAGCGCCGCGCGCCTGACCGAGCTGGACGGGGACGACGAGCGGATCGGGGAGCTGACCGCCGAGCGGGACGCGCTCCGCACCGAACTGGGCGGTCTCGCGCAGGCCCTGACCGACGCGCGGGCCGAGGCCGCGGAGCGGTTCGCCGCGGCCGTGACCGCCGAGCTGGCCTCGCTGGCGATGCCCCACGCGCGCGTGTCCTTCGACCTGCGGCAGACCGAGGACCCGGAGGGCGTCGAGGTCGGCGGGCGGACGGTCGCCTACGGCCCCTCGGGCGTGGACGAGGTCGAGCTGCTGCTCGCCCCGCACCCGGGTGCCCCGCCGCGGCCCATCGCCAAGGGCGCCTCCGGCGGTGAGCTGTCCCGGGTGATGCTCGCCGTGGAGGTCGTGTTCGCGGGCACCGACCCGGTGCCGACCTATCTGTTCGACGAGGTCGACGCGGGTGTCGGCGGCAAGGCCGCGGTCGAGATCGGCCGGCGCCTGGCGAAGCTCGCCAGGACCGCGCAGGTCGTCGTGGTCACCCATCTGCCCCAGGTCGCCGCGTTCGCCGACCGGCAGCTGCTGGTGGAGAAGACCAACGACGGCTCCGTCACGCGCTCCGGCGTGAAGGTCCTGGAGGGCGAGGAACGCGTCCGCGAGCTGTCCCGCATGCTCGCGGGCCAGGAGGACTCCGAGACGGCCCGGGCCCACGCGGAGGAACTGCTGGCCACGGCCAGGGCGGACCTCTGAACGGGATGAGCGGGATGGTCGGCGGGCGGACGTCCCGTTCCTTCCTCCTCGCCGCCGCGCTCACCCGGGCCGGCCAGGCCCTGCTGGACGCCGCCCCGCCGGGCGGGCGGGAGCGCTGGGAGCGGACGAACCACGCCGGGCGGACCGTCGGGCTGTACGCCGGGCCCGCGGCGGCGCTGGGGGCGGCTCTCGCCGCGGGGCGGGTGCACCCCGGTGCCGGGCTCGCGGTGCTGGCCGCCGGGGCCTGCGGTGCGTACGACGATGTCGCCGGGGACCACCGGCGCGGGTTCCGGGCGCATCTGGGGGCGTTGCGGGACGGTGACGTCACCAGCGGTGCCGTGAAGTTGTTCGGGATCTCGGCCGCGGGGCTGGTCGCGGGCGCGCTGATGAAGGAGCGCCCGCTCGACAGGCTGCTCGCCGGGGTCGTCATCGCGGGCTCCGCCCATCTCGTGAACCTCGTCGACGTACGGCCCGGGCGGGCCGTCGGCGCGGTGCTCGCGCTCGGGGCGCCGGGGCTGGTGCGCGAGGGTGCCGGGGGCGAGCTGGCTGCCGGCGCGATGGGGGCGGCCGTGGGCGTGCTGCCCGAGGACCTCGGGGCGCGTGTGATGCTCGGGGACACGGGGGCGCATGCCCTCGGCGCCGCGCTGGGGGCGGCCGTGGTGGCGGGAAACCGGCGCGCGGGGCTGCTCGCGCACGCCGTCGCACTGGTCGCCGCGGCCCGGTACGGAGACCGGGTGAGCGCGTGGGCGCGGGCGCTGTGAGCGGCTGACCTCGCCGTATGCCCGCGCGCACGGCCCGGCCGCGCCGGGCCTCGATTCACCCGTGTGGGTGATGTGCTCCGGCGCATTGCCCCGGCCCGCCGCAGGGTGCGCCCTCCCGGATGTCCCTGAACGGCCGTACGTCCTGGCATGCTTGGCAGGGAACGCGGGGCGGGCAGCGGGTCCCGACAGTCCGCGCGAGAGGCGCGCGGGGTGCGTCCTTCCGCCCCCCTGAGCCCGCTACCTTCTGTACGTTCCCTCGTGACCGCCCCACGTGAACCAGGAGCCCCGGCCCCGTGAGCCCCGTGAGCAGCAACGCACCGCACGGCCAGTCGCCGCTGCGCACCGTGCAGGTGCTCGGCGGAGGCAACGCCGGCAGTAGCGCGCATGTGCGCTCCCTGGCCGAGGGGCTCGTGGCGAGGGGCGTGCGGGTCACCGTGTGCGCCCCCACCGAGGCCGATCACGCCTACGACTTCACCGGGGCCGGCGCCGACCATGTGCATGTGCCGCGCAGCAGCGACCCCGTCTCCGTGGCCGCGCTCCGGACGGCCTGCGCGAACGCCGACCTGGTGCACGCGCACGGCCTGCACGCCTCCTTCCGGGCCGCGCTCGCGCTCAGCGGGCGCAGCACCCCGCTGGTGGTCACCTGGCACAACCGCGCCCACGCGGAGGGTCCGCGGGCGCATCTGCTGCGGGTGCTGGAGCGGCGGGTGGTGAAGACCTCGGCCGTGGTCCTCGGCACCAGCCCCGACCTGGTCGACCGGGCCCGGCGGACCGGCGCCCGGGACGCCCGGCTCGCGGCCGTCGCCCTCCCGGGCCGGCGCCGGACCGGCGGCCCGCTCGACGCCCTCGACCCCGACGGCCTCGACCCCGACGGCCTCGACCCCGACCCGCTGCGCCCCAAAGTACGCGCCGAACTCGGCGCCACCGGCCGCCCCTTGCTCGTCGCGGTCGGCTCCCTGGACCGGCACCGCGGCTACGACGTCCTGCTCGACGCGGCCCGCGAGTGGCGGGCCCTGGACCCGGTGCCGCAGGTGGTGGTCGCGGGGGAGGGGCCGCTGCGGCCGGTGCTGCAGCGCCGGATCGAGGACGAGGAGCTGCCGGTGCGGCTCATCGGGCACCGCGACGACGTGCCCGACCTGCTCGCCGCCGCCGACCTGGCCCTTCTGACGAGCCGTTGGGAGTCACGGTCCGTCCTCGCCCAGGAGGCGCTCCACGCGCGCGTGCCGCTCATCGCGACCCGGGTCGGCGGCATCCCGGACCTCGTCGGCGACGCCGCCGAACTCGTCCCGTACGGCGATCCGGCCGCCCTCGCCGCCGCCGTCGTACGGCTGCTCGGGGACCCGGAGCGGTGCGCGCGGCTGCGCGAGCGCGGGCTGCGGCAGGCCGCGACCTGGCCGACCGAGGACGAGACCGTCGCCCAAGTCCTCAGCGTCTACGACGAGTTGACCCAGCCCCGGCCGCTGGCCTGAGCGGCACCCTCAAGAGACGTGCCGGCGGGCGCGGAGGGCCAGGCTCAACGCCAGTACCGTCTGCGGGTCGTCCAGGTCGGTGCCGAGCAACTCCCCGATCCGGGCCAGCCGGTTGTACAGCGTCTGCCGGTTGAGGTGCAGTTCGCGGGCCGTCTCCGCCTTGCGGCCGGCGTGCGCGAGATAGGTCTCCAGGGTCGGCAGCAGCGGCGGCCTGGAGCGGTGGTCGTGGTCGCGCAGCGGTCCGATCGCGCGGTCCACGAACGCCGCCAGGTCCGGGTGGTCGCGCAGCCGCCACAGCAGCAGGTCGATGTCGAGGCGCCGGGCGTCGTACCAGGGCCGGTCGGTCAGCCCCTGGGCCGCCGTCGCCGTCTCCGCCGCGTGCCGCAGCCCCGCCGAGGCCGCCGCCCAGCCGCCCGCCACCCCGACGACGACCACCGGTGGCGGGGAGCCCGGCCGCCGCATCCCGGCCCGCTCCACCCCCGCCCGCAGTGCCGCCGCCACCCGGTCCGCGACCGCCGCCCGCTCCGACTCCGAGCGCAGCCCGAGCAGCACCAGCACCCGGCCCTCCACCGGCCGCACGCCCAGCAGCACCGGCACGCCCACCGCGGCCAGCTCCTCGGAGACGGCCCGGGCCAGCACCGCCCAGCCCCCGCCGGGGGAGAGGGTGTCCCCGATCCGCATCACGACCGGCAGCAGCGGGCTGTCGCCGGGCTTGAAGCCGAGCACCCGGGCCTGCGTCGGGGCGTCCTCCGCCGCGATCCGGCCCTCGGCGAGATCGGTGAGGAAGTCACCGCGCCCGCGCGCCGCCAGCTCCTCCTCCTGCCGGGCCTGCATCAGCACCACGGCCAGGATGCCCGCGGCCCGCTCGGCGGCGATCCGGTGCACCGGGGCCAGCGGCGCGCGGACCGGCAGCAGCACCAGGCGGGCGCGCACCGAGCCCGCCGTACCGGGGCCGCCGCCGGGCACGTCCACCAGCACCGATCCGGCGGGCGGCGGGGCCTCCTTGTGCGGGCCGCGCAGCCCCTCCCACACCTGGAGCGGATCCGCCCCCTGAGGCCCCTCCCCGGCGGCGTACAGCAAGCGGCCGTCGGCCGTCTCCAGGAACACCGGGTTGCCGCTGAAGCCGGCGAGGATGCCCAGCACCTGCGGCACCCCGCCGCCGCCCAGCAGGGCCTCGGTGCAGCGCCGGTGCACCTCCTCGGCGCGCTGGAGCAGCGCGTAGTGGCCGTTGACGATCTCGGTGTGGATCTCCTCGGTGACCGTCACGAACGGCACCTCGCGATGCAGCTGGACCAGCGGCAGACCGGCCGCCCGGGCCGTGTCCACCAGGGCCGCGGGCAGCCGGGCGAAGCGCGGGCCCAGCTCCACCACCAGGGCGGCGATCCCCCGCTCGGCCAGGGTCCGGACGAACGCCCGCTGCTCGGCCGGCCGGGTGCCCAGGCCGTAGCCGGTCGTGAGCAGCAGCTCGCCGCCCTTGAGCAGCGAGGCGATGTTCGGGACCTCGCCCGCGTGCACCCAGCGCACGGTGCGGCCGAGCCGGTCGGCGCCCGCCAGGATCTCCGGCAGCCCGCTGCGCAGTCCGGGCAGCTCCAGCGCCCGCTGCACGGTGATGCCGGCGCCCTGGGTGTCGAGTCGGTGGTCCGTACGGCTGTCCATGCAGCGGACGCTACCTGCGCAAACGCCCGCGGGACAGGTCCGCGCTACACCGGGTGGATGTTGTGGTTGAAGCGGAAGACGTTGTCGGGGTCGTACGCCCGCTTCAGCTTCTCCAGCCGCAGCAGGTTCCCGGCCCCCAGCCCCGCCCGCACCCGCTCGGGGCCCTCGTCGCCGATGAAGTTGAGGCAGACGGCGCCGGTGCCCCACGGCCGCAGGGCGTCGCGGACGTCCCGTACCCAGGCCTCGGCCCGTTCGTCGTCGGCCGGATCCGCCCAGAGGCCGTAGGGATGCACCGCCCAGGGGGCGCACCGGCACGGCACCGGGTACTCGTGCGGACCGGCCGTGACCGCCCCGGCCTGCGGGAACAGGAAGTGCCGGGCGCGGGTGGGCACCGGCATGCCGTCCGCGTGGGCGCAGAAGACGTCCACCGCCTCGTCCGGCAGACCGGTCAGATACTCCGCCGACCAGTGGTTCCGCAGCCCGGGCGGGTCGTCGAACATGCACTGCGCGTCGGCGTACGGCAGGTCACCGGCCAGCTCGGCCGCGTGCGGCAGCGCGAGCAGCGGCTCGGCGAGCCCCCGCAGCCCGTCCCCGCCCCCCGCGTACGTCAGCAGGACACCGCAGGTCAGCCTGCCCACCAGCGCCTCGGGGACGAACTGTGCGGGCGGGCCGGTCAGGTACAGCACCGCGCCGCCCAGCTCGTCGGGCCCGCCGCCGATCACCTCGCGGAACGCGCGGACCGCGGCGGGACCGCACTCCGGGAGGTACAGCAGCAGGACGCGGGAGAACTCCGGCAGCTCGTGCAGTTGCAGGGTGAGCGCGGTGGCGATGCCGAAGTTGCCGCCCGCGCCGTGCAGCGCCCAGAACAGCTCGGGGTTCTCGTCGGCGTTCGCGTGCACCCGCTCGGCGTCGGCGGTCACCAGTTCGACGCCGATGAGGTTGTCGACGGCGAGCCCGAAGGCGCGGTCCAGCCAGCCGCTGCCGCCGCCGAGGACGAAGCCGCCGACCCCGATGGTGGAGGCCCGCCCGCCGGTGGTCGCGAGACCGTACGGCTGGGTGGCGCGGTCGAGATGGCTCATCGTGGCGCCGCCCTCGATCCGGACCGCCTCGGCCGCCGGGTCGACGGTCACCGCGTGCATCCGGCGCAGATCGACCACGAGCGCGTTGTCGGCCACGGCCGCCCCGGACACGCTGTGGCCGCCGCCGCGCACGGCGATGTGCAGGTCCAGCTCCCTGCCGAAGCGCACGGCCCGAACGACATCGGTCGCGTTCGCGCACTGGGCGATCACGGCAGGGCGCCGGTCGATCATCGCGTTGAAGACCCTACGGGCGTCGTCGTAGCCCGGGTCGCCCGGGGCGAACACCTCGCCGTCCAGATCCTCGCGGAGCGCGGCGAGGGCCGCGTGCGCCTTGGAACGGGAAGCCATGGCAGCCCCCCTTCCGGAAAGGGGGATGTGTGCTTCCAGCCTAGGCGGGAGCTAGCCGCCGTACGCCCCCGAAGCCGTCAGCCGCAGTGCCGTGTCGATCAGCGGCACGTGACTGAACGCCTGCGGGAAGTTGCCCACCTGGCGTTCCAGGCGCGGGTCCCACTCCTCGGCGAGCAGACCGAGGTCGTTGCGGAGCGCGAGGAGCTTCTCGAACAGCTTGCGGGCCTCGTCCACCCGGCCGATCATCGCCAGATCGTCCGCCATCCAGAACGAGCAGGCCAGGAAGGCGCCCTCGTCACCCGGCAGGCCGTCGACACCCGCGTGGTCGCCCTCCGTGGGGTAGCGCAGGATGAACCCGTCCGGGGTGGACAGCTCGCGCTGGATCGCCTCGATCGTGCCGATCACCCGCTTGTCGTCCGGCGGCAGGAAGCCCATCTGCGGGATGAGCAGCAGGGACGCGTCCAGCTCCTGGGAGCCGTACGACTGGGTGAAGGTGTTGCGCTCCTTGTCGTAGCCCTTCTCGCACACGTCCCGGTGGATGTCGTCGCGCAGCTCGCGCCAGCGCTCCAGCGGGCCGTCCGCGTCCCCGGACTCGATCAGCTTGATCGTGCGGTCGACGGCGACCCAGGCCATCACCTTGGAGTGCACGAAGTGCCGGCGCGGGCCGCGCACCTCCCAGATGCCCTCGTCCGGCTCCTGCCAGTGGTCCTCCAGGTAGCGGATCAGCTTCAGCTGGAGCAGCGAGGCGTAGTCGCTGCGGGCCAGACCGGTCATGTGGCCGAGGTGCAGGGCCTCGGTGACCTCGCCGTACACGTCCAGCTGGAGCTGGTGCGCGGCGCCGTTGCCGACCCGGACCGGGGCCGAGTTCTCGTAGCCGGGCAGCCAGTCCAGCTCGGCCTCGCCCAGCTCGCGCTCGCCGGCGATGCCGTACATGATCTGCAGGTTCTCCGGGTCGCCGGCGACCGCGCGCAGCAGCCACTCCCGCCAGGCGCGGGCCTCCTCGCGGTAGCCCGTGCGCAGCAGCGAGGACAGGGTGATCGCCGCGTCCCGCAGCCAGGTGTAGCGGTAGTCCCAGTTGCGGACGCCGCCGATGTCCTCGGGCAGCGAGGTGGTGGGGGCCGCCACGATGCCGCCCGTGGGGGCGTACGTCAGCGCCTTCAGGGTGATCAGCGAGCGGACCACCGCCTCGCGGTACGGCCCGTGGTACGTACAGTGATCGACCCACTCGCGCCAGAACTCCTCCGTCGCCACCAGCGACTGCTCGGGCTCCGGCAGCGGCGGCGGCTCCTTGTGCGAGGGCTGCCACGAGATGGTGAACGTGATCCGGTCCCCGGGGGCGACCGTGAAGTCGGCGTACGTCGTCAGCGCCTTGCCGTAGGTCTCGGCCTCCGTGTCGAACCACACCGAGTCCGGCCCGGCCACGGCCACCGTGCGGCCCTCGTGCTTGTGCACCCAGGGCACCACCCGGCCGTAGGAGAACCGCATCCGCAGGGCCGAGTGCATCGGCACCCGGCCGGTGACGCCCTCCACGATCCGGATCAGCTGCGGGGCGCCGTCACGCGGGGGCATGAAGTCGGTCACGCGCACGGTGCCGCGCGGGGTGTCCCACTCCGACTCCAGGATCAGCGAGTCGCCGCGGTAGCTGCGCCGGGCGGCCGTGGGCGGCTCGGCGTCGGCGGCGTGGGCGGGGCCGAGCCGCCAGAAGCCGTGCTCCTCGGTGCCCAGCAGGCCGGCGAAGATGGCATGCGAGTCGAAGCGGGGCAGGCACAGCCAGTCGACTGTGCCGTCCCGGCAGACCAGTGCCGCGGTCTGCATGTCTCCGATGAGTGCGTAGTCTTCGATGCGCCCGGCCACGTGCAACTCCAGTCGAACGGCCACGTCACCCCCACGCAGGGGGCTGTCGCTAGTGCGGTCAAGGGGTCGTTGTTGTGCGTCGTTGAGCGGTGAAGCAAAGCAGCCCGCCGAGCCCTGAGGCAACACGACAGTCTTAGCTCAACGAACTGCCGCGCTCTCGTTGTTCCGGGGTGATGCAGGCGGGGGTGTGCCGTCGTTCCGGCCCGGCTCGGCAGCGAATGTCCGAGCAGGATACGACGCACGTAGATGATGTGCGTGCCGCTCCGGGCAACCTGTGTGGGCCGAACGAGTGAGCAGAGGGTGAAGAGTGTCGGCAGTGGCAGGAGTGGTGTAGCCGCCCTGTGCGCGGGCGAGCGCGGAGCGTGGCCGGACGCCATCTCGCCCGGGCGCTGATACGCTGGTAGCCCGTGGACCGGTGGGAGACAAACCCCCGAACCGCAGCGACGGCACCCCCGGAACCTCCGGACCGGCAGCCGCCCCGCATCACAGACAGCGACCACGGGAGCCCCCTCTTGGCCATGCCGCCGAAATCTACGACGACCAAGCACATCTTCGTCACCGGGGGTGTCGCCTCCTCGCTCGGCAAGGGTCTGACCGCCTCCAGCCTGGGCATGCTGCTCAAGGCCCGCGGCCTGCGTG
>NZ_JBEYYR010000069.1:0-19414 GCF_040645635.1 Streptomyces sp. NPDC046727
CAGCTGAAGCCCGCCCTGGCCGGCGTAGGCCGGGAACGCCCAGAACCACAGCGGGTAGGTCAGCAGCGCCCAGCCGCAGGTCCAGAAGCTCACCGGAAGTGGACCTTCACCCTGCGCGAGGGCGTCACCTTCTCCGACGGCACGAAGCTCGACGCCGCCACGGTGAAGGCCTCCTTCGACCGGCTGCTCGACCCGAAGAACAAGTCGGCGGCCCTGTCCGCGTTCGACACCGTCCTCAAGGCAGGCGGCGTGAGCACCCAGGGCGACTCCACCGTCGTCTTCACCCTCGAACGGCCCTTCTCCGACTTCCCGTTCCTGGTGTCGGCGGGCAACTACAACGCGGTGATCCTCAAGGCGGACTACGCCGGCGACTTCGCCAAGCACGGCATCGGCACGGGCCCCTTCACCCTCAAGTCCTACGACGTCTCCACCGGCGCCTCCTTCGTCCGCAACCCGAAGTACTGGGACAACCCCAGGCCCTACCTCGACGGGGTGGACGTGAAGTTCTACGCCGACGACCAGGCCGACCTCGTCGCCCTGCAGTCCGGCGACATCGACGCCCAGTTCCTCAGCCGCCCGGCGCTGGTCGAACCCCTGGGCAACAGCGGGGGCATCACCGTCGACAAGGTCAGGGGGACCGGAGTCACCGTTCTCACCCTCCGCGTCGACAAGGCGCCCTTCGACCGGAAGGAGGTCCGCCAGGCCGTCGCCTACGCCCTCGACCGGCCCGCCGTCCGCCAGGCCGCCGGCAGCGGACTCGGCGACCTCGGCAACGATCACCTGTTCGCCCCGTTGTTCCCGGCCGCGCCCACCGAAATCGAGCAGCGTGCCAAGGACAAGGCGAAGGTCGCCGAACTGCTCAGGGCGGCCGGCCTGAAGAGCCTGCGCTTCACGCTCACCTTCGACCCGCCCAACAAGGACTACGCGGTCACTGTCCAGAGCCAGTTGAAGGAGGTCGGCATCACGGTCGACCTCGACCAGCGGTCCTCGAAGGAGTTCTACGGCGGTGACCAGGCCAAGGACACGCCCTGGCTGTTCACCACCGCCAACCTGGTCGGCTGGGCGGGCAGAGCCGTGCCCAGCCAGTTCATCATCCCGATGGTGAAGAGCAACGGCGTCTGGAACGGCTCGAAGTACGCCAACAAGGCCCTCGACGCGGCCGCCGAGGCCTACGACGCCGCCACCAGCGACGCCGAACGGCGCAAGCAGGCGGAGATCATCGCCAAGGCCCTGCACGAGGACGTGCCGATCGTCATCGCGTACTGGAGCGGCGCGGCGCGCGCCTACAACGGCACCAAATTCCGGGGCGTCGAGGCCCACCCCAGCCAGTACGTCGACTTCACCACCGTCTCCCGGGTCTGAGACATGACCAGGTTCCTGCTGCGGCGGCTCGCCGCGATACCGCTGACGCTGCTGGGGGTCTCGCTCCTGGTCTTCCTCGCCACCCAGGTCCTGCCCGGCGACGTGGCCCGCACCGTCCTCGGCCGCGAGGCGTCAGACGACTCCGTGCGCGCCCTCAACCACGAACTCGGCCTCGACCGGCCGCTCGTCGTGCAGTACGGCAGCTGGCTCGGGCACTTCGTCACCGGCGACTGGGGCACGTCGTACACCCTGCATGTGCCGGTGCGCGGGCTGCTCCTGGAGCGGCTGGGCCACTCGCTGTTCCTGGCGCTGTTCGCGTTCGTGCTGCTGGTGCCCGTCGCGCTCACGCTCGGCCTGATCGCGGGGCTGTACCACGGCCGGGTGCTGGACCGGACGATCACCGCCACGACCCTGGCGCTGGGCGCCACACCGGAGTTCGTCACCGGGGTCGTCCTGCTGGTGGTGTTCTCGGTGCAGTTGCGCTGGCTGCCCGCGTCCGCACAGACCCGGCCCGGGGCCGACGGCCTGGGCCAGACGCTGTGGCACCTGTTGCTGCCGGCGATCTCGCTTGTGCTGGTGTGCACCGGCTACGTTGCCCGGCACGTGCGCGCCAGCACCATCGCCGTCGTCGACGGCCCCTACGTGCGCGCGGCACGGCTGCGCGGGGCCGGCGCCGCCCGGATCGTCGTCCGGCACGTCCTGCGCAACGCCACGGTGCCGGCCACGAGCGCCCTCGGGGTCCAGTTGCAGTACCTGCTCGGCGGCATCGTCGTGGTGGAGCTGCTCTTCAACTACCCGGGTGCCGGCGCCCTGTTGCTTCAGTCCGCGCAGGACAAGGACCTGCCGACGCTGCAGGCGAGCGCGATGGTGCTGGGGGTCCTGTACATGCTGGTCGTGCTGCTGGCCGACGTGGTCTACCGGCTGCTGGATCCGCGGATCCGCCTCGGGGGTGCCGCTTGAGCACCGTGACCGTCGTGCTGCGGCCACTGGGACGGGTGGGGCGGCTGCCCCTCGCCTCTGTTCTCGGCGCGACCCTGATCGCGCTGTGGGCCACCGTCGCGCTGTTGTGGCCGCACCTGGTGCCGTACGACCCGGACGTCCAGCGCCCCCAGGACCGGTTCCTGGAACCGAGCGGTGAACACCTGCTCGGCACCGACCAGTTCGGCCGTGACGTCTTCTCCCGCATGCTGGCCGGGGCGCGCCCCGTCCTGGAAGTGGCACCCGCCGCGACCGCGCTGGCCGTCCTCGCCGGCACCGTGATCGGGCTGCTCGCCGGGGGCGTGGGCGGCTGGCTGGACGAGGTGGTGATGCGGATCGTCGACGCGCTCGTCGTCTTCCCCGCCGTGATCGCCGCTGTCCTGTTCGCGGCGCTGCTCGGCCGCTCCACCGGGGTACTGGTCCTCGTCGTCGCGGCCGCGCTGACGACGCTGGTCACGCGCAGCGTACGGGCGGCGACCCTCGTCGAGCGTGAGAAGCCGTACGTCGAGGCCGCGTTGCTCCGCGGTGAGCCGCTGTGGTCGCTGCTCGGCCGCGAGATCCTGCCCAACGTCCGCCGCACCGTGTACGTCGAGGCCACCTCCCGGCTCGGCGACGCCGTGTTCGCCGCCGCGACCCTCTCCTTCCTCGGCCTCGGCCAGCCCCCGGGCTCACCGGAATGGGGCGCCGCCGTCGCCGACAACCGGGTGTGGCTCGGCAACGCGCCCTGGACGGTCCTCGCACCCGCCCTCGCGATCGTCTCGCTGGTGGTCGGGGTCGCCCTGGTCGCGGACACCTCACGACGAGCCGCAGGGGACGAGACATGAGCACGGCCGAACAGGGGCTTGTCGTCGAGGAGTTGAGCACCGCCTACGGCTCCGACCAGGTGCTGTACGACGTGTCGTTCACGGTGGCCCCCGGCGAGATCTTCGGCCTGGTCGGCGAGTCGGGCTGCGGCAAGTCGACCCTGGCGTACGCGCTCGCCCGGCACTTCGCACCGGGCGGCAGGGTGCTGGGCGGTGCCGTACGGCTGGACGGCACCGACGTACTGGACCTCAGCGGGCGGCAGCTGAGGCAATGGCGGGCGTCCCGGCTCGCCTTCGTCCACCAGGACGCCGCGGGCTCGCTGGACCCGACGATGCGGATCGGCACCCAACTGGCCGAAGTCCTGCGCGGCAGCGGTCTGTCGCGTGCCGAGACCGCCGAGCGCGTCGTCGACCTCCTGCGCACGGTAAGGCTGCCCGACCCGGAGCGGCTCGCCCGCCGCTACCCGCACCAGCTCTCCGGCGGCCAGCAGCAGCGTGTCGTCATCGCCGCCGCTCTCGCCGCACAGCCCCGCCTGCTGATCCTCGACGAGCCGACGACGGGCCTCGACGCCTCGGTCGAGCACGAAGTGCTGGGCCTGCTCAAGGAGTTGCGGAGCCGACTCGACGCCGCCGTGGTCTTCGTCAGTCACGACCTCGGTCTGATCGGCCGGATGTGCGACCGGGTGGGCGTGCTGTACGCGGGGCGGCTGGTGGAGGCGGGGCCGGTGAGCGAGGTCCTGGCCGCCCCGGCCCACCCGTACACCGCGGGCCTCCTGGCGGCCGTGCCGGTGCTCGGCGCGACGCGCGCCGAACGCCCGCTGCGGCCCATCCCCGGCCGGCTGCCGCTACCCGGTGAGGCCACGACGGGCTGCGCCTTCGCGCCGCGCTGCGCGTTGGCGGAGGACGCGTGCAGGACGGCCGAACCCGCGCTGGACGCGGAGGCGGTACCGGGGCGGGCGGTGCGCTGCCTGCATCCGGGGGAGGCCCGGCCAGGGGCGCGCACGGCGCGCGGCCCACAACCGGACAGGTCCTCCGCCGTCCTGGTCGAAGTGCGGGACCTGGTACGGCGGTTCGGGAGCACCGTCGCCGTCGACCATGTCGACCTGACGATCCGCGAAGGCGAAGTTCTCGGTCTGGTGGGGGAGTCGGGCAGCGGCAAGACCACCCTCGCCCGGGCCGTCGCCGGGCTCGGCCCCGACGGCGAGGGCGAACTGCGCCTGCGCGGCGAACCGCTCCCCGCGCGCCTGAGCCGACGGGATGCCCAGGTACGCCCGCGCATCCAGATGGTCTTCCAGAACCCCGACGCCTCCCTCAACCCCAGCCACACCGTGCGCACCGTCCTGAGGAGAACGCTCGCCACGCTCGGAGATCCCTCCGCCGCGTCCCTCGACACCCTGCTGGACCGCACCAGCATCGACGCCGACCTCCTGGACCGCCGCCCCGCGCAGCTGTCCGGCGGGCAGAAGCAGCGCGTCTCCATCGCCCGGAGTTTCGCGGGCCGACCCGATCTGGTGATCTGCGACGAGCCTGTGTCCGCCCTGGACGTCAGCGTGCAGGCGGCCGTGCTCGAAGTGCTGGCCGATCAGCGGGACCGTACGGGGACGTCGTACCTCTTCATCTCCCACGATCTCGCGGTCGTCGGCCATCTCGCCGACCGGATCGCCGTCATGTACCGCGGGGCGATCGTCGAGCAGGGACGAGCGACCGACGTGCTGCGTGGTCCGTCGCACCCGTACACCGCCCTGCTGGTCGAGGCGGCCTCCCGCCCGGTGGCGGCCGGCCCACCCGCCGCCGTGGCGGACGCCCCGGCACGAGCGGGCGGCTGCCGGTTCGCCGACCGCTGTACGCGCCGCATCACCGGCCTGTGCGAGGACGTGCCGCCCCCGGAGCGGGACCTCGGCGATGGCCACGTCGTGCGCTGCCACCTGGACCTCTCCGACCTGCCCGCCGGGATCCCCGCCACCGCCGCGCCAGGCGTGGCCGCCGACCTCCTGTGACCCCATGACCGCCCCGACCACCGGGAGCCCTGATGACCACGACTGCAGCTACGACCGCGAATACCCCTACGAGCACCGCCGCCGAGGAGTTCGCCGGGCTGCCGAACGCCCCTGTCATCCAGCGCCGTTGGGTGACCGTCGCCACCGGCGGCCACGTCGGCGGCGTCTTCTGGCACCCGCAGAAGCCCACCGTCGTCCTCCTCCACGACGCCGGACTGAGCGCCCGATCCTGGGACGACGTACTGCTGGCCCTGGACCGGCCCGCCGTCGCCATCGACCTGCCCGGACACGGCCGCTCCAGCAGGCGCGGCCGGGGCGACTACCGCCCGCGCCGGCTGGCGGCCACGCTGGAGGAAGCGGTCCGCTCCTTCGCGCCGGGTGGCGTGCCCGTCGTGGGCGCCGGGTTCGGCGGGCTGGCCGCGATCGCGCTGAAGGCGAAGTTCCCGCGCGGCGCCGGGCGCCTCGTCCTCGTCGACGCGCTGCCCGGCGCATCGTCAGCCGGCCTGCGGCTGTGGCCCGAACCCAGCCCGGAGTTCGCCACCCGTGACGAGGCGGCGGCCTGGCTGGAGGAGCGCGGCGCGACCGACCCGGCCCGCACCGCCGAACTGGAGACCGAGCAGGCGGCGGACGGCACCTGGTCCTGGCGCCACCACCTCGGCAGCCTGCCCGCCGACGCGCCCACCGCCCTAGACGACGAGACGCTCTGGGAGCAACTCGCCACCGTCCAGGCCCCGTTGCTCATCCGAACCGAAGGTGGCCCGCTCGACGCGGCGTCCCTCGACCGATTCCGCGCCCAGGCACCCGACGGCGACATCGTCACCGTCCACGCCGACCCCCAGTCCCTCGCGGACGCCCTGCGACCCCTGACCCACTGAACCCCGAAGGAGCCTGAGCAATGTCGGACGACATCCCCGTCATCGATCTCGCCGCCGCCCTCGCCGCCGACGCCCCCGAGGACCTGCTCGCCACCGTGCGCACCGCCGCCGAGACCATCGGCATCATCCAGGTGGCCAACCACGGCGTGCCCACCGAGGTGATCGCCGGCTTCGACGACGGCTTCCGCCGTGTCCTCGACCTGCCGCGCGCGGAGAAGGAGCGACTGGCCAGCCCGACCGGACACCCCTACCGCGGCTGGCGGCAGTGGCCGGACGACTTCGGTCGCCTGGAGCTCGAACGGTTCAGCATCGCCCAGTACGACGACACGGAGGCGGCCAGGGCCGCCGGGCTGTCTGCCGAACACGCCTCCCTCTACGAGCACGCGAACGTCTGGCCGCCGCAGGAGCCCGGGCTGCGCGCGGCCACCCAGCGCTACCACGACGCCTTCGTGGACGTCGCCCGCCGCGTCCTCGGCCTCTACGCGCGCGTGCTGGACGTCCCCGCGCAGGCCTTCCCGCTCGGCGAGGACGTCTACACGACGGTGGTCGTCAACAACTACCCGAAGTGGCCGCACGCAGGCGCGTCGGACGAGGAGAAACTCCTCCTCCTGGAACACGCCGACAGCTCCGTGCTCACCGTGCTCCACCAGGCGGGCGACTACGCGGGCCTGCAGGGTCAGCGTCCCGACGGCACCTGGACCCCCGTACCGATCCGGCCGGACGCCCTCCAGGTGTTCACCGGCACCCTGCTCACCAACTGGACGGAGGGCCGGCTGCGTCCCGGGCGGCACCGCGTGGTGGCCGGTGGCTCGGTGACCCGGCGCTCCTCCGCGGTCTTCGTCCACCCGAGCCTGGACACGGTCGTCGCACCGCTGCCCGAGTTCGCCGACCCGGACGGCTCCGACTTCGAACCCGTCTCGGTGTGGGAGCGGGCCAGCGGTAACGTCGAGGAGTACCTTCGCGTGTTCGGCCGCCCCGAGCAGCTCGCGGCCTGGCGCGAGAACCGCCCCTACGTCGCGCAAGTCAGCGCGTGAGCCGGCCGGAGGAGAGCAGCTCATGACCACGTTCCCCACCGCACAGTCCGTGCGGACCACCCCGGAAGGCATCCTGTGGGAGCCCAGCGAGCGCTGGGTACGCGGCCGCAAGGGCGAGGTGACGGTCGTCGACAGTCGGCACCCCGTCCTGGTCTGGGAGCCGGGTGTCCCCGTCCCGCTGTACGCCTTCCCGCGCACCGAGGTCCGTGAGGACCTGCTCCGCCCCGCGAAGAACCCCCCGACCGGCACGCACACCGGCTCACGGATCTTCTACGACCTCGACATCGACGGCGACCTGCTGGAGAACGCCGCCTGGACCTTCCCGGCCGCCGACCTCGCCGACCACATCGCCTTCGAATGGTTCCGGCGCACCGGCCGGGGCCTCGACCACTGGTACGAGGAGGAGGAAGAGATCTTCGTCCACCCCCGCGACCCGCACAAACGCGTGGACGCCATCCCGAGCAGCCGCCACCTCGTGGTCCAGATCGACGGCACGGTCGTCGCGGACACCCACCGCCCCGTGCTGCTGTTCGAGACCGGCCTGCCCACGCGCTACTACGTCCCGCGCGAGGACGTCCGCCTCGACCTGCTCGAACCCACCGACCACCACACCGGCTGCCCCTACAAGGGCACGGCGGAGTACTGGTCCTGGCGCGGCGAGTCCGACATCCCGGCGAACGTCGTCTGGAGCTACCCGGACCCGCTGCCGGCGGTCGGCCCGATCAAGGGACTCCTCGCCTTCTACAACGAGGCCGTCGACATCACCGTCGACGGCGAACCCCAGGAACGCCCCGTCACACACTTCACCAGGACGCTCTCGGAGAGACCGCAGGCATGACGGTACCGGACCGCCGCATCCGTCCCGACTGACTGCGCCGGTCCACGTCCGGCACACCACGACGGGCCCGGGGCGCAGCCGGCAGCCACGCCCGTCGCCGGAGAACGGTCCGGCCCGGTCGCCGTCCCTGTCGCCTCGGACAACCTTGACCCGAATTCCCCGACCGAGCCATGGCTGCCCCCGTCAAAGGCGAGGTGGCCGGTGTGCGGCTCAGCCGTGATGTGCGTGAACTCCTGTACAAACGAAGTGAGTTCGTCCGGTGCGGTTCCGTGTCGTGCTGACGCGGGCGCCCCGCTGACAGCTTTCGGTCCGTGTGCTTCCATCGCGCCACGCCGTCGCCGGAGCCTCTGACCCGCCGCCGCGCCGCGCCGGACGACCGGCTGATCGTTCTCTTCCCGACGGCTCTGCCAACCGGCCTGCCGACCGAGCCAGTTGTGTGGACAGCGACCGTATCGACTCGCCCTGGCCCTGCACGAGATCGGCATCGACGGCGTGCTCCTCTACGACGGCTCGCTCGCGGAGCGGCGGGCCGACGCGGCGCTGCCGCTGGTGGCCGGGCCGGAAGAGGCCGACGCGGCCGAGGGCCGGGGCTGACCGCGGCCCGGGGATGTCGGGCATGGTCCGGAGCGATACCCGCGAACCGTTCCGCAGGCTGCCCCGCGACGAGGAAACGGATGAAGAGCACAAGTAACACGGTCTACGACGAGCTACGACACCGGCTCACCTCCGGCCGTGACCCACAGGACGCCTCCCTCGTCCCGCTGGCGCAGAGCGAGGAGTTCGCGGCCTCGCGCACGCCGGTGCGCGAGGCCCTGGCCCTGCTGGAGCGCGACGGACTCCTGGTGGGCACCCGCGTGGTTTCGCCGTACGGCAACGCTCCGACGAGGAGCTGCCCGACCTCTTCGAACTGCGCGCCGCGCTCGACGCCTTGCTCGCCTCCTCGGCGGCACTGCGGCGCAGTCCGGTCGACCTGGCCCGACTGGACACCACCGTCTCGTCCCTGCTGCACACCGTCGACGCCCAGGTGAAGACCAGCGCACCGTGGCAGACCCGCACGGTCGAGGACACCTTCGACGCGACCCTCGCCAAACACCGGGCGATCACCGAGGCGATCCGCCATGGAGACCCCGAGATGGCCCGGCTGCGCATGCTGGAACGCCATGAGCACGACCGGGACACGCGTATCCGGCAGAAGGTACGCCGGGACACCGGGGGCGAGCCACCGGCGGGCTGAGGACGGACGGGAACTGCCCGAGTCGCCCGTTGCCGGTTGCCGAATGGCCAGTCGTCCGGCAAACGCGCTCTTGTCATGACAGGTCGGGACGGCGGACGCTTGCAGCAGGCGCAGCGGTACGCGTACCGGACGTCGGATCCCCGACGGCCCTGAGGCGGCTCAGGAGGCTCCCGGATGTCGGTTCCACCGGAGTGCGGCGTTGATGGTGCTGCTGTCACCGAACACCAGGCGGAGGCGCTGGTCGAGGGAATCTGCTTCAGGACTGGCCCGCCACGCAGCGTCGGTGTCGAAGTGGAATGGCTCGTCCACAGGGAGCGTGCGCCGCACGACTCCGTGGGTCGCGAAGAGCTGGAAGCGGTCCACGCCGTATTGCGGACCCTGCCGCTGACATCGGGGCTGAGCGTCGAGCCCGGCGGGCAGGTGGAGCTGAGTTCCCGGCCGGCCCCGTCGCTGACCCGGTGCGTCTCGGAGGTCTCCGCCGATCTCGAGGCGGTGCGTACCGCGCTGCGCGAGTTCGGCCTGACACTCGCGGGCATGGGTGTCGATCCCTGGAATCCGCCCCGCCGGTTTCTGCGAGAGCCGCGCTACGACGCGATGGAGGCGTGTCTGGACCGTACGGGTCCGGCGGGTCGGATCCTGATGTGCA
Source organism: Streptomyces sp. NPDC046727 (assembly GCF_040645635.1). Classification (NCBI taxonomy): domain Bacteria; kingdom Bacillati; phylum Actinomycetota; class Actinomycetes; order Kitasatosporales; family Streptomycetaceae; genus Streptomyces; species Streptomyces sp. NPDC046727. The sequence continues at coordinate 9,768 of NZ_JBEYYR010000069.1, forward strand.
GCTCGGCCTCCGTCCAGGTGTGTCTTGATGCCGGACGGGAGGAACCCGGCGTGATGGGATTCGCGCGCCGCTGGTGGCTGGCACACCACCTGGGTGCGGTCCTGGTGGCGGCGTTCGCGAACTCGCCCATGGCCGAAGGCCGGGCCACGGGCTGGCTGTCGACGCGGCAACAGATGTGGACGGAACTCGACCCGGGACGGGCCGGCGGGCCCTTGCTGTCCCACGACCCGCGCCGCGCCTGGGTCCGGCGGGTCCTCGACGCACCGCTGATGTGCATACGGCGGGACGGCCCCTGGGAGGTGCCGGACGGAGTGAGCTTCCGCGAATGGACCCGCTCGCGCGGCATGCGCCCCCCGACCCACGCGGACCTCGACTATCACATCAGCACGCTGTTTCCGCCCGTCAGGCCGCGCGGACACCTGGAACTGCGGATGATCGACGCGCAGCCCGGCGAGGACGGGTGGATCGTTCCGCTCGCGGTGGTCACGGCCCTGTTCGACGACCCGACTGCCGCCACGCTCGCGAACGGGGCGGTGGAACCGCTGGCCGAGCGGGCCGCCGGAGCTCCCCCGCCGCACAATCCGCTGTGGACGGACGCGGCGCGCCACGGCCTTGCCGACCCGCAGCTGAAGCGCGCCGCCGTGACCTGTTTCGCCGCGGCACTGGACGCCCTGCCCCGGCTGGGGGCGAGCACCAGGGTCGTGGACGCCGTCGCGGCCTACGCCGACCGCTACGTCCACCGCGGCCGCTGCCCGGCGGACGACGTGCTTGACCGGGACCCGTCCGTACGGCCCCGGGCCCGGCGGTGACGCGGACGAACCGCGCTGCCGCGATCGCGATGCGGCGGGGGCCGCTCCGAGTGGAATGGCGAGGCGCGTCGTGCTGTTGCCGAAGAAGAGTTCCAGGCCGTCAGGACACCTGTGGAGCCCGAGAGCCGGGGTGTCCTCCGGCCCGTGTGTCGTCGATCGAACGGACAAGGACCCCACCCACGTGCGTGCATACGGATTCAAGTCGAACGGCGGACCGGAGGTCCTGGAGGAGATCCAGGTGCCGACCCCGAGGCCGGGCCCGGGTCAGGTCCTGATCGAGGTCGCGTACGCCGGGGTGAACTTCGCCGAGGTACAGCATCGCCGGGGTGAGTTCGGCGAGCCCGACGGCCCCGGCGGCTACGACGTGCCCGGGCTTGAGGTCTCCGGCACGGTGGCGGCACTCGGCAGCGGGGTGACGGGCCCGGTGGTCGGCGAGCAGGTTGCCGCCTACCTTCCGGCCTTCGGCGGATATGCGGAGTTCGCCGTGGCCGACGCGGACTTCGTCCGGCCCGTCGGCGGGCTCCCGCTTGCGGACGCGGCCGGGGTGCCGTGCGTGTATCCGACGGCCTACGGGGTGCTGATGGACGCGGGCCGGCTGCGCGCGGGCGAGACGGTCCTGATCCACGCGGCGGTCGGGGGAGTCGGTTCGGCCGCGGCGCGGATCGCGCGAGCGTACGGTGCCGCGCGGGTCTTCGGCACGGTCGGCACCGGGAGCAAGGCACAGCTGGCCGCCGGGCTGGGCTACGACGCGCTGTTCGTCCGGGACGAGTTCGAGGACGCGGTCCGGGAGGCCACCGTGGGTCGTGGGGTGGACCTGGTGCTGGACCCCGTCGGCGGCCCGGTACGGCGCGCCGGCCTGGAGGTACTGGCTCCTTTCGGCCGGGTGGTCACCTACGGGGACCTCGGACGTCACACCGACTGGACTGCAGACGTCTGGGATCTGTGGAAGAACAACAGGACCCTCGCCGGATACAACATCGGCGATGTCGCCCGCCGTTCCCCCGCCACCATCGGTGAGTACCTGTCCACGGCGTTGTCCGCGCTCGCCTCCGGAGCTCTGGCCCGCGTCCCGCCGACCGTCGTCTCGTCGTCGGACGTCGTCGAGGTCCACCGGCGCCACGAGGCCGGGCGGACCCATGGGAAGACCGTGCTGGCCCTCGCGGGGCACACCGCGGGCTGAGCCGGGCGGAGCGTTCTCCCGCCCTGCCGCACCCACGACCAGGGCACCCGTGCCGGTCCGGTGCGGCGGGCTCCTTTCGGTGCGGCGGATCCCGGGTTCCAGCAGTTCCGGGCCGAGCAGGCCGTCGGGGCCGTCGGGGATGAAATACGGCGTGACGTTGAAGTCGTCGATCGCGCCGTGCCGCACGCAGGGGCGAACTTGTCGGCCAGGTCGGGGGGTGCCGACGTCCCCGCGCTGCGGGCCGGGGGCGATGACGGGCTCGCGCAGCGACCAGCCGCGCGCTTCCGCCTACACCCGCCGTTCGGCCACGACCACGCGCGGTCGGCGACCCGCCGGGCCCCGAAGGAGCCGCCGTTCTCGGCGACGACCGGTTCCTCCGCGGGCAGCGGGCCCTCGGCGCCGCGGTCGGTCGGAGAGGCCACAACGAGACGACCGGTGGGGGTGGGCCGGCAGGGATCAGACGCGTGCGGATGGACAGCCGGCCGAGAGGCGCGGCAGTGGTCGACGTGGTGCGCCGTCCGCCAACGCGCGTGTCAGGGGCACCTGATGCGGGGGCTTCATGCCCCCAGGCCCAGCCCGGCCCACAGCTCCCGTTCCACTTCGCTGACCGGACGCACCCGCCCCATGGACGACCTCACCCACCAGATGCTGCCGGCCTGGCTGGACTACCGGCGTCGGCGCTGGCCGAACACCGCCAACTCCCACCTGCTCACCCGCTCCACCTCGCCGAGGTCTTCGGCCTGGACGAGAAGACGGCGATCCGCTACGCGGATTCCGCACGGGCCCTGCTGGAGCAGGCCGCCGAGGGCGGCCCTGTTGGGGCTCCTCGAAAAATCGAGAATCTCCAGAGCCGCTCGCGTTCTCTACTTGATTGAGGGGCTCAACAACAGCTCAGGGCCTCCCCTCGCGGCGCCGCTGTGGCCCTGACCGGGCGTCATCGCTTTGGGGAGGCGGCGCCGGTTGTCTCAGTGGCTGGTGGGTGCGTTCCAGTCGACCAGTTGGACGATGACGCCATTGGGGTCGCGGACCTGAAAGGCGCGCTCACCCCACTCCTCGTCCGTCAGCGGCATGGTGATCGCGACGCCTTCGGAGCGCAGGCGCGCCAGCTCGCCTTCGAGGTCCTCGACGACGAAGGCCAGGATCAGACCTGCGGCGTGCTCGTCGCGCTGGTCTGCCGGGAGGGAATCCAGCCCCCGCCGCAAGAAGATGACGTTCATGCCGGCGTCGTCGCGCGTCAGAGACGCGAAGCCGTCGGCGGCCATCTCCTCGCGGAAACCGAAGTGCTCGACGAGGAAGGCGCTGGATGCGGGGACATCGGCGACGTTGAGCGAAACGGCACTAGAGGTGATCTTCATGAAAACTCCTCCAAGATCGCACTGAGCACATTCTCTGTACGCAGTACAATGTACATCGTACAGAGTCCGATTGCGAGAGGATGACCCGCGTGCCAACGGAACGAACCAGCTCGGGCGACCCAGCCCGCACCCTGCAACTGCTGTGGCGCGGCTCTTCCCCTGACCGTCGCCGAGGACCACGACGGGGGTTGAGCGTCGACGCGGTGGTCGAGGCCGCCACCGCCATCGCCGACGCTGAAGGCCTGGACGCGGTGACCATGCGCCGGGTGGCCAAGGAACTCGGCGTGGTGCCGATGACGCTGTACACCTACGTCCCCGGCAAGGCCGAGCTCCTCGACCTCATGCTCGACACCGCCTACGCCCGCATGCCCCGCACCGACACCACCGGACAGCCCTGGCGTCAACGCGTCACCGCTATCGCCGAGGAGAACAAGGCCCTCTTCGAACGCCACCCATGGGCCGCGGCCGTCTCCACCGTCAGGCCTCCGCTGGGGCCGGGGCAGATGTCAAAGTACGAGCACGAACTGTCTGGGCTCGACGGCCTCGGCCTCAGCGACGTCGAGATGGATGACTGCCTGACCCACCTGCTCACCTTCGTGCAAGCATGCGCCCGCGCCGTCGCCGACGTCCGCGCCGCACAGCACGACAGCGCCCTGAACGACCAACAATGGTGGGAGCTGAACGCCCCGCTCCTCGCCCGGGTCCTCGACGAGAACGCCTACCCCACTGCCGTCCGCGTCGGCGCAGCCGCAGGCGCCGCACACAGCAGTGCCTACGACCCCGCCCACGCCTACTCCTTCGGCCTGCAACGCGTCCTCGACGCCTTCGCCGCCCTGATCGACCGAAGCGGAGACGCGAAGACATCGACTTCACCGCACCGGCACGACGCCATTGCCCCGTGAGTCGGCGCACCTGTCGCCGATACTCCGGCTGGGGAACTCGGTGAGGAGGTCTGGCTCTTCTCCGAGCACAGGGTGGTGCAAACAGCCTCATCAGCCAAGCGAGTTGAGTGCGAAACCGCGGGCTCATCGCCCAGAAGCAGGGGTCGCACCCGCGGGTTCGCGCTGAAGGGCCATCAGTTTCCCTGAACCACGGGGACCAGGGCCCTGTTGTCCCGAAGCTACGGCGAAGTGACAAGTAGCTTTCTGTAGCGGATCTTGGGGCTGTGTTTGTCAGCGTCGAGCCAAGTTCAACGAAACTCCCGCCAGAGTCTCTCTACTGGGGGATGTCGATCAGGACGCGGCCGCGGCCGCCGGCGTCGATGCGGTCGTGGGCCTTGGCGATGCCGATGAGCGGGAAGCGGTCACCGGCATCGACGGTGAGGGCGCCGACGGCGGCTGCGGCGGTGAGGTCGCGGGCGGCCTGGCGTTTGGCCTCGGTGGGGAAGTCGTCGCTGCCGAGCAGGCGCAGGGTGATGTTGTTGAAAAGCAGGGTCCAGAACGGGATCTCGGTGCGGTCGTCACGGGTGGCGTAGGCGGCGATGACCGCGCCGTTCGCGGCGACGGCGTCGTCCAGGTCGGCGTTGTCGGACAGGGCGACCTCGATGATCCGGTCCACGCCGCCGGGTGCGTGGGCGCGTATCGCGGCGGCGGGGTCGCCCGAGTCGAGGGCGACGGCGTGGGAGACGACCTCGGGATCGATCCTGTCCAGTTCGGTGCCGCGTCGGACAGTGCCGATGACCGTGGCCCCGCCCCAGCGGGCGAGCTGGGCGGCCAGCGAGCCGACCCCGCCGAGCACGCCGTTGACCAGCACCAGTTTGCCGTCGACGGGGCCGTCGGCGCACGCTCGGGGGTAGCCGCTGACATGCGGGCGGTGCCCGCGCGAACTCAGGGCTCCGCCGGCCTCTCCCCGCTGATCCGCCTCTCCCTGGACCGCCCCGGCACCCCTGTGGCCCACCGGATCGCCGGGCCAGCGTGGATGGCACAGACCTCGAGTCGTGTCCTCCGAAGAGGGTGACCTCCCATCCGAAATGGCTAACTCTGCTGCCAAACAGGGAAGGGTGCGCAAGTGCGGTGCCAGATTGGATGCCATGAGCCATGCCATCCATCCGGTGTTCTGCACCATCGTGCCTCCGCACATCCTCGACCGGCTCGCCCAGTCGGAGGACCCAATGGTTTTCGAGCCCGCCCGGCGCACCCTGGAGCACGACAACGTGCTGCGCACTCGGCGACGGGTCACCACACTGCGGACCGCCGCTCCTGCGGGCAGTGCCTCGGACAAACCGCAGTGCACGATCTACGACGCCGGGCACCGCGAGACCATGCCCGGCCATAAGGTGCGCGCGGAGGGCGACGCACCGTCCAAGGACGCCACCGTCAACCGCGCCGACGCCGGGCTGAGCGCCACCTTCGACTTCTATCTCAAGGTGTTCGGGCGGCACTCCATCGACGGTTCCGGACTGCCGCTGGACGCCACCGTCCACTACAGCGACAAGTACGGCAACGCTTTCTGGGACGGCTCCCAGATGGTCTTCGGTGACGGAGACGGCAACGTCTTCCTCGACTTCACGATTTCGGTCGACGTCATCGGCCACGAACTCACGCATGGAGTCACCCAGTACACGGCCAACCTGGAGTATTACGGCCAGTCGGGCGCGCTCAACGAATCCGTCGCGGACGTCTTCGGCTCGCTGATCAAGCAGTACGCGCTGGGGCAGTCCGTCGAGGAAGCCGACTGGCTGATCGGAGCCGGCCTGCTGGGACCGAACGTGAACCAGGGCGAGGCTCTGCGCTCGCTGAAGGCGCCCGGCACGGCCTACGACGACGACGTGCTGGGCAAGGACCCGCAGCCCGCGACGATGGACGACTACGTCCGGACGAGCCGCGACAACGGCGGCGTGCACATCAACTCAGGCATCCCCAACCACGCCTTCTACCGGCTGGCCACCGACCTCGGCGGCAACGCCTGGGAGCGTGCCGGAAAGATCTGGTATGCCACGCTGACCGGCGGAGAGCTGGCGAGCGACGCTGACTTCGCGGCCTTCGCCCGGCTGACAGCGGCCTCAGCCCGGACGCTCTTCGGCGAGGGAGACGAGCTCCAGGCCGTGCTCAAGGCATGGTCGTCGGTAGGAGTGCCCGCCTCGTAGTGCTGGGCGATCGGCCGGCCGAAGGGCGCGGATGCCCCGCACCGACCCCGGCCGCTCACCGGCGTCGGCCCCAGACTCCTCGACCCATGCGGGCGGGTCGCCGTAGGACCGCCCGCATACCTTGCTCTTCCAAGCGTTCACCAGCCATCGGTGGTCCTTCAAGGCCCCTTGCCGAGCCCGCGTCGTTGTCCGTGCAGGCCGCGAGGTAGTCCGCCCAGCTGTCCTGCACCCGATGCGCGGTCGGTGACCGCGTGCACCAACTCCTCGCGCAAGGGGGCCGGCCCGGCGGCCCATCGCTGATGCCCGAGGACCAGGAAGCCGACCGGGTAGAGGTCGTCGTCGGAGCCGCCGTCGATCCCGGCGACGAACAGGCCCTGGTGGGCGATGAACCCGTGGTGGGCGGCGCCGTCGGCGCAGGGCGTCCAGATCTGTTCGGCGGGGTGCAGGGTGCCGTCGTCGCCCTCGCTGGTCTCGATCTCGTACAGAGCCGAGGTCACGCGCTCACCCCGCGATGGCGTCGGCCAGGAGCGCGGTGATGTCGGCGCCGTGCGGGTCGGTGTAGCTGTCGTGGTCGCTGATGTGGATCTCGGAGTCCTTCGCGGTGACGGTGAAGCCGGGGATGACGAGTGCGGCGCGGCCTTCCAGCTCGGTGTTGAGGCGGTTGGCGTCGCGAGAGGCCAGCCAGGTCTGGGTGTAGGGCCCGAGGCGCAGCAGCGTGTAGCCGGTGCCGTCGGCGCGACGGGCTTCGACGTGGACGCCGTAGTGGGCGGGGCCCATGCCGACGTCGTCGGGAAGGGGCAGGTTGGCGGCAGCGTGGGTGAGCATCGCGTAGGCCGGCTGCCAGAGACCAAGGATCACGGTCGTCTCGCAGCGCAGCCAGCCCCGTTCGGTGTAGCCGAGCTGGCGGCCGTGGCGGTAGGCCGCGGCGTGCGGGGTGTCGGGGTGGACCAGGGCCACGGCTATCATCTCGGTGCCGTGGTCGTCGCCGGGCCGGGTGTGCGCGCGCTCGATGAACGGGCCGACGCGCACGGCGACGTCCTGGGAGCGGCCGGGCGTCCAGGGCTCCGGGTCGCGTACGGCGGCGAGCATCGCGCGGAACTGGTCGACGACGGCCTGGTCCTCGGGGGTGAGGGCTCCGGGGGCGTGGCCGCAGCGGCGGAAGCGACGGATCATCGGGCGGTCTCCTTCTCGGCGTTGGCGGTGCGGGGGCCGGCGGGCGTCTTGAGGACGCGCGGCAGATGGACGTGCAGGTGCTCGACTACGATCTCGCGGCCGCGGTCGCGGAGTTCGCGGGCCAGGAGTTCGGTAAGACCGCTGGCCCTTTTCGGGACTAAGAAAACGATCAAGAGGTACCCACCCGGCTCTGTGGACGTCAGACTGCCTGCATGGGTGAACTGGGAATAGCGTTGATCGCCGCAGGATCAGCCCTCGCAGGCAGCATCGTCACCGGCTGGTTCACGCGGAGTGCAGGCCACCGTCAGGCCGCTGCCGCTCAGCATGCGGGTGACCGGCAGGCAGACGCCCTGCTTCAGACCGTCCAGGAGACTCTCAAGGCTCAGCGCGTGGCGAATGATGTGGCAAACCGACGGCTTGTCCTTGCGGAGTTCGTTCGTGCCGCTGAGACGGCTCGTCGCGCCGTTGAAGCTGACGAGATCGACACGCCAAAAACTGCCGATCTTGAACGGGCCAAAGCGGTGTTGGAGGTTGAGCTGTATCCGGATGACGCGGCCGGCTATGACATCTGCAATGTGATGCGACGCGTTGCGCGGACAGCGTTGATCCGCGACGAGGGGACGGAGTACCGCTCTGCCCGCGATCTACTCATTCGTGAGGCGTTCCATGCGCTGCGGCGTACCGAGCGCGACGAGATCCTTCGTTGAGCCACGCGGTCCATGGACCACGATGGAGTGGTCAGCAAACGGGGAAGGATCTCCAGGTTCTTCGGGGCCACACAGAAGAGACTCCGATTCGAGTGCCTTGCACCGGGGGGACAAGTGGATCAGGGCGTGGCCGCTGTCGTGGCTTCCGCAGTGACGGGCGTAACCGCAGTTGCTGTCGGAGGGGTGACCTACCTCGCCACGCGGCTGCAGTCCCGCACTGAGCACATGCTTTGGCGGAGCCAGTCTCGGCTAGAGACGTATCTGCAGTGGCTCGACCTTGCAGGGACAGCGCACAATACGGCCTTGCGGGCGCTGGACACTGTCGAGGATGATCTGCCTGAAGCAGCGGCAATAGCGAGGGCAGGACGGCAGCAGGGAGAAGATCTACTCAAGCTGCTACTCACTCTTGACCTCCATGGCCCTGCCTATCTCGCCGACCAGTTCAGATACCACAGCGCCACGGTCGTGTTCCTCTTCGATGACATCGCCGCTCTCAGCTCGCCAGTGGCCGAGGAAACCGTGCTTGGCCTAGTAGCCAGGCACACCGAATGCGGAAGACAACTCAACGCGCTGAGGGACGAGGCGCGCGAGGCCCTCGACACCCCAACACGTCGCCGTGAACGATTCCTTGAGCGGCTGACACCGGAGGCTTGGTGCCGGCTGAACCGGTAGCGTCCGGCAGCCTGGGCCCGGATCCACGCACGAGTGTCCTCGATCGGATCGGCTCCACCACCCTTCCCTCTTCATCGACGACCAGCCAGGGCACCGCCCCTATGCCCGCGGCCACCCACCCCGAGCGCGGCAGGGCGATCAACTGGATGTCACGAGATCCTGCGTCCAACTCCGCTGCGCTCCTTCATCGTTCGAATGCACAACGTCTACCGACTAGGCCATGCGGGGGATGCGCCCGCACCCGGCGTGTCGCCCGCTAGCCCGGTCAACACCTCTGTGCCTGCCGCCTGCACATCCGATGGCGATGCGGCGGGGGCCGGCGGGCAGGTCGGCGAGGTTGACGAGCAGTTCGCGGGCGCCGGGGGTGTTCAGGACGACGTCCTGGACGCGGGGGTTGAGGCCGTCGAGGTCGAGGATGTCGCGGGCGGCGGCGGGGTCGCGGAGCCGGTCGCGGACGTCCTCGATCCGGTCGGCGGCGGGCGGGACGGGGGAGCCGTCCGGGCCGGTGGGAAGGTGCAGGTAGCCGAACGAGATCAGTCGGATCGGGTGCAAGGGGGGCCTCCTGCTCGGAGCGAAGGGCGCGAATGTGCGGAGCGCCGCGCCGGGCCGGGCACACCACTCGTCGCCCACGTCACCGGACGGCTGAACGCGCGCGACCCTGACCCG
>NZ_JBEYYR010000070.1:0-18973 GCF_040645635.1 Streptomyces sp. NPDC046727
CCACTTGACCTGCCCGGCGGTTGCTCATGTGGGCTATTCTGCTGGGCAGAGGACTCGGGCAGCGTAGCCCCCGGGTCCTTTTGTGCTTTCGGGCCCGGACGGCTTCGTCTCCGGCGCGGCCGGCATGCCCTCGCCACCGCGCGGCCCGGCCGTCACCGGCCGGGGGAGCCGACCGTCAGCGGCCGAGCACCGCCGCACCCGCCTGCGCGTACTGCTCGTCCAGGTCGCCCGACGGAGCGCCCGCGACGCCGATGCCCGCGACGGGAGCGCCCTTGGCGGTCACCGGTGTGCCGCCCGCGAGGAACAGCGTGCCCGGGATGTCCTTCAGGGCCGGCGCCTGCGCCAGCCGCTTGGCCAGCTCCGAGGTCGGCGCGTTCCAGGACACCGCGGTGAACGCCTTGCGCTCCGCGGACTCGTACGACTGCGGGCCCGCCCCGTCGCCGCGCAGCGTGACCAGGGTGTTGCCGTTGCGGTCGACGACGGCCACGGACACCTGCCGGCCGTCCTTCTCGGCGGCGTCCACCGCGGCGCGGGCCGCCTCGGTCGCGGCGTCCAGGGTCAGGTGCGTGCTCTGGGCCAGTTCGCCGTTCCGGGCCGCCACGGGGGCGGCGGGCGCGGCATCCGTGGAGTCGGCGGCGTTGGCGGCGACCGTGCCGACGACACCGGCACCGACGACGGCCAGGGCGGCGCCGCCCACGAGGACGCGGGTACGGGCGGACGGCTTCTTGCGGCTGGGCATGCTGAGGACCTTCCAGTAGAGCCGGGGCTGGGGCGTAATCGCTCCCGGAACCGATCCTCGGCCCGGACGAGGCCACGCCCCGTCGCCGGACCGGATGCCCGGGTGGTCATCCGATCGGATGACCCCGCCGCTCCGGTACCTGGGCACAATGGAGGGTGTTTGCCCAGTTCAGCGCGGAGTCGAGGGAGGTGTCCGCAGTGGCCGTACCCGAGCGCGACGACACCCGCGCCCTCACCGTCGTCATGCACACGGCGTTCTTCGTGCTGCTGTTCGCGTCCGTCGCCCGCTACCTGGCCCGGCACGCCGGCGGACCGCACACCCCCTGGGCCATCGCCCTGTCCGCCCTGCTCGCCGGGCTCTACGTCCTCGGCCCCGCCCTCGGCACCCGGCCCACCCCGCGCCGCCTGACCTGGCTCGGCCTGGTCGTGGCCGCCTGGGCGCTGCTGGTCGTGCTGGCCCCGAGCTTCGCCTGGTGCGCGGTCCCGCTCTTCTACACCGGCCTGCGCACGCTCCCGCCGCGCGCCGCGATCCCGCTCGCGGCCCTGCTGACGGCGCTCGCGGTGGCCGCCCAGCTCAGCCTGGCCGGCTGGCCGGATCCGAACGTGCTGCTGGCACCGCCCGCCGTGGCCGCCGTGGCCACCACCGTCTTCGTCGTCATGCAACGCCAGGCCGCCCGCCGGGACGCCCTGATCGACGACCTGGTCCGCACCCGGCGCGACCTCGCCGCCACCGAGCGCCGCGAGGGCACCCTCGCCGAACGCGAACGGCTCGCCCGGGAGATCCACGACACCCTCGCCCAGGGCCTGTCCAGCCAGCGCATGCTGCTCCAGGCGGCCGACCGGCTGTGGGACACCGCGCCCGGCACGGCCCGGGGCCATGTGCGTACGGCGGCGGCGATCGCCGAGCGCAGCCTCGCCGAGGCCCGCCGCTTCGTCCACGACCTGACCCCGGCCGACCTGGCCGAGGGCGGCGGCCTGCTCCAGGCCCTGCGCGCCGTTGCCGAGCGCGAGACGACACCCACGCTCACCGTCCGCGTCCATGCCGAGGGCAGCCCGCCCGAACAGCTGCCCGCCCCCGTGGAGTCCGCCCTGCTGCGCATCGCCCAGGGCGCCCTCGCCAACGTCCGCGAGCACGCGGCGGCCACGACCGCGACCCTCACGCTGACCTGCCTGGACGACCAGATCGTCCTGGACGTCACGGACGACGGCCGTGGCTTCGACCCACGTATCCCGGCCGCCGCCGGGGCCGCCGCCCTCGAAACCGTCGCGGACGAGCGACGCGGCCACGGCCTGCCCGCCATCCGCGCCCGCCTGCGCCAGCTCGGCGGCACCCTCACCATCGAGTCGGTGCCGGGCGAGGGCACGGCCCTGTCGGCGGCGATCCCGTTGGAGCCGAAATGAGCCACACCCCCGGCCCGGCCGCGCGCACCCCGGTGCGCATCCTCGTCTGCGACGATCACGCCGTCGTACGCGCCGGACTGCTGGCGCTCCTGCACAGCGCACCGGACATCGAGGTCGTCGGCGAGGCCGGCAGCGGCGAGGAGGCACTCGCCCTCGTCCGCAAGACCGCCCCGGACGTCGTCCTGATGGATCTGCAACTGGGCGAGGGCATCGACGGCGTCGAGACCACCCGCCGGCTGCGCGCCACACCGCCCGCCCCGCACGTCCTGGTCCTGACCACGTACGACACGGACGCCGACGTCACCCGCGCCATCGAAGCGGGCGCCACCGGCTACCTGCTGAAGGCCGAGCGCGCCGAGGACCTCTTCACGGCGATCCACGCCGCCGCCCAGGGCCGGCCGGCCCTCTCGCCGCCGGTCGCCGACCGCGTCATGTCCCGGCTCCGCAACCCGCGCCCCGCCCTCACCCCACGCGAACGCGACATCCTCACGCACCTCTCCCAGGGCCTGCCCAACCACGCCATCGCCCGCGCCCTCTACATCAGCGAGGCCACGGTCAAGACCCATCTGCGTCGCATCTACGACAAGCTGGGCGTGGACACCCGGGCGGGCGCGGTGGCGGTGGCGAAGGAACAACGTCTGCTGCCCTGACGGAACCTGCACACACCGAGCGGCGACCTCGTCACCTCCGCAGTGCCTCGAACGCCTCCCGCCCCGCGACCCCGATCGCCAGGTCGATGTCGGCGGCGAGCCCCGCGCAGCGGTCCGCACGGGTCAACGCCGCCATCGCCACCCGCTCCCCGGACTCCGCCTCCACCACCCCGATCTCGTGTCTCAAGTGCAAGAACGTGCCGGTCTTGCCGCTCCACCGCAGCGTGTCCGCCCGCAGCTCGCTCGCCAGCCGGTGGGTGAAGACCTGGAGCCCCATCAGCCGCCGCAGCTCCGCCGTCGCCGCGCGGCCGGCGATCTCGTCGCGCCACACACGCTGGAGCAGACCGACGAGCGCCGCGGTCGAGCCGGCGTTGGCATGCGCCGGGTCCAGGGTCTCGATGGTGTGCCGGCCCGTCCGCTCGTCCCGGACGGCCAGCTCCAGCGCGAGCGAGAAGTCGTTGCCCGCGGCACCGGCGGCGCACTCGTACAGGTGGTTCATCCGGTGCCGCATCCGGATCCCGTCGCACCCCCATGCCCGCAGCCGCGCGTCGACGTCCGCGACCGGCACCAGGTCGAGCAGCGCGTCCGCGGCGGCGTTGTCGCTCACGGACAGCATCAGCAGGAGCAGGTCGCCGACGGCCACGGTGGCCGGGTGCCGGAAGGCGGCGAGCCCGGTGGGACCGACGCTGCTCGCGGTCGGGTCCACCGTCACCGGGTGCGCAGGGTCGAGTTCCCCGGCCTCGATCCGGTCCAGCACGACCAGGGCGAGCGGGACCTTCACCACCGAGGCGAGAGGCGTCGACTCATCGATGTCGAAGCCGAGTTGCTCGCCCGTGTCGATGTTGCGGGCCAGGAAGGAGCCACGCACCCCGAGCGCCGCCCAGTCCCTGGCGATCGTCTCGGCGACGTCCAGGAGGGCACCGTCGTCGCCGGTGTACGCCGGATGGTGCACCGCCGGCACCGCGCCCGCGCTCATCCGCGGGCCGCCAGCCGGGCGGGCACGTCCTCGGACCCGGGCTCCGGCCCGCCGCGCCCGGCGGGTACGGCACCCACGGCCGACGCGAGCAGCGCGGCCAGCCAGCCCGGCACCTCTTCGGCGCCGCCCCGCGCCGGGGCGGCGCTCACGTCGTACCCCCGGTGCAGGGACCGGTCGGCCAGAGGCGCCCAGTGTGCCCCGTGCTGCCGGGCGAACGGTTCGGCGCACAGCAGCAGCGCCCGTCCAGCCAGTGTCTCGGCGAGCGCGGTCGCCGCCGGCCCGGCCGGCCGGATCCGCCCCTCGGGCAGTCCGGAGCGAGCGGCAGCCCGCCCCAACCGGTCGCTGAAAAAGGGCACTTGATCCTCCGTCAGGAGCAGGAACGGTGGCGGGCCGACGGTGGGACCGGCGGGGCGACCGCGTCGCGGCCGTAGCTCTTCGAGGTGGATCGCGCGCCGCCCGGCCCCGTCCGGTCCCGGCGCGGACGCCAGTCCCAACGGCACCCGGAACGCGGCCTGCTCCGGAGCCGCCCGCACCAGCGCGTACCCGAGCGAACCGTCGGCCAGCCCGGAAACCCGCTCCAGCGGCGGCAGTTCGCGCATGCCGAGGGTGATCCCGCGCTCGGTGCCGGCGCGTATGGCCCGGGCCAACGCGGCCGGGGCGCAGTCCGCGGGCACTCCGACCGCGGACACCCGTGACCGCCGGGCCGAGCGGGCGACCTGACGCAGCCGCTGGGCCCGGTCCAGCACGTCCCGCGCGTACGGGAGGAGGAGCACCCCCAGTTCGGTGGTCGCGATCTGTCGCCGGGACCGGTCGAACAGGGCGCCGCCGAAGTGCTCCTCCAGCGTCTTGATACGGCGGCTGAGCAGCGGCTGGGCGATACCGAGCCGGTCGGCCGCCCGGGAGAAGCTCGCCTCGTCGGCCGTCGCCACATACGCCTCTAGGTGTGCCAGGAGATCCACTCTGCACTCATATCAATACGGTATGGGATCTTCAAAGTTCCCTCTTGGACATGAGTGGGCTCCTCCTGTTTCGCTGTCCCCGTCGAAGATCGACACCCCGCACGGACGACCCGGGAGGCTTCGCCCATGACCAGCTCCGACCACCCCACCTCGCTGCCGCGCCGCCGCCTGATCAGGGCCGGCCTGGCGTTCACCGGCGCCGCCATGACGGCCACGGCGCTCTCCGCACCCTCCGCGTCCGCGGCCCCGGCCACCGGATCGCGCGCCACGCAGGACGAGCTGGCCGAGCTGGAACAGCGCTACGGCGCCCGGCTCGGCGTGTACGCGCGCAACGTCCGCACCGGGCGGACCGTGTCCCATCGTGCGGGGGAGCGGTTCGCGATGTGCTCGACATTCAAGGCGTTCGCCGCCGCGGCGGTCCTGCGCGACCAGGCCCGCTGCGCGCCGCTGGACCGGGTGGTGCACTACCCGCCGCACGACATCATGCCCAACTCGCCTCGGACGGAGGAGAATCTGGCGACCGGCATGACCGTGGCCGACCTGTGCGCGGCGGCGATCCAGTACAGCGACAACGCGGCCGGCAACCTGCTGCTCCGTGAGATCGGCGGCCCGGCCGGCCTGACCCGCTTCTACCGGTCGCTCGGCGACGAGGTGAGCCGGCTGGACCGGTGGGAGCCGGAGCTGAACACCGCGATCCCCGGGGACCTGCGCGACACCACCACCCCGCAGGCCGTCGCCGCGAGCCTGGAGCGCGTCACCCTGGGCCGGGCCCTGGCCGACGCCGACCGCGAGCGGTTCGTCACCTGGCTGAAGGGCAACACCACCAGCAAGGCGCGGTTCCGCGAGGGCCTGCCGCGGGAGTGGGTCCTGGCCGACAAGACCGGCACCGGCTCCTACGCGACCGCCAACGACATCGGCGTGGCCTGGACGACCCGGCGTACCCCGATCGTGCTGGCGGTCCTGTCGACCAAGAGCGCCCCGGACGCGCCGGTGGACGACGCGCTGATCGCCGACGCGGCACGCATCGTGGCCCGCACCCTTGCCCCCGGCGAGTAGCCCCACCACTCGCCAATTCACTCATCTGAATATGAATCATGTACGCGACTATTGACGCGTGCATGACGTCTCCCTACCGTCGGGAAAGTCCAGGGGAAAGCGCTTTCCGTCGTGACCCACCATGCCACGACCGGACGTCGTGTTCACCCCCTGGACCACTCGCATCCGCACGCCGAGTCAACCCGCAGGGAGACAAGCCGATGCAACTGAGACCAGCCATCGCGTGCGCCGGTCTGCTCGCCGGCACGCTCGTCGCGCTGTACGGCCCCACGGCCCAGGCCGCGACCACCCGATACGAGGCCGAAGGCTCCACCACGGTCTGTACCGGCACCATCGACTCGAACTGGGCCGGCTACTCCGGCAGCGGTTTCTGCAACGGCACCAACGCCTCCGGTGCGTACGTCCAGTTCACCGTGAACGCCGCCACCGCGGGAACCGCGACCCTGGGCATCCGCTTCGCCAACGGGACGACCGGCGCCCGGTCCGCCACCGTCGCGGTCAACGGGACGACGGCCACCACCGCGTCCTTCGAGGCCACCGGCGCCTGGAACACCTGGGCGACCAAGACGCTCACCGTGCCGGTGAAGGCCGGGAGCAACACCGTCCGCCTCACCCCGACCACCGCCGACGGCCTGCCCAACCTCGACTACCTGGACGCTAACGTGTCCACGGCGGCGACCGGCACGGTGCTCTACGTGTCCCCGAGCGGCACCGACGGCGCGGCCGGCACGGAGTCGGCACCGACCACGCTCACCTCGGCCATCAGCCGGATCACGCCCGGCGGCACGATCTACCTGCGCGGCGGGACGTACGCCTACTCCTCCACGGTCACCATCCCGGCCGGCACCGACGGCACCGCGAGCGCCCGCACCAGCCTGTCCGCCTACCCGGGCGAGAAGCCCGTACTGAACTTCTCCGCGCAGAGCGAGAGCCCGTCCAACCGGGGCATCCAGCTGAACGCCGACTACTGGCGGCTGTACGGCCTCACCGTCGAGCACGCCGGTGACAACGGGATCTACGTCGGTGGAAGCAACAACGTCGTCGAGCGCGCGGTCACCGCGTACAACCGGGACACCGGGCTGCAGCTCGGCCGGATCTCCTCCGGCACCCCCAGCTCCCAGTGGCCGTCGAACAACCTGATCGTCAGCTCCGAGTCGCACGACAACGCCGACTCCGACGGCGAGGACGCCGACGGCTTCGCCGCGAAGCTGACCACCGGCACAGGGAACGTCTTCCGCTACGACGTCTCCCACAACAACATCGACGACGGATGGGACCTGTACACCAAGACCGACACCGGCGCGATCGGCCCGGTGACCATCGAGTACTCCCTGTCCTACGGCAACGGCACCCTGAGCGACGGCACCGTCAACTCCAACGGCGACCGCAACGGCTACAAGCTCGGCGGGGACGACATCGCCGTGAACCACGTGGTCCAGCACAGCGTCGCCTACAAGAACGGCCACCACGGGTTCACGTACAACAGCAACCCCGGCACGATGACGATCTCCAACAACGTCGGCATCGACAACGCCCAGCGCAACTTCTCGTTCGACGCGGGCACTTCGGTGTTCCGCAACGACACCTCGTGCCGTTTCGCCGTCAGCGGCTCGAACGACAAGACCGTCGGCAACGCCGACAGCTCCGACCAGTTCTGGACCGGCACCAACGGCTCCCGCTGCGCCGCGTACTCGGGCGCCCTCGGCTGGTCGTTCGCCTCGGACGGACACCTCGTGGTGACCTTCGGCGGCGGTGTCGTGACGCCGTAGCCGGTGCACGACGGCGAGGAAGGGCGGGGCGCTGCTTCGGGCGGCGCCCCGCACCTGGTCGACGAGGTGTCAGCCGACGGGGTCGTTCGGGGCCACGGGATGTGTCTCCAGGTCCGGCGCGGCCAGCAGGTCGGCGATCAGCTCCGGTGAACCGCCGACGTAGGTGCTGACGAGGTCCACGTCACCGCCCAGGATCCAGGCGCGGTCCTGCGGCCACCACAGATCGGGCAGCTCGGTGAACTCGTCCAGGGCCACCGGGGAGCCGGCGTCGGCCAGCCGGCCGGCCAGCAGGACCTCCGACCGGCCGGGCGTCTCGAAGACCGGGAACCGGTTCCAGTCCCAGCGGCCGTATCCGTGCCACAGCCCGAACCAGCACCGCTCCGGAGTCCGGGTGTGCCGGGCCAGCACGGGCAGCAGCGCCCGCGCGACGTCCGGCGGGGTCGGGCCCTCGTGGGGATGCTCGTCCCACACCCCGGGCAGACCGAGATCGGAACGGTTGACGTAGTCCTGGTCCACCCCGATGACCTCGTGCCACCGGGTGCACGGCGTCACCCGCGTCCCGTGGGCGGCCGCCGCTGTCGACCAGCGCACCGGCCGCTCGTCGAGCAGGGCCGGGTGCAGGATCCGTACGTAGGCCGCGAACCCCGGCGCCGCGACGCCCGCCACCGTGCCCAGGGGGGCCTGGCCCGCCCCGTGCGGGCCGATCCAGTCGGCGGGGGAGAGGTCGTCGGCCTGCGGCCGCAGGCGTCCGTACCACTCCGGAGCCGGGTCCTGGTCGACCAGGGGGAAGTCGTTCACCCCCACAGTGTGCCGTGCGCCCGCCCGGCGCGGCCGACCGGGGCGGACCGGGATCCCGGTCCGCCCCGTCACCTCAGGACTCCGCAGGCCGCTCGGGGCTGCCGTAGGGGCGGGTGATGATCTCCATCGCGTGTCCCGCCGGATCCATGAAGTACAGACCCCGGCCACCGAAGTGATGGTTGATCTCGCCCGGCTGCTTGCGGTGCGGATCGGCGAAGTAGGTGATCCCGGCCTCGCGGATGCGGGCGAAGGCCGCGTCGAACTCCTCCTCGGAGATGAGGAAGGCGTAGTGCTGCATGACGATCGACTCCGCCGGGATCGTGGCGAAGTCCAGGGTCACGCCGTTGCTGGTGTCGACGGGGACGAACGGGCCCCACTCGGATCCGACCTCCAGACCCAGGATGTGGGCCAGGAACTCGGCGGACTCCCGGTTGTCCCGGGCGTGGACGATGGTGTGGTTCAACTCGACTGACATGAGTGGAATGCCTCCGAGGGCAATCTCACGGGCACCTCCATGCCTCACCCGGTCGGTGACCGGCACGCGATGCCGTAAGACAATCCTACCCAGCCGCTGATGTCGACCGGCGCATGTCAGACAGCGCCCCGGTGCGCGACATGCCCGCCGGTGAGCGTCAACACCACCGGGGAGTCCGCCAGTTCGTCGCCGGGTGCGCGGACGGGGTCCACGGACAGCGCGGTCAGGTCGGCACGGCAGCCCGGCGCGATCCGGCCGGCGACCGCGGCCTCGCCGGCCGCCGCTGCCGCATGGCTGGTGCAGCCCTCCAGCGCCTGCAACGGCGTGAGCCCCGGCCGGTGCGCCGCGGCACCCTTGGGACGGCGGGCCGTCGCCAGCACGGCACGGACGTCGTAGTGCGCGATGGGCCAGTCCGAGCCCAGGGCGACCGTGGCCCCGGCCTCCCGCAGATCCCGCAGCCGCCAGGCGCGGGCGGCCCGGTCGCCGCCCAGCCGCCGCGACCACTCGTCGGTGCCGTCGTCGCGGGTGTACCCGGTGTGCGGCGGCTGCAGCGAGGCCGCGACACCCAACTCCGCGAAGCGGGGCAGGAGTTCGTCGGGAGCCGTCTCGATGTGCTCGATCCGGTGCGCGCCGCGCCCGCCCGGGCCCAGGGAGGCCACGGTGTCCAGGGCGTGCCGGACGGCGGCGTCCCCGATGGCGTGCGTGGCGGTGCGGACACCGGCCGCGTGCAGCGTGCGGACGGCCTCGGCGTACGCGTACGGGTCCGGCCAGAACGCGTCGGTGCCCTGGCCGTGGCAGTCGGGGTGCTCCAGCCAGGCGGTACCGCCCTCCACGGTGCCGTCCATGAAGAACTTGACCCCGCCGACCACCCAGTGCCGCCCGCCCCTGCCCTGCGCCTCGGCCAGCTCCCGCAGGGCATCGGCGTCCGCGCCAGGCATGCACCAGGGCGCGAACCGCAGCCGCACCGGCAGCACCGTCTCCCGCGCCACCGCCGCCACCAGCTCCAGGTCCCCGCCGTCCATCACATGGGCGCCGGTCAGCCCGGTCGCGGCCATCGCGGACAGCAACTCCACCAGCCGCGCCCGCCGTTCGGCGCACGAGGGCCGGGGGACGACACGGGCCACCAGATCCATCGCCGCGTGCTCGACCAGGTGCCCGGTGGGCCGGCCCGAGGCGTCGCACACCACCTGGGCGCGCTGGTCGAAGGCGCGCGGCCCGGTCACCCCGGCGGCGGCCAGCGCCGCGCCGTTGGCCAGCGCGGAGTGGCCGTCGTACAGGCGGAGGAAGGCCGGGGTGTCCCTCAGCGCCACCGCCACCAGGTCGTGGTGGACGGCCCGGCCCCCGAACGCGTTGTGGTCCAGTCCGTAGCCCACCACCCACCCGTCCACCCGCTCCGCACGGGCGAGCGCCGCGCGCAGCCCCGCCAGGTCCGTCACGGCCGACAGATCGGTGCCGGTCGCCATGTCGAGCCCCCACACCGGGTGGCTGTGGGCGTCGACCAGGCCCGGCACGAGGTGCCCACCGTGCAGATCGACGATCTCGGTGCCAGGGCCGCGCCAGTCCCGTACGTCGTCCGCCGTCCCGACCGCGGCGATCACCCCGTCGCGCACGGCGACGGCGGTGGCGGCGGGCAGGCCGGGGTCGAGGGTGCGGACCTGGGCGCCGGCGAGGATCAGATCGGCAGCGGGCATGCCATGAACTCCTTGAACTCCTTGACGGAAGGCGGTCATTCGGTGGGTTCGGTGCCGAACGCGGCGTAGACGGCCGGGCGGTTGCGGCGCAGCCACCACGCCAGCGGCAGGCCGAGGACGAAGACGGCGGGTGCCACGGCGACGAGCAGGACGTTCACGGCCGGGGAGGCGGCGGTGAACAGGTCGATGTGGGTCACCACCAGACCGATCGCGGTCGCCAGCAGGACGGCGGCGAGGACCGGCGCCAAGCGTGTGCGCACGCTGCCCTCCGTGTGGCGCACCCGCCGGAAGTAGCAGGGTACGGCGATGGCTGCGAGCAGCTGGAGCAGCAACAGGCCGATCATTCCAGGGGTGTTCACCCACAGCAGCAGCTGCTGGTAGGGGTCGGCGCCGGCGGCCCAGAACGCGAGGACGACCAGGGCGCCGAGGGCGGTCTGGGCGAGACCGGCGACGTACGGGGAGCGGTGCCGGCCGTGGATGCGGCCCAGCCGGCGCGGCAGCACGCCCTCTTCGGCCAGGGCGAGCGCGTAGCGGTTGATGGCGTTGTGGAACGCGAGCAGGGAGGCGATGACGCTCGTGACGATGAAGACATGCATCAGGTCGGCGGCCCAGCCGCCCACATAGGTGCTGATCGCGGTGAAGAAGAGTCCGGCCGGGTCCTTGCCCGCGGCCTGCACGACCCGGTCGTCGCCGAACGCCTGGACGGCGATCCAGACGACGAACGCGTAGAACAGGCCGAGGAATCCGACGGCCGCGTAGGTGGCGCGGGGGACCGTGCGCTCGGGGTCGCGGGCCTCGCGGCGGTAGATGACGGTCGACTCGAAACCGGTGAACGCCGCGAACGCGAAGGCGAGGACGGCCGCCGTACCGGGCACGAGCACATGGGCCGGGGCGAACGAGGCCAGGGAGAGGCCGTGCGCGCCGCCTCGCACCAGCACCCCGCCGGCGAGCAGGACGAGTATGCCGGTCTCGGCGACCAGCAGGACCCCGAGGACCTTGGCGCCGAAGTCGATCGAGCGGTAGCCGCCGTACCCGATCAGCAGCAGACCGGCCAGGGACACCGGCAGCCACGGCACATCGGAGCCGAAGAGGGAGTGCACGGTGTCGCGGGTGGTGGTGGCGAGGAGGCCGTAGACGCCGATCTCCATGCCGTTGTAGCCGACGAGGGCGAGCAGGGCGGCGCCGATACCGACCGGGCGGCCCAGGCCACGGGTGATGTAGGCGTAGAAGGCGCCGCCGCTGGTGACATGGCGGCTCATGGTGGTGAAGCCGACGGCGAAGACGGCGAGGGTGAGCCCGGCCAGGAGATAGCCGACGGGCGCGCCGATACCGCCCAGCAGGATCGCGAGCGGGGCGACGCCTGCCATGACGGTGAGGGGCGCGGCGGCGGAGACGACGAAGAAGGCGATGTCGGCGGTGCCGAGGGAACCGGTCCGGAGTGTGGCCGCGTCGGACGACGCTTCCTCCTCCGGGAGTTCTGCGGTGGTCACGGACATACGGGGAGCCCTTCTGGCGGCGGAGGGGAGGGGGTCCCGGTGGTGGGGGGCAGCCGGGTTCGCGGACGCCGGGGGACGGGGCCGGGGTGGGCCGTCCGGGCCGGCGGCATCCGGGGGCACGCGGGGATGACGGACGCCCGGAGCGTAAACCTAAAGGCTTTCGGTTTCCGCAATGTAACCTGCCGTTGGGCATCCGGGAAGACCTCAGGGAGAACGCTGACCATGGGACGGCCGCGCACACCGCTCCTCGACCGCGAGCGCATCACCACCACCGCGCTCCAACTGATCGACGAGACCGGTGACTTCAGCGTCCCGCGGATCGCCCGCCGGCTGGGCGCGCAGACCGGGTCCGTGTACCACCATGTGGACGGCCGCGACGGCATAGTCGAACTGCTGCGTGAGCGCGTCTGCGCGGCGATCGACCCGGCCACCCTCGATCTGACGCCGTGGGACGCGGCCATCGATGCCTGGGCCCGGTCGTACCGGGCCGCGTTCGCCGCTCACCCCCGGGTGATCCCGCTGCTCATGACCTCGCCCGTCCGCGCGCCCCGGGTCCTGGAGCAGTACGAGCGCGCGGTGAGCCTGCTGCTCACGGCCGGCTTCCCGCCGGCCGAGATCATGCCGCTGCTCATCGCCCTGGAGAACCTGGTACTGGGCTCGGCCCTCGACCTCGCCGCCCCCGAGACCATGTGGGAGCTGACGGACAGCACCCCGACACCCCGCCTCGCGCAGGCGCTCGCCGCGGTGGGCGACGGACGGGCCGACCGCGCCTTCGAGGTCGGCCTGACGGCGTTCTTGGTCCACGCGCGGGCGCTCCACGCGGAACACGCCCGGTAGCGGGCTTCGGGGCGCCCGGGTCGGCTCCGTCGTGCGCGAGTGGCCATCGGTGAGGTGCGCACGAGTGTGATGCGGGCGGGGGAGTGGTGGCGCATCGGGGAGGGGGTGCTGGGGCCACTCCGGAACCCCAGTGGGAAGTCCCGGTGCCGGCGAGCCGACGGCTGAGAGCCGGCCGTCCGTACGGGGGTCGGCGCGGGTGTCGGCACGCTGCCGGACGCCGGCCGGACCGGCCGGCCCCAGCGCCGGCCGACAGCCCGCCGCAGCGCCCCGCCGGCCGGGCTCGCCCGGCGCCGGGTATGCCGACGACAGTCCGCCGGCGGGCCCCGGCCGGCGCCAGGCCGGAGGGAGCGGCGGCGCACCAGCACCCCGTGCCCCGTGCCGCGTACCGGAGTCTTCTAGCGGGCCTGGTGGTTGTCGTCTGCGGTGCCGTCGGCCGAGAGGGCTGTTTCGGTCGATTGGGTCGATTGGGCCGATTGGGTCGTTCGGGGCGGGACGCCGTCCGTGTCGGCGGGTCTCTTCGGTGCTTCGGGGCTCTTGGGCAGGCGGCGTAGGCCTGCGGTGAGGCCTGGCACGGCGGCGGGGAGGCGGTACAGGGCGCCGGAGAGCCAGGCGGGGGCATGCGCGCGCAGATAGCGGCGGGCGCGGACCCGGGCTCGGGCCATCAGCAGCACGGCTTGCGGGGTGGCCGGTGGCGGGCCGGTCATGGCGTCGGTCACGGCCACCTCCACACCACCGCTGAACTGCGCCGACAGGTTGTAGAGGAAGCTGCCCAGCGTCGCCAGGCCTGCGCCCAGGACGACTTCCAGGGTGACGACGACGACCGCGATGGGCAGGGCGGTCGTCAGCGCCGGCAGAGTGTCCGGGGCCATGGCTTCCAGCAGGAGCCAGAGCACGCCCCCCGTGCCGACCACGGTCACGCCGAGCCCGGCCAGGAGCACGAAGCTCGTCACCATGACCGACCAGGGATCCGCCTGGGATATGCGCAGCCGTATCGTCCGGGGGCCGAGCGTACGAGGCCCGCCGGGCGGTGCCGGACGAGCGGCGGCGCCTGCCGGACCGGACCGGCCGGCGGGGGCGGACGTGCTCCGGCGTACGGGGTGGGCGGCCGACGCGACGACCGGGGCGGAGGGTGTCGGCGCGGGTGTCGCCTGCGGGTCTCCGGCGGGCCCCGGCTGCCGGGTGCGGCCGGAATCGCCGTCCTGCGGCTGGGTCAGTTGTCCGCGGGCGGTGTAGCGGGGCCTGCGCTTGGCTCGGCTCATGCCTGTCTCCCTGACTGGCCCGGCAGCCGTACCCCCTCCACCGACGAACGGGCCTTCGACGACCGCCAGGCGGCCTCTGGGGCCTGCTGGTCCGTGCTTCCGACGGTATAAACCATTTCGCGGTCATGCACTCCGAGTGTCGGAGTGAGCGCGCTAGGCAACAGTGGGAACCACGACAGTACGAGTTTCCCAGTACCGCCAGTAACATGATCACCTTGCTCTGGGTATACCAGTCAGTCAACTCGGCCGCCGTCCCCGGACGCGCCCTGCCCGGAGAAGTCCATGTCTTCTGTCAACGACGCGTTGGAAAACGCGCGCTTCACCTACGAGCAGCACATGCGGACCTGCCGCCAGTGCCATGTCGACGCCGCGCCCTGTGCCGTGGCGAAGCACCTCCTGCGGATCTACAACCTCGCCCGCAGGGACCGGCTCCGCGCCATGGGGCCGGGCACGCCGAGCGCCTGACCCGCGCGCGGCGCGTTCCCCCCGACGCGAGAAGCTGCCCCGGTCGACACGCCCGGGGGAGTGCTCAGCCGGTCCGGAACGGCGGCTCGGCCAGGAGTTCCAGCAGCGACTGGGCACTCTCCGCGGCCGTCGGTTCGGAGCCGGACGCGTCGGGGAACATCCGGCCCCACGAGTCTGCCCGGCCCAGGGCACTCAGCCGCCAGGCGAGCGCCGCCGCGCGCCGCAGCTCCGCCGCCGTGCGGCCGTTGCCCGTCCAGGGCTCCAGATAGGCGTCGAGCAGCCGGGGCAGCACCTGCGACCCGTACCGGGCGCGGGCCCGTTCGGCCGGGACGCGCAGGCTGCAGAACGGGTGCGAGACGGCGGCGTCCCCCCAGTCGAAGAAGGTGAACCGGCCCGGCACCGGCCGGAACAGCTGGCCGTCGTGCAGGTCGGCATGGTCGAGCGTGTCCGCGACACCGACGGACACGAGTTCCGCACACCACTCCGCGAGCCTCGGCCGCAGGCCCTCCAGCCGGGCGCGCTCGTCCGGCCCCAGCGCGGAGTTCCCGGCGAGCAGCTTGTCGAACACCGCGGGCAGGTCCGGCGTCCGCGCGGTGGGCACCCCGAGCCGCTCGATCGCGTCCGCGTGCGGAATCAGGGCGCACTGCATGCTCGCGTACTGACGCAGCAGGGTCTCCCACTCGCGCGGCGAGACCGGCTCCCGGGCGAGCACGGCCCGGAACAGATCGCCCCCGTCGGGGAGCAGGGACCAGCCGCGCGTGGCGTCGACGGCCAGCGGGCGCAGCACCTGCTCCGGCACCCAGCGAGCCAGGGCGGCGGTCAGCGGGCCCTCGAACGCGCTCGCCGGCGGATTGGCCTTGAACCAGACGGCCGCCCGCCCCGCGACGGGCACGCGGATGAGCACGGACCACGGCCGCAGCCGCACCTCCAGGGCGCCGTCCGTGCGCAGGCCGTGCGCGGCGAGCCGGTCGGCCACCCAGTCGAGGGCCGCGGCCCGCCAGGACTCCCGCTCCCACGGAGTCACCGCGTCCGCGTACCGCCCGCGGTCCACGGCCGTTGTGCCATCAGTGTGCATCGCCCCATCCCAGCATCGCCTCCGGCGCGCCTGCCAGCGGTTTTCGCCGATCCGCCGCGGAGCGGAGATGCCCGCGAGGCTCAACTCCCTTAGTGGTACGGCTGTATGATCACGAACACGTGTGCGGGGGCGTCGTGCGGCGACGTGCTCCGCACAGCCACAGCCGCATACAGGGGGAACCGTGCCCGAACGGCACCAACGGCCGGCGCGCCTGGGGAGAGCCGCCGCCGTCACCACCGCGCTCGTCGTCACGGCGGGCCTCGCCCTGCCCGCACTCGCGCCCGCGTACGCCGTCACCGGCGAGATCACGATCGCCGCGCCCGACGCCGATGTCGACCGGCAGCTGACGGTCGTGACCAGCACCCGCCTCGGCGCGGTGTACCAGGAGGAGGGCACCGACGGATACGTCTGGGTCGGCTCGGGCAAAGCGGTCCCGGGCCTGAACGGCGTGCCCGCGAAATCCTTCTTCCGCACGAGCGACTACGACAACTGGGTCTACTACTCCACCTCCGCCGACGACGGCCGCACGCGCATCGTCCGCCTCAAGCTCGACACCGGCGCCACGGCGGCCCTGACGCTGCCCGACGGCTACCAGCACCCGCAGGTCAGCGATGGTCTGGTGCTGGCCTCGCGGCAACTCGCCGACGGCAGCCACGAGTACCGGGTCGTCCGGGGCGTGGACTCCGGCACCGTCTACGACGTCCCGGTGCAGCTTCCCGAGGGTGCCACGGCCGAGGCCGAACCGGAGATCCTCGCGGGCGAGGGCACGGACTTCATCGTCCGCTACCAGCAGGACGGCCGCGCCGCCTACGGCATCGTCAACGGCATCTCCGGCAAGGTCACGCCGCTGCAGGTGACCGGACCGGCGAGCAGCTTCCGGCTCAACCGCTCCTGGGTGTCCTGGTACACCCGCGAAGGCGGCGCCGGCATCCGGATCAGGGCGCGCGGCAGCGCCGGCGGCGCCCCCGGCGTCCGGACCGTGCCGACGTCGGCCCCGGACAGCGAGGTCACCTCCTTCCTCGTCGGCGACTACCTGCTGTGGTACGAGGGCTCGGGCGGGCCGCTGCACAACCAGTCGCTCGGCCCGGACGCGGCCCCGGTGCTGGCCGACGTCGAGCAGGCCGTGCAGTTCGGCAGCGAGCTGACCGTGCTCGGCCGGGCCACCCCCGACGGCCCGCGCACCCTGTTCTTCGTCTCCGTCGACGGCAACGGCGAGGTCGCGGCCACGCCCCGGCACACCGTGACCACCGTCCACCACGACGGCTCGGTCGGCGCGCTCGGCCTGGACCGAGGTACCGTCCGCCTCCTCAACACCCTGCGCGGCACGGGCACGTTGCACAGCCAGGACATCGGCACCGCCCTGGCGCCGGCCGGCGGGGCTCCGCTGACGCCGGCCGCCACCTCCGCCTCCACCGGCCCGGGCCGCTTCGCCGACGGCGGCGACGAGGGCCTCGCCCAGCTCACCACCGACCCGGCCACCGGCAAGGACGTCCTCACCACCGCCGACGACCCGGACGGGAACATTCCGCTGCCCGCCGCCGACGGCAGGATCCTGGACGTCTCCCCGCAGTACGTGCTGTATCAGGGCGGCGGCAAACAGTACGTCGCGGACATCACCACCAGCAAGATCGTCCGGGAGCAGAAGGCGCAGGCCGCCGCGCTCGACTACAGCACGCTGTGGACGCCGTCCGCCACGGCGGGACAGATCGTCGGCACCAGCCTGCGCACCGGGAAGACGGTCCGCACCGTCACCACGGACGGCAACTGCGTCCCCGGAGACCTGCGCACCAACGGCACCCTGATGTACTGGAGTTGCGCCGCCCAGAACAAGGCCGGGATCGTCCGGCCCGACCAGCCGGGCTACAGCTTCCCGACCCCGGTCGGTGACGTCCTCCTCGGCGACGGCTTCTTCGGCCGCTACGACCCCGCCGCGAAACTGATCCGGCTGACCCGGCTCCACAACGACGCCTCCGGCGACCTCGACTGGATCCGCGGCGTCGCCGGCACGACCGCCGCCGACACCCGCGGCGTCACCTGGACCGTCGACCGCCGCTCCAACAAGGTCGCCTACCTGGACGCGAAGGGCACCGTCCACGTCGTCGGGGCCTACGACGAGACGTGGACGCCGGCCCGGCTCACCGTGCCCGACTCCCTCGCGCCCGCCTCGTTCGCGGCGGCCGGCGGCAGCGCCCGCTGGAACGGCCACTGGTGGCTGTCCAAGCCGGCGTCCTCCTGGAAGCTGACCCTCAAGAGCGCCACCACCGGCGCCGTCCAGCGGACCTGGGAGGGCGGCGCCACCCGCAGCTCGGTACGGGTCGGCTGGGACGGCCGGAGCGAGTCCGGCACCCTCGTGCCCAACGGCGCCTACACCTGGACGCTCACCGGCACCCCCGCCGACGGCACCGGCTCCGCCCTGTCCGCCTCGGGCACCGTGCGGGTCTCCGGCGCGGCGGCCGTACCCCGCGACTACGCCGGCTCCGACGGTATCGGGGACGTCCTCACCCTCAGCTCGTCGGGCTCCCTGAGCATCCAGAAGGGCGACGGCAAGGGCGGCTTCTCCGGCAAGGTCTCCGCCTCCGGCTGGCCGTCCTCCGCCAAGGCCGTCCCGGTCGGCGATCTCGACGGGGACCGCTGCAACGACGTCCTGGTCCGCCTCTCCGACGGCACCCTGCGCGCGTACCGCCCCGGCTGCGGCAAGGCCGTCACGCCCTCGACCCCGTACACCTCGCTGGGCGCCGGCTTCGACCAGTACGACGTCCTGACCTCGCCGGGTGACGTCACCGGCGACGGGCGCGCCGACCTGATCGCACGGAATGCCCGGACCGGCACGGTCTACCTGTACAGGGCGACCAGCGCGGGCAAGCTGTCCGCGCGGGTCAAGCTGTACGCGGACTGGCGGAGCCACAAGAAGGTCGTCGGCGCCGGGGACCTCGACGGGGACGGCCGCGGGGACCTGCTAGTGCAGGACCGGTCGAACACCCTGTGGCGCTACAGCGGCACCGCGTCGGGCACCTTCACCGCCCGCGCCAAGGTCGCCGCCGACTGGGGTGCCTCCTACGACGTCGTGGTCGGCGCGGGCGACCTCACCGGCGACGGCAAGGCCGACCTGGTCGCGCGCGACGGCTCCGGCACGCTGTGGCGCATGAACGGCAACGGCAAGGGCTCCTTCGGCGCCCGGACGAAGATCGCCACCGGCTGGGGCGCCTACAAGGGCGTGTTCTAGCCGCGAGGCACAGGGCGAAGGCCTACCGGGGTGGGCTCGGTGCCCCGCTGGCCGTGGTCACCCTCGCCAACCCGGTGGCCGCCGCCGTGATCGGCCTCACCCTGC
>NZ_JBEYYR010000071.1:0-18001 GCF_040645635.1 Streptomyces sp. NPDC046727
ATCCGTGTCCCCGGCGAACGCCGCCAGCCGCTCCGCCTGACCGGCCAGCGAACCCTCCGACACGGCCGACACCACCACCGGCACCACACCGTCATGCGACACGCGGGCGGCGGCCGGCTCTTCGGGGGCCTGCTCCAGGATGAGGTGGGCGTTGGTGCCGCTGATGCCGAAGGAGGAGACGCCGGCCCGGCGCGGGCGGCCGGTCTCCGGCCACTCCCGTGCCTCGGTCAGCAGCTCGACGGCTCCGGCCGACCAGTCGACCTGCGGGGTCGGCTCGGTGACGTTCAGGGTGGGCGGCAGAACGCCGTGCCGCATCGCCTGGATCATCTTGATGACACCGGCGACACCAGCGGCGGCCTGGGTGTGGCCGATGTTGGACTTCAACGAGCCGAGCCACAGCGGCTCCTGGCGGTCGCGTCCGTACGTCGCCAGCAGTGCCTGTGCCTCGATCGGGTCGCCGAGCGCCGTGCCCGTGCCGTGTGCCTCCACCACGTCCACGTCCGACGTGGCCAGCCCGGCCGCGGCCAGTGCCCGGCGGATCACCCGCTGCTGGGAGGGGCCGTTCGGGGCGGTCAGGCCGTTGGAGGCGCCGTCCTGGTTGATCGCGCTGCCGCGCAGCACCGCCAGCACCCGGTGGCCGTTGCGCCGGGCCTCCGACAGGCGCTCCAGGACGACGATGCCGACGCCCTCGGACAGGATCGTGCCGTCGGCGCCGGCGGAGAAGGCCTTGACCCTGCCGTCGGCGGCGAGGCCCCGCTGGCGGGACATGCCGAGCACGCCGATGGGCGAGCCCATCACGGCGACACCGCCGGCCAGGGCCAGGGAGCACTCGCCCTGCCGCAGCGCCTGGGCGGCGAGGTGCATGGCGACGAGGGAGGAGGAGCAGGCGGTGTCGACGGTCACCGCGGGGCCCTCGAAGCCGAACACGTAGGACACCCGGCCCGAGGCCACGCTGCCGGCGGTCGCGGTGGTGACGTAGCCCTCCAGCTCGGGGGGCATGTTGCTGAGGGACTCCAGGTAGTCGTGGATGGAGACGCCGGAGAAGACGCCGATGTTCGCGCCGCGGGTCGAGCCGGGGTCGACGCCGGCGTTCTCCAGGGCTTCCCAGGTCGCCTCCAGCAGCAGCCGCTGCTGCGGGTCCATGGCGAGGGCCTCGCGCGGCGAGATGCCGAAGAACTCGGCGTCGAACTCGGCGGCGCTGTGCAGGAATCCGCTCTTGTGGACGTAGGAGGTGCCGGCCTTGTCGGGGTCGGCGTCGAACAGTTCGTCCAGGTTCCAGCCGCGGTCGTCGGGGAACTCGGTGATGCCGTCGCGGCGTTCGAGCACGAGCCGCCACAGGCCGGCCGGGTCGGTGACACCGCCGGGCAGCCGGCAGGCCATGCCGACGATGGCGATGGGCTCGTCCGGGTCGGTCGCGACCACGGTGGGGGCGGCGGCGCCGGCCGCGCTCTCGCCGAGTTCCTCGCGCAGATGGCGGGCGAGCGCCACCGGGGTGGGGTAGTCGAAGATGAGCGTGGCGGGCAGCTTGACACCGGTGGCGGCGGAGAGCCGGTTGCGGAGTTCGATCGCGGTGAGCGAGTCGAAGCCGATGTCGCCGAACCCGCGGGTGCCCTGGGCGAGTTCGGGGCCGCTGAAGCCCAGGACGGCGGTGGCCTCGGCCTGGATGATGCCCAGCAGGACGGCTTCCTGCTCGGCCTCGGGCAGTCCGGCGAGGCGGCGCAGGAGTCCGCTGCCGTCGCCGGCCGCGGCCCGGGCGGACCGCCGGCCGGCCCGGACCAGGCCGCGCAGCAGATGCGGCACGGCGCTGCCGGCGGCGGCGTCGGAGCGCAGTGCGCGCAGGTCCAGCTTGATCGGGACCAGCAGGGCCCGGTCGGAGCGCAGGCCGGTGTCGAGGAGGGCGAGACCCTCGGCGGGGGTGAGGGCGAGGACGCCGCCGCGGCTCATGCGGGCCTGGTCGGTCTCGCTGAGGTGGGCGGTGAGGCCGGCGCTCTGCTCCCACAGGCCCCAGGCGAGGGAGACGCCGGGCAGGCCGGCCGCGCGGCGGTGGGCCATCAGGGCGTCCAGGTAGGCGTTGGCTGCCGCGTAGTTGCCCTGACCGGCCGAGCCGAGCAGGGCGGCGGCCGAGGAGAACACCACGAACGAGCGGAGGCCGGGCGCGAGTTCGCGGCTCAGCTCGTCCAGGTGGCGTACGGCGGTGGCCTTGGGCGCGAAGACCCCGGCGATCCGCTCCTCGGTGAGCGCGCTGATCACACCGTCGTCCAGGACGCCGGCGAGGTGCACGAGGCCGGTCAGCGGGTGCTCGGCCGGGACGGCGCGCAGCAGTTCGGCGACCGCTTCCCGGTCGGAGACGTCGCAGGCGACGACGGAGACGGCCGCGCCGAGGCCGGTCAGCTCGGCGGTCAGTTCGGCGGCGCCGTCGGCGTCGGGGCCGCGCCGGCCGGCCAGCACCAGGTGGCGTACGGCGTGCCGTTCGACCAGGTGGCGGGCGACCAGGGCGCCGAGCGAGCCGGTGCCGCCGGTGATGAGGACGGTGCCGTCGGGGTCGAACGCGGCGGGGGTGCCGTCCGTGGGTTCCTCGGTACCGGCGGCGTCAGCCGCGGGCGGCTCGGTGCCGACCGTACCGCCCGTGTCCGCCGTGTCGGCGCGGACCAGGCGGGGCGCCGACAGCGCGGTGCCCCGGACGGCGAGCTGCGGTTCGCCGGTGGCGAGGAGCTGGGCGAGGACGGGTCCGGCGCCGGTGGCCGCGGCCGGGTCGAGATCGACCAGGATCACCCGGTCCGGGTTCTCGGCCTGGGCGGCGCGGACGAGACCCCAGACGGCGGCGCCGGCCGGGTCGGTGACCGCGGTGTCGCCGCCCGCGGCGACCGCGCCCCGGGTGGCCACCACGAGCCGGGCGGCTTCGAGTTCGGGTGTGGCGAGCCAGGCCTGGAGGACGCTCAGGGCGCGGCAGGTGAGGGTCTGGGCGTCGGCGCCGTCGCTGTAGGCGTCCAGGACGGCCGCGCCGGGGGCGCTGTCGCGGGCGGCGAGCGCGGTCACGTCGGCGGCGTCGGCGACGGGCACCCAGGCGGGTGCGGCGGTGGCGCCCTCGGGGGCGGGCAGCCGTACCCAGTCGACGGCGAACAGGGCGTCCTTGTCGCCGCCGGCCGCGGCGCCGAGCTGTTCGGCGGAGACCGGCAGGGACACCAGCGAGTCCATGGTCAGGACCAGGGCGCCGGTCTCGTCGGTGGCTTGGAAGGACAGGGCGTCGGGGCCGGCGGGCGCGACCCGGACGCGCAGGGCGGTGGCGCCTTCGGCGTGCAGGACGAGCCCGTTCCAGGCGAACGGGAGGACGTTGCGGTCGTCGTCCGGGTTGGCGAAGGCGTTGGTGTGCAGGGCGGCGTCGAGCAGGGCCGGGTGGATGACGAACTTGTCGGCGTTCTCCCGGTGGTCCTGCGGCAGGGCCGCCTCGGCGAAGAGTTCCTCGCCGCGCCGCCACACTCCGCGCAGGCCCTGGAAGGCGGGGCCGTAGGCGTAGCCGCGGGCGACGAGGGCGGTGTAGAAGTCGTCGATGGCGACGGGTTCGGCGCCGGGCGGCGGCCAGGCCGCGTAGTCGACGGCGGGCGTGGTGAACCGGGCGGGCGTGCTGGAGAGCAGGCCGGTGGCGTGCCGGGTCCACTCGCCGTGGCCGTCGTCGTCGGTGGCGTCCTCGCGCAGCGAGTACACGTCGACGGTGCGGGAGCCGTTGGGGCCGGCGCCGCCGACGGCGACCTGGACGCGGACGCCGCCCTGCTCGGGCAGGACCAGGGGTGCCTCGATGACGAGTTCTTCGAGGGTGCCGCAGCCGAACTCGTCGCCGGCGCGGACCGCGAGGTCGACGTAGACGGTGCCGGGGACGATGACCACGCCCTGCATGGCGTGGTCGGCCAGCCAGGGGTGGGTGCGCAGGGAGAGTCGTGAGGTGAAGACCAGGCCGTCGGTCTGGGGCAGCGGGACGACCGCGCCGAGCAGCGGGTGCTCGCTGCCGGTCACGCCGAGGGAGGCGGCGTCGCCGCCGTTCGCGGTGAGCTGGATCCAGTAGTGGCGGCGGTCGAAGGCGTACGTCGGCAGGTCGACGTGGGCGGTGCGGGCGGCCTCGGGCAGGACGGCCCGCCAGTCGACGGGCACGCCGCTCGCGAAGACCTCCGCCAGGGAGGTGAGCAGCCGCCGCGGTCCGCCGTCGTCGCGGCGCAGGGAGCCGGTGACCACGGCGTCCGTCTCGTCGGCGATCTCGGTGATGGGCTGGACGAGGACGGGGTGGGCGCTGGACTCGACGAAGACGGTGTGGCCCTCGGCGAGGAGGGTGGCGACGGCGGGGCCGAAGCGGACCTGCCGGCGGAGGTTGCGGTACCAGTAGCCGCCGTCCAGGACGCCGGCCTCGCGGACCCAGTCGCCGGTCACCGTGGACAGGAACGGAACCGTCGGGGCCTGGCCGCGGATGTCCGCGAAGGCCTCGGTGAGGGCCTCCTGCACGGCCTGGACGTGCCGGCTGTGCGAGGCGTAGTCCACGGCGATGCGCCGTACTCGCACGCCCTGGTCCTCCAGGGTGTCCAGGACCTCGTCGAGGGCTTCGGCGTCCCCGGCGATCACGACCGAGGCGGGGCCGTTGACGGCGGCGACCTCGACCCGGCCGGCCCACCGCTCCAGCCGGGCGGTGACGTCCTCCTCGGCCAGCGCGACGGAGGCCATGCCGCCGAGCCCGGCGAGCCGGCCGCGGATGACCTGGCTGCGGACGGCGACGATGCGGGCGGCGTCGTCCAGCGTCAGCGCGCCGGCCACGCAGGCGGCGGCGATCTCGCCCTGCGAGTGGCCGACCACCGCGTCCGGTACGACGCCGGCGGAGGCCCATACGGCGGCCAGGCCGACCGCCATGGCGAAGCTCGCGGGCTGGACGACGTCCACGCGGGCCAGCAGGTCGGCGTCGGCCTCGCCGCGCAGGACGGCCTTGAGGTCCCAGTCGACCCAGCGTTCCAGGGCCTGGGCGCACTCCTCGATGCGGGCGGCGAACACCGGGGAGGTGTCCAGCAGTTCGCGGCCCATGCCGATCCACTGGGTGCCCTGGCCGGGGAAGACGAGGACGGTCTTGCCGGCGCCGGCCGCGGTGGCGGCGCCCCGGACGGTTCCGGGCGCCTGCTCGTCGCGGGCGAGGGCGGTCAGCGCGGCGAGGGCCTCGTCGTGGGTCTCCGCGACCACGACCGCGCGCTCGCCCAGCACGGCGCGCCGGGTGGCGAGGGTGCCGGCGATGTCCGCGAGCGGAGTGTCCGCGGCGCCCTCCAGGAAGGCGGCGAGACGGTCGGCCTGGCCGGTGAGCGAGGCGGCGGAGGCGGCCGACACGACCAGCGGTACGACGCCGCCGGGCGCGGAGGGGGCCGGTGCCTCCTCCGTGGGGGCCTGCTCCAGGATCAGGTGGGCGTTGGTGCCGCTGGCGCCGAAGGAGGACACGCCGGCCCGGCGCGGGCGGCCGGAGTCGGGCCACTCCCGCGCCTCGGTGAGCAGTTCCACGGCGCCGGACGACCAGTCGACCTGCGGGGTGGGGGCGTCGATGTGCCGGCTGGCCGGCATCACGCCGTGCCGCATCGCCTGGACCATGTTGATGACGCCGGCGACACCGGAGGCGGCCTGGGTGTGGCCGACGACGGACTTGACGGAGCCGAGGCGCAGCGGCTGTCCGGCGGGGCGGTCCTGGCCGTAGGTGGCGAGGATGGCCTGGGCCTCGATGGGGTCGCCGAGGACGGTGCCGGTGCCGTGGCCCTCCACCATGTCGATGTCGGCGGTGGTCAGTCCGGCGCCGGCCAGCGCCTTGCGGATGACGCGCTGCTGGGAGGGGCCGTTGGGGGCGGTGAGGCCGTTGGAGGCGCCGTCCTGGTTGATGGCGGAGCCGCGGATGACGGCCAGCACGCGGTGGCCGCGCTCCCGGGCCTGCGACAGTGTCTCGAGGAGGACGACACCGACACCCTCGGCCCAGCTGGAGCCGTCGGCCGCGGCGGCGTAGGACTTGATACGGCCGTCGGAGGCGAGGCCGCGCTGGCGGGCGAAGCCGACGAAGCCGCCGGGCGTGGACATCACGGTGGAGCCGCCGGCCAGCGCCATGGAGCACTCGCCGCGGCGCAGCGCCTGCATGGCGAGGTGGATGGCGACCAGGGAGGAGGAGCACATGGTGTCGACGGTGACCGCCGGGCCCTCCGCGCCGAGGGTGTAGGCGACGCGGCCGGAGGCGACGCCGCCCGCGGTGCCGAGGGCCCGCTCCAGGCTGAGGAAGCCCTCGTGGCCGCTGAGGTCGGGGGCGTAGTCCTGGTGGACGATGCCGGCGAAGACGCCCATGTCGCTGCCGCGCACGGAGTGCGGGTCGATGCCGGCCCGTTCCAGGGTCTCCCAGGACACTTCGAGCAGCTGGCGCTGCTGCGGGTCCATGGCGAGGGCCTCGCGCGGGGAGATGCCGAAGAACGCGGCGTCGAACTCGCCGGCGTCGTGCAGGAAGGCGCCCTCGCG
Organism: Streptomyces sp. NPDC046727; assembly: GCF_040645635.1. NCBI lineage: Bacteria > Bacillati > Actinomycetota > Actinomycetes > Kitasatosporales > Streptomycetaceae > Streptomyces > Streptomyces sp. NPDC046727. Next base: position 6,505 of record NZ_JBEYYR010000071.1, read on the forward strand.
GACGTAGGTGGTGCCGGGGTTGTCCGGGTCGGGGTGGTAGAGGCCCTCCAGGTCCCAGCCGCGGTCCTCGGGGAACGTCGTGTAGACGTCGGTGCCGTCGGTCACCACCCGCCACAGGTCCTCGGGGGTGCGGATGCCCCCCGCGTACCGGCAGGCCATGGAGACGATGGCGATGGGCTCGGCAGCGACCGCCGCGAGTTTGCTGTTCTCCTGCTGCAGGCGCGCGTTCTCCTTGAGGGAGGCGCGCAGCGCGTTGACGATCTGGTCGTCCGGGCCCGACATATCCGTCCTCCGTGGTGCGTCCGCTGTCATGGGGTCAGCTCGTGGTGCCCAGAGCACGCTGCACGAGATCGGCAACGTCCATGGCGTCGATCAGGGTCTCGTCGTCCTCGGCCGGTGCCGCCGTTTCGGACGCTTCGTCGTCCGGAGCGTCGTCGGTGTCCACGAGGCCGAGCAGGGTGTCCAGGACGCCGGCTTCCCTGAACCGGGCGAGGGGGACGGTGGCGAGGGCTCGCCTGAGGTCGTCCTCCCGCCCGTCGAGCCCGTCGTCGGCGTCCCGCAGCAGTTCGGAGCGCAGGTAGCCGACGAGGGCGTCCGGCGTGGGGTAGTCGAAGATGAGCGTGGCGGGCAGCCGCAGGCCGGTCGCCACGTGCAGGCTGTTGCGCAGGTTGACCGCGGCGAGCGAGTCGAAGCCGACTTCCTGGAAGGCCTGCAGGGGTCCGATGCTCTCGGCGCCGCTGTGTCCGAGGACGGTGGCGGCGTGTCCGCACACCAGCCGGAGCAGGACGCGGTTCTGCTCGGCGTCGGGGACGTCGCGCAGGGAGTCCACGAGTCCGGCGGTGGTGTCGCCGTTCTCGGTGTCCGGCTGGGTGGCCCGCAGCGCTTCCTGCGCCTCGGGCAGGTCGGCGAAGAGCGGGCTGGGCCGGACCGAGGTGAACGCCGGGACGAAGGCGTCCCAGTCCATGTCGACGACCGTGACGGCCTTCTCCTGGGCCTGGACGGCCTGTTCGAAGGCGGTGACGGCGATCTGCGGGGCCATGGGCAGCACACCGCGCCGGCGCAGCTGGACGAGGGTGTCCTCGTCCATGCCGACGCCGATCTCGTCCAGGGCGCCCCAGGCGATGGCGGTGGCCGGGTGGCCCTGGCCGCGGCGCCACTCCACAAGGGCGTCGAGCACGGCGTTGGCCGCGCCGGACGGGCCCTGCCCGCCACCGCCCCAGATGCCGGCGATCGAGGAGAACACGACGAACGCGTCGAGCGGGGTGTCCGCGAACCGCTCGGCGAGCCAGCGGGCGGTGTCCACCTTGGCCGCGAACACCTCGGTGAGTTCGGGTACGCCGGTGTCGTCCACGGTGCTGGTCCGGGCGATGTCGGCGGTGTGCACGACGGCGGTGAGCGGCTGGTCGTCGGGGGCCTCGGCGAGCAGCCGCTCGATCGCGGCCCGGTCGGTGTCGGCGCACGCCACGAGGGTGGTGCCGGTGCCGAGGGCGGCCACTTCGGCGGTGAGCGCGGCGAGCGCGTTCTCGGGGGCTGCGGCCGTGGTGGTGACGACGAGCCGCTGGGCGCCGGACCGGGCGAGCCACAGGGAGGCGTGCCGGCCGAGGCCCTCGGCGCCGCCGGTCACCAGGACGGTGCCGCGGGGCTGCAGGCCGGCGCCGGCGGCCGGGTCGGGGGCGGCCTTGCGCAGCAGCCTGCGGGTGTGCACGCCGGACCTGCGCACGGCCAGCTGGTCGTCGTCGCCGGGGTTGTTCAGCGCGGCGAGCAGATGGCGGACGGCGCGGGCGTCGACGGTGGCGGGCAGGTCGATCAGTCCGCCCCAGCGGTCGCCGCGTTCCAGGGCGGCGGCCCGGCCGATGCCCCAGACGGCCGCCTGGGCCGGCGCGGTGACGGTGTCCTGGACGCCGGTGTTGACCGCGCCCCGGGTCAGTGACCACAGCGGCTGGGTGGCGCCGGCGTCGCCGAGCGCCTGCACCAGCGCGAGGGTGGCCGCGGTGAGCGGGACGGGATCCTGCGGGCCGTCCTGGGCGCCCGGGTCGAGCGCGAGCAGCGACAGCACTCCGGTCGGTTCGTGTGCGGCGAGGGCGGCGGACAGGCGCTCGCCGAGCCGGTCGCGGGTGGCGTCGTCCGGCGCGACCTCCAGCGGGACGAGGTCGAGGCCCTGCGCGGTGAGTTCCCGCAGGAGGTCGTCCAGCGGCGTGTCCGGCCGCCGGTTCGCCGGTACGACGGCCAGCCAGGTGCCGCCGGGGACGCCGGCGCCTTCCTGGTCGAGCGGCCGCCAGGTGACGTGGTAGCGCAGTTTCTCCGCCGCCGACCGCTCGCGCCGCCGGCCACGCCAGTCGGCCAGGACGGGTACGACCGTGCGCAGCGCGGCGCGCTGGTCGGCCGCGGCCAGGTCGAGCAGCTGGGCGAGGGAGTCGGCGTCGGACTCTTCGACGGCGGCCCAGAAGTCGTTCTCGGCGCCCTCGGCGGCCGGGGTGCCGTCCGTGGCGCCGTCCGGCTCCCGGAGCCAGAAGTGCTGCCGGTCGAAGGCGTACGTCGGCAGGTCCACACGGGCGTCGCGTGCCTCGGCGGGCAGTACGCCCGTCCAGTCGACGGCGACGCCCTTGACGAAGAGTTCCGCCATCGACGCCGACAGCCGTCGCAGGCCGCCCTCCTCGCGCCGTAGCGATCCGGCGGCGACGGCCCGGAGCCGGACGTTGTCGTCCCCGGCCCCGTCGAAGATCTCGTTCACGGGCTGGACCAGGACCGGGTGGGCGCTCGACTCGACGAACACCGTGTGGCCCTCGGTGAGGAGGGTGGCGACGGCGGGGCCGAAGCGGACCTGCCGGCGCAGGTTGCGGTACCAGTAGCCGCCGTCGAGCACGCCCGGCTCACGGACCCACTCACCCGTGACGGTGGAGAAGAACGGAACGACCGGGGCCTGGCTGCGGATGTCGGCGAACGCCTCGCCCAGCGCCCCTTCGATCGCCTCGACATGGCGGGTGTGGGAGGCGTAGTCCACGGCGACCCGGCGCACGCGCACTCCGTCGGCCTCCAGCGCGGCCAGTGCCTCGTCCAGCGCCTCCGCGTCACCGGCGACGACGACCGACGTAGGACTGTTGACCGCGGCGACCTCGACCCGCCCGCCCCACGGGGCGATACGCGTGAGCGCGTCCGGCTCGGCGAGCATGACCGAGGCCATACCGCCGCGCCCCGCCAGCTCACCGGCGATCACCTGACTGCGTACGGCCACGATCCGCGCCGCGTCCTCCAGCGACAGCGCTCCGGCGACGCAGGCGGCGGCGATCTCCCCCTGCGAGTGACCGACGACCGCGTCCGGCACCACGCCGACCGACGCCCACACCGCCGCCAGGCCGACATTGACGGCGAAGCTCGCCGGCTGGACGACATCGACCCGCGCCAGCAGGTCGACGTCACCGCGCAGCACGGCCTTCAGGTCCCAGTCCACCCACGGCTCCAGCGCCCGGGCGCACGCCTCGATCCGCTCGGCGAACACGGGCGAGGACTCCAGCAGTTCCCGTCCCATTCCCTGCCACTGGGAGCCCTGGCCGGGGAAGACGAGGACGGTCCTGCCGGGGCCGCCGGAGCCGGCGACGGTACCGGTCACGACGAGGGGGCTGCTCTCGCCGCGGGCCAGTGCGCCCAGCCCGGTCAGCGCCTCGTCGCGCGAACCGGCGACGACCACGGCCCGCTCGGTCAGCAGGGCCCGCCGGGAGACGAGCGCGCCCGCGATCTCGGCCGGGGCCGCGTCCGTGCCGGTGTCCGTGACGAGCGTCGCCAGGCGCCCGGCCTGGGCGGCGAGGGAGGCCGTGCTGCGGGCCGACACCACCAGCGGTACGACCCCGTCGGGGACCGTCGGCCGGCTGACCGGCTCGGTCTCGGGCGCCTCCTCCAGGATGACGTGCGCGTTGGTGCCGCTCGCGCCGAAGGAGGAGACGGCGGCCCGGCGAGGCCGGCCGTCGCGGGCCCATTCCCGGGCCTCGGTGAGCAGTTCGACCGCGCCCGCCGACCAGTCCGCCTGGGGTGTGGGCTCGGCGACGTTGAGGGTGGCGGGCATGATGCCGTGCCGCATCGCCTCGACCATCTTGATGACTCCGGCGACACCGGCGGCGGCCTGCGTGTGCCCGATGTTGGACTTCACCGAGCCGAGCCGCAGCGGCCTGTCGGCGTCGCGGTCCTGGCCGTAGGTGGCCAGCAGCGCCTGGATCTCGATGGGGTCGCCGAGGACGGTGCCGGTGCCGTGGCCCTCCACCACGTCCACGTCGGCGGGCCGGAGGCCGGCCGCGGCCAGCGCGCCGCGGATCACCCGCTGCTGGGAGGGGCCGTTGGGGGCGGTCAGGCCGTTGGAGGCGCCGTCCTGGTTGACCGCGCTGCCGCGCAGCACCGCGAGGACGCGGTGGCCGTTGCGCCGTGCCTCGGACAGCCGCTCCAGCAGGACCACGCCGACGCCCTCGGCCCAGCCGGTGCCGTCCGCGGTGGAGGAGTACGCCTTGCAGCGGCCGTCGGCCGACAGTCCGCGCTGCCGGGAGAACTCCAGGAAGGCGTCGGGGCTGGCCATCACGGTGGCGCCGCCGGCGAGGGCGAGGGAGCACTCGCCGCCCCGCAGGGCCTGCGCGGCCAGGTGCATGGCGACGAGGGAGGAGGAGCAGGCGGTGTCGACGGTCACCGCGGGGCCCTCGAAGCCGAAGACGTAGGACACCCGGCCCGAGGCCACGCTGGAGGCCGTACCGGTCATCGTGTAGCCCTGGACGTCCTCGGGCACCTGGCGCAGCCGGGTCACGTAGTCGTGGTGGACGATGCCGGTGAACACGCCGATGTCCTGGCCGCGGGTGGACAGGGGGTCGATGCCGGCCCGTTCCAGGGCCTCCCAGGAGGTCTCCAGCAGCAGCCGCTGCTGCGGGTCCATGGCCAGGGCCTCACGCGGTGAGATGCCGAAGAGCTGGGCGTCGAACCGGGCGGCGTCGTGCAGGAAGCCGCCGGCCCGGGTGTAGCTGGTGCCGGGGTGGGCCGGGTCGGGGTGGTAGAGCTTGTCGATGTCCCAGTCGCGGTCGTCGGGGAAGCCGGAGATGGCGTCCCGCCGGTCCATGACGAGTTGCCAGAGTTCCTCGGGGCTGGTGACGCCGCCGGGCAGCCTGGTGCTCATGGCGATGATGGCGATCGGCTCGTCCGGGTCCGCCGTGCCGCGCCGGGTGACGGCGGGGATCTCCGGGCGGGTGCCGAGGAGTTCACCGCGCAGGTGGTCGGCGAGCAGGGCCGGGGTCGGGTGGTCGAAGACGAGGCTGCTGGGCAGGCTGACGCCGGTGAAGTCGTGGAGCCGGTTGCGGAGTTTGACGGCGGTGAGCGAGTCGAAGCCGAGGTTCTTGAACGGCTGCCCCTCGTCGAAGCCGTCCGTGTCCCGGTGGCCGAGGACGACCGCGGCGCTCTCCCGGACCAGGTCGAGCAGGATCCGCCGCTGTTCCGCGTCGGCGAGACCGGCCAGCCGGGCGGCGAGTTCGTTGCCGTCGGCGGCGGGTTCGCGGCGGATGACCCGGCGGGCGGGGGCGGCGGCGAGCTTGGTGACGCTGGGGGCGGCTTCGGGGACGGCGGCTTCGTCGGCCGTGAGCGTCACCGGGCCGAGCAGGGCCACCGGCCGCCCGTCGGGATCGGCCAGTTCCACCAGGTGCCGGCCGGCCCCGGCGGACGGGGTGACCCGCACGCGCAGCTCGGTGGCGCCCACCGCGTACACGGCGAGGGCGGCGCACTCGGCCATCGAGACTGCGGTGCCTTCGGTTCCGGCCGCGATCCGCAGGGCGGTGTCGAGGAGCACCGGGTGCAGGGTGAACGCCTCGGCCTGGTCGGCGAGTTCGGCCGGCAGCGCGATGTCGGCGAGGATCCGGTCGTCCTGCCGCCACACGCCGCGCACCCCTGCCGGGGAACCGGCTTCCGCGGGCTCGTCCGGCCAGGCGCGCAGGTCGAAGGCGTGCCGCGGGACGCCGGGCGTCAGGGTGGCGCGGGCGTGCCGGAGCCACGGTTCGCCGTCCCGTCCGGCCGGCCGGCTGTGCACAGCGGCGGCACGGGCACCGTCGGGTCCGGGCGCGTCCACGAAGACGCGGAGCTGGAGGTCGCCGTGCGCGGGGACGACGAGGGGCGCGTCGACGGTGATCCGCTCGACGGTGCCGCCGCCGGCCTCGTCACCGGCCCGGACCAGCAGCTCCAGCAGCACGGCCGCCGGTACGGTCGCCTCCCCGCCGGCGTGCACGCCGGGGCTGCGCCCGGACAGCCGCCCGGTGAGGACGACGCCGGTGCCGCCCTGGGCGCCGGGGACCTCCACGACGCTGCCCAGCAGCGGGTGGCCCGCGGACCGGGCGCCGAGCGCCTCCGCGTCGGTGGCGGCGGTGCCCTCCACCCAGTACCGCTGGTGCTGGAAGGCGTAGGTGGGCAGGTCGGGGCCGACGGCCGGCGCCGGGCGGCCGAGGACGGCGGTCCAGTCGACCGGCACGCCCCGCACGTGCAGTTCGGCCAGCGCGGTGCGGACGGCGGTGCCCTCGGCGGTGTCGTGGCGCAGCGTGCTGACACAGCCGCGGGTGTCCGGGCCGAGCGTGCCGAGGGCCATGGCGCTGAGGACGCCGCCGGGGCCCAGTTCGAGGTGGGTCACGGCGCCCTGGTCGCGCAGGGTGGTGACGGCGTCGGCGAACCGCACGGCGTGCCGGGCCTGGTCGACCCAGTACTCGGGGGTGGCGAGGAGTCCGTCCTCGGCGAGGGCGCCGGTGAGCGTGGAGACGACGGGCACGGTGCCGGGCCGGTAGTGGAGCCGGGCGGCCACGGCGCGCAGCTCGTCGAGCATCGGCTCCATCAGGGCGGAGTGGAAGGCGTGGCTGACGGACAGCCGCCGGGTCCGGTGGCCGTCCTGGGCGAGGCGTCCGGCGACGGCGAGTACGGCGTCCTCGGCGCCGGACAGGACCAGCGCCTCGGGCCCGTTGACCGCCGCGATCCCGGCGATGCCCGGTGTCCCGGCGAGCAGGGGTGCCACCTCGGCCTCGGTCGCCTCGACGGCGATCATCGCCCCGCCCGCGGGCAGGGCCTGCATCAGCCGGCCGCGGGCGGCGACCAGTTCACCGGCGTCCGCCAGGTCCAGGATCCCGGCGGCGTGGGCGGCTGCGATCTCGCCGACCGAGTGGCCCGCGACCAGGTCGGGTCGTACGCCCCAGGAGGCGAACAGCCGGAACAGCGCGGTCTCCAGGGCGAACAGCGCGGCCTGGGTGTAGAGGGTCTGGTCGAGCAGGGCGGCCCGGTCGGTGCCGGGCTCGGCGAAGACCACCTCGCGCAGGGGGTGGGCGAGGTCGTCCAGGTGCCGTTCGACGGCGGCGCAGGCGGCGTCGAAGGCGTCGCGGAACACGGGGTGGGCGGCGGCGAGTTCCCGGCCCATGCCGGCCCACTGGCTGCCCTGCCCGGTGAACAGGAAGGCGAGCTTGCCGTCGGCCGGGCCGCCGGTGACGGTGTCCGCGTCGGCGGTGCCCTCGGCGAGTGCGCGCAGGGAGGCGGTCAGTCGCTCCCGGTCGGCTGCCAGGACGACCGCGCGGTGGTCGAGGTGGGCGCGGGCGGTGCCGAGCGCGTGGGCCGTGGCCCCGAGCGGCGTACCGGTCCGGCTCTCGACCCAGTCCGCGAGCCGGCCGGCCTGGCCACGGAGGCCGGCGGAGGTGCGGGCGGAGACGGGGAAGAGGAGGGGGGAGGTGCCGTCGGCCGTGGCCGGCTCCGTGCTGTCCGTCGCGTCGGCCGCGGGTGCCTGCTCCAGGACCAGGTGGGCGTTGGTGCCGCCGATGCCGAAGGCGGAGACACCGGCGCGGCGCGGGCGGCCGGTCTGCGGCCAGGGCCGGGCCTCGGACAGCACCTCCACCGCGCCCGCCGACCAGTCGACGTGAGTGGAGGGCCGGTCCACGTGCAGGGTGCGGGGCAGGAGGCCGTGGCGCATCGCCATGACCATCTTGATGACGCCGGCGACACCGGCGGCTGCCTGGGTGTGCCCGAGGTTGGACTTCACCGACCCGATCCACAGCGGCTCTTCGCGGTCCTGACCGTAGGTGGCGAGGAGGGCCTGCGCCTCGATCGGGTCGCCGAGGACCGTGCCCGTGCCGTGCGCCTCGACCGCGTCCACCTCGGCCACCGTCAGCCCGGCGTTCGCCAGCGCCTTGCGGATCACTCGCTGCTGCGAGGGACCGTTGGGCGCGGTGAGCCCGTTGGACGCGCCGTCCTGGTTGACGGCGCTGCCCCGGATCACGGCGAGCACCTGGTGCCCCTGCCGCTCGGCGTCCGAGAGCCGCTCGACCAGCAGCACGCCCACGCCCTCGGACCAGCCGGTGCCGTCCGCGCCGTCCGCGAACGCCTTGCACCGGCCGTCGGGGGCCAGGCCGCGCTGCCGGGAGAACTCGACGAACGTCTCCACGTTGCCCATCACCATCACGCCGCCGGCGAGCGCCATCGAGCACTCCCCATTGCGGAGCGCCTGGGCCGCGAGGTGCAGGGCGACCAGGGAGGACGAGCAGGCGGTGTCGATCGTGACGGCCGGCCCCTCGAAGCCGAAGTGGTAGGCGACCCGGCCCGAGACGACGCTGCCGGAGCCGCCGGTGAGCCGGAAGCCCTCGGCGTCGGTCGAGCGGTGCATCCGTACGGTGTAGTCGTGGCTGTTGACGCCGGCGAAGACCCCGATGTCCCGGCCGCCCAGCCCGGTGGGGTCGATCCCCGCGCGTTCGAACGTCTCCCAGGACGTCTCCAGCAGCAGCCGCTGCTGCGGGTCCATGGCGAGGGCCTCGTTCGGGGAGATGCCGAAGAAGGCGGCGTCGAAGCCGGGCGCGTCGTCGAGGAACGCGCCGTGCCGCACATAGGTCGTGCCGGCCTTGTCGGGGTCGGCGTCGTAGAGCCGGTCGATGTCCCAGCCCCGGTCGGCGGGGAACTCGGTGACGGCGTCGACCCCGTCGGCCACGACCCGCCACAGGTCCTCGGGGCTGTGCACCCCGGCGGGGAACCGGCAGGCCATCGCGACGATGGCGATCGGTTCGTCGGCCGCGACGGGTGCCGGACCGGCCGGCGCCTCCGCGACGGTGGTGCCGCCGACGAGCCGGGCCCGCAGATGCTCGGCGAGGGCGGTGGGCTTCGGGTAGTCGAAGACGACGGCCGAGGGCAGCGTGAGTCCGGTGGCGGTCGCCAGCCGGTTGCGCAGCTCCACCGCGGTCAGCGAGTCGAACCCGGCGTCCTTGAAGGCCCGGTCGGCGCGTACGGCGTCGGCGGTGCCGTGGCCGAGCACGTCGGCGGCGTGGCGCCGCACCAGGTCCAGCAGCAGCGTGCTCTGGGCCGCCGGGTCCAGCTGGGCGACGCGGTCGCGCAGGCTGCCGGGCTCCGTGGTCCCGGCGGCGCGCGCCAGCGAGCGCGGGGCGGGCGCGAGGCCCCGCAGCAGGGGTGCCATGGGCGCGGTGCGGGCCGCCGCGCGGAGGGCGGGCAGGTCCAGCTTGGCGGCCACCAGGGCGGCGGGCAGCCCGCTGCCGGGGCGCAGGGCGAGGTCCAGCAGCGCCATGCCCTCGGCCTCGGACAGCGCGGCCATGCCGAGCCGCCGGTTGCGGTGCAGGTCGGCGGCGCCGAGGTGCCGGGTCATGCCGCTGGCCCGCTCCCAGTAGCCCCAGGCGAGCGAGACACCGGGCAGCCCCCGCTCGCGGCGCTGCCGGGCGAGCGCGTCCAGGGCGGCGTTGGCGGCGGCGTAGTTGGCCTGGCCCGGGTTGCCGAACACGTTCGCGGCCGAGGAGAACAGGACGAACGCCGCGAGGTCGCGGTCCCGCGTCAGCTCGTCCAGCAGCAGTGCCGCGTCCAGCTTGGGCCGCAGTACGGTGTCGAGGCGCTCCGGGGTGAGCGCGGTGACCACGCCGTCGTCCAGGACACCGGCGGTGTGCAGGACGGCGGTGAGCGGGTGGGCGGCCGGCACCGCGTCCAGGACGGCCGCGAGCTGCGTCCGGTCGGCGGTGTCGCAGGCGGCGAGGGTCACGGTGGCGCCCAACGCGGTCAGTTCCCCGGACAGCTCGGCGGCACCGTCCGCCGCGGGGCCCCGCCGGCTGACCAGCAGCAGATGCCGTACGCCGTGCGCGGTGACCAGGTGCCGGGCGGTCAGCGCGCCGAGCGTGCCGGTACCGCCGGTGACCAGGACGGTCCCGTCCGGGTCGAGCGCCCGCCCCGGCTGCGGGGAACCGCTCTCCCCCGCCGGTACGTCGACCCGGGCGAGCCGGGGCACCTCGGCACCCGCGGCCCGCATGCGGATCACCGGTTCGCCGCAGGCCAGCAGGCCGGGCAGCGCGGCACGGGCCGCCGCGTCGAGGCCCCACCCGCTGTCCGGCTCCGTCGGCCCGTCGAACTCGACGAGGACGACCCGGCCGGGATGCTCGGACTGCACGGAGCGCAGCAGCCCCCGTACGGCGGCCGATGCGACGTCCGTGCCGTCCGCGACGGCCGCCACGAGCAACCGGGTCCGCTCCAGGGCCGGTCCGGCCAGCCACGCCTGGAGGACGGCGAGCGCGGCGGCGAGCGCGGTCCGCGGATCGGTGCCGGCGGGCTCGACCGCGTAGAGCAGCACGTCCGCGTCCGCCGCACCGGCGGCGGTGACATCGTCGGCGGTCCTGACGCTGACAGCGGTCGGCGTACCGTCGCCCGCCGCCGGAAGCGGCAGCTCCGTCCAGTCGACGCGGAACAGCGCGTCGTGGGTGAGCGCCTCGGCGAGTCCGGCGCGCGCCGGGTCGAACGGCTCCGACAGCACCGCGTCGACGGCCAGCACGGGCCGCCCGGCCGGGTCGGTCAGGTCGAGCCGGGTGCCCTCGCCGCCCGCCCCCGCCGACCGCACGGTGACAGCGGTCGCGCCGGACGCGCGCAGACCGACCCCGCGCCAGGTGACCGCGAGGGTCCCGGCGGGCAGCACCGTCCGTACGGCCGCGTCGAGCAGCGTGGGGTGCAGGCCGTACCGGTCGGCGTCCCCGGCGGCCTCACCGAGGGCCACTTCGACGCCGGGCCCGTCGGCGGGCCGGTCGTCGTCCACCGGCGCGGCGGGCGCCAGCGTGCCGTGCGCGTGCCGCGTCCAGACGGCGTCCAGCCCGGAGTCGTCCGCGCGCGAGTACACGTCGACCGTACGCCGCCCGGTGTCGTCGGGCTCGCCCACCACGGTCTGGACACCCCGGCCACCGCGCACCGGCAGGACCACCGGCCGGTCGACGGTCAGCTCCTCCACCACCGGCACGCCCGCCTCTTCGCCGAGCCGGACCGCCAGCTCGACCAGCGCCGCGTTCGGCACCAGGACCGCGTCGTCCCCGACCAGATGCTCGGCCAGCCACGGCTGCGACCGCAGCGACCACCGCGAGGTCGTCATGAACCCACCGGAGTCGGGCCGCGCCACGACAGCGCCGAGCAGCGGGTGGTCGGCGGCGGCCTGCCCGAGCGAGGCGGCGTCCGCCGCCGGGGCGGTCTTCAGCCAGTAGCGGCGGTGGTCGAAGGC
>NZ_JBEYYR010000072.1:0-16687 GCF_040645635.1 Streptomyces sp. NPDC046727
AAACGCCCGGTTACATACCGAACCCGGAAGCTAAGCCTCACAGCGCCGATGGTACTGCAGGGGGGACCCTGTGGGAGAGTAGGACACCGCCGAACTCCTTTTGAAGCTCCGGCTCTTGGGCACTGCCCAGGGGCCGGAGCTTTTTTGCGTTGAGGTAAGGTCAGTGGGCATCATTGGCTCGTTTCGCACAGGAGGCCCCCGGGTGGAGGTCCAGGAGACCCGTGTCCAGACAGACCGGGTCCTCACCATCCCCAACATCCTCAGCATGGCGCGGCTCGTCGGCGTACCCCTGTTCCTGTGGTTGATCCTCAGGCCGGAGTTCGGCGGCCCGAAGAGCGATGGCTGGGCCCTCCTGATCCTGGCCCTCAGCGGGGTCAGTGACTATCTTGATGGCAAGCTCGCCCGGCGCTGGAATCAGATCAGCAGCCTCGGCCGGCTTCTCGATCCCGCCGCCGACCGCCTCTACGTGCTTTCCACGCTGGTCGGTCTCACCTGGCGGGAGATCCTGCCGATCTGGCTCACCGCGCTGCTGCTGGTGCGAGAACTGGTTCTCCTGGTGATGGTGGGCATCCTCCGCCGGCACGGGTATCCGCCGCCGCAGGTGAACTTCCTCGGGAAGGCTGCAACCTTCAACCTGATGTACGCCTTCCCGCTCCTGCTCCTCAGTGACGGAAGTGGTTGGATCGCGTCACTCGCTGCCATTTTCGGATGGGCGTTCGCCGGATGGGGTACAACCCTCTACTGGTGGGCAGGAGTGCTCTACGTGGTACAGGTCCGCCGATTGGTTCGGGCGGACGCCATGGCCGATTGAGCTCGGCGATTGTCCAGAGCTAACGCCTCGATGGCCCGCGGTGGAAAAGTGCGGGACAATCTGGACGGGTGAAGTCGGCTAGACCGTCGTCTCTTGGAGGAGGACGCTTCCGACATGAAGGCCGTCGTGATGGCCGGGGGCGAAGGCACCCGCCTGCGCCCCATGACCTCTAGCATGCCCAAGCCGCTCCTGCCCGTGGCGAACCGCCCGATCATGGAGCACGTGCTACGGCTGCTCAAAAGGCACGGGCTCACCGAGACCGTTGTCACCGTTCAGTTCCTGGCATCGCTCGTCAAGAACTATTTCGGCGACGGCGAAGAGCTCGGCATGGAGCTCACCTATGCCAATGAGGAGAAGCCACTCGGTACCGCCGGAAGCGTCAAGAACGCCGAAGAGGCGTTGAAGGACGATGCTTTCCTCGTCATCTCCGGTGATGCCCTGACCGACTTCGACCTCACGGAGCTGATCAATTTCCACAAGGAGAAGGGCGCGCTGGTCACGGTCTGTCTGACCCGCGTGCCCAATCCGCTGGAGTTCGGCATCACCATCGTCGACGAGGAGGGCAAGGTCGAACGCTTCCTGGAGAAGCCGACCTGGGGGCAGGTCTTCTCCGACACGGTGAACACGGGCATCTACGTCATGGAGCCCGAGGTCTTCAACTACGTCGAAGCCGATGTTCCGGTCGACTGGTCCGGTGATGTCTTCCCGCAGCTGATGAAGGAGGGCAAGCCGGTCTACGGCTATGTCGCCGAGGGCTACTGGGAGGACGTCGGCACGCACGAGAGCTATGTGAAGGCCCAGGCGGACGTCCTCGAGGGCAAGGTCAACGTCGACATCGACGGCTTCGAGCTGTCGCCGGGTGTGTGGGTGGCCGAGGGCGCCGAGGTACATCCCGACGCGGTGCTGCGCGGGCCGCTGTACATCGGCGACTACGCGAAGGTCGAGGCCGGCGCGGAGATCCGTGAGCACACCGTCGTGGGCTCGAACGTCGTCGTCAAGAGCGGTGCCTTCCTGCACAAGGCCGTCGTGCACGACAACGTCTACGTCGGGCAGCACAGCAATCTGCGTGGCTGCGTCGTCGGCAAGAACACCGACATCATGCGGGCCGCCCGGATCGAGGACGGCGCCGTCATCGGTGACGAGTGCCTGATCGGTGAGGAATCGATCGTTCAGGGCAATGTCCGTGTGTACCCGTTCAAGACCATCGAGGCCGGTGCCTTCGTCAACACCTCGGTGATCTGGGAGTCCCGGGGGCAGGCCCATCTGTTCGGCGCCCGCGGTGTCTCCGGCATCCTGAACGTGGAGATCACGCCTGAGCTGGCGGTGCGGCTGGCGGGCGCCTACGCGACGACCCTGAAGAAGGGCTCCACCGTCACCACGGCCCGCGATCACTCCCGGGGTGCCCGGGCGCTCAAGCGGGCGGTGATCTCCGCACTCCAGGCCAGCGCCATCGACGTACGGGACCTGGAGAACGTACCGCTGCCCGTGGCCCGGCAGCAGACCGCGCGCGGCAGCGCCGGCGGCATCATGATCCGGACCTCGCCGGGTGTCCCGGACTCGGTCGACATCATGTTCTTCGACGGTCAGGGCGCCGACCTCTCGCAGGGCAGCCAGCGCAAGCTGGACCGGGTGTTCGCGCGCCAGGAGTACCGGCGGGCGTTCCCCGGCGAGATCGGTGACCTCTACTTCCCGGCGAGCGTCTTCGACTCGTACACCGGATCGCTGCTGCGGAACGTCGACACGACCGGGATAGCGGAATCGGGTCTCAAGGTTGTCGTGGACGCTTCCAACGGCAGTGCTGGGCTCGTGCTGCCCAGCCTGCTCGGGAAGCTCGGCGTGGACTCGCTGACCATCAACCCCGGTCTGGACGAGTCCCGGCCCACGGAGACGGCCGAGATGCGGCGGAGCGGGCTGGTGCGGCTCGGGGAGATCGTGGCGTCCTCGGGTGCGGCGTTCGGTGTCCGGTTCGACCCCGTCGGCGAGCGGCTGTCGCTCGTGGACGAGAAGGGCCGGATCATCGAGGACGACCGGGCGCTGCTGGTGATGCTGGACCTGGTGGCCGCCGAGCGGCGCAGCGGGCGGGTGGCGCTGCCGGTCACCACGACGCGGATCGCCGAGCAGGTGGCCGCCTATCACGGCACGCAGGTCGAGTGGACGACCACCTCGCCGGACGACCTCACGCGCGTGGGACGCGAGGAGGGCACCATCTTCGGCGGTGACGGCAAGGGCGGGTTCATCGTCCCCGAGTTCAGCAGTGTGTACGACGGCACCGCGGCCTTCGTACGTCTCATCGGGCTGGTCGCACGAACGCAGCTCACGCTGAGCCAGATCGACGCCCGGATCCCGCGGGCGCACGTCCTCAAGCGGGACCTGGCGACGCCGTGGGCGGTCAAGGGTCTGGTGATGCGGAGGGTGGTCGAGGCCGCAGGGGACCGCTCTGTCGACACAACCGACGGTGTGCGGGTCGTGGAGACGGACGGGCGCTGGGTGATGGTGCTGCCCGACCCGGCCGAGGCGGTCACCCACCTGTGGGCGGAGGGGCCCGACGACGCCTCCGCGCAGGCCCTGCTGGACGAGTGGTCGGCCGTCGTGGACAGCGCCGGCCGGTAACCCCCGGCGGCTCAGGACGGCAAAAGCCGCTGCACGCGTGCGTGCCGGACAAGTGTCCCCCAAGGGGGCCTGTCCGGCACGCCGGTGGGGCCGTTCGGAGGTACAGCTCGCGACATGCGACGATGTGCGGCATGCCGCAGCAACCCCCCGTTCGGAGCAGCCCCGCGCGGCCGCAGCGCCCGGACGCCTCCATGTCGTTGATCACCAACGTCATGGACCACAGCCTCGACGACGGATACGCCGAGGCGGCTGCCCGGAAGCAGTCCCAGGGTGAGGGCGGCGGTCTGCCGAAGACGCTCCGGGCCAAGCTGGGCCTGGCCGCCGGTCTGGTCCTCGCCGCGCTGGTCGTGACCGTGGGGGCGGCACAGGCGCGGGTGTCGGCGCCGGTGGTGGCCAAGGAGCGCCAGGAGCTGATCGACCGTATCGACAGCGAGACGGCGGACGCCGACAAGCTCGAAAGCACCGTCGACAAGCTGCGCGACGACGTCAGCGCGCGCCAGCGGGCGGCCCTGAAGTCGAGCGGCGGCAGCGCCGAGGCGGATCTGGCGGGCCTGCTGTCGGGCGCCACCGCGGTGCACGGCCCCGGTGTCAAGCTCGTGGTCGACGACGCCAAGGAGTCCAGCGCCGGCGGTGAAGGCTCCAACCCGAGGGAGACGTCGGGCTTCTCCGACACCGGCCGGGTGCGCGACCGCGACATGCAGCGCGTGATCAACGGACTGTGGGCCTCCGGGGCCGAGGCGATCTCCATCAACGGACAGCGGCTGACCGCCCTGTCCGCGATCAGGGCCGCGGGTGACGCGATACTGGTCGACAACAGGCCGCTGGTGCCGCCGTACACGGTGCTGGCGGTGGGGGACGGGGACAGGTTCAGCACCGGGTTCCAGAACAGCGCCGACGGCCTGTATCTGCATGCCCTGGAGGAGAACTACGGCATCCGCGCCACCATCTCCACGGAGAGCGACCTCCGGTTGCCCGCCGCGCCCAGTGTGATCGTACGTACAGCACAGCCGAAGTCCGAGAAAACCGAGAAGGGCACATCGTGATCGCCGTACTGGGCCTCGTCGTGGGAGTCGTGGCCGGCCTGTTGGTCCGGCCCGAGGTTCCGGCGGTCGTCGAGCCGTATCTGCCGATCGCCGTCGTCGCGGCGCTGGACGCCGTCTTCGGCGGTCTGCGGGCGATGCTGGACGGCATCTTCGACGACAAGGTCTTCGTGGTGTCGTTCCTGTCGAACGTGGTCGTCGCCGCCCTCATCGTGTTCCTGGGTGACAAGTTGGGCGTGGGCGCGCAGCTGTCCACGGGCGTGGTCGTGGTCCTGGGCATCCGGATCTTCTCCAACGCCGCGGCGATCCGGCGACACGTGTTCCGGGCGTGACATCCATGAGCGAGCAGAACGACCGGGACGACCGGAACGAGCGGCCGGAGAACCGGCTGCGCAAGGAGCTGCCGGCCGAGGTGCCCCCGCCCGTGCCCGCGGGCGGGCAGACGGCCCAGGAGCAGCCCCAGCAGCCACTCACGGGCCGCCAGCGGCTCGTCAAGGGCCTGTGGCCGCCGCGCTTCACCCGGGCCCAACTCATCGTGGCACTGCTGCTGTTCGGCCTCGGCTTCGGCCTGGCCGTGCAGGTGGCGTCCAACAGCGACACCGACAGCGCGCTGCGCGGAGCACGCCAGGAAGATCTTGTGCGCATTCTCGATGAACTGGATTCGCGTACTCAGCGTCTTGAGGACGAGAAGCAGGGACTCGAGAAGCAGCGTCAGGAACTGCAGAGCAGCTCCGACCAGGCCGCGGAGGCACGCAGGCAGACCGCCGAGAAGGAGAGACAACTCGGCATCCTCGCGGGCACCGTGGCTGCGCAGGGTCCCGGCATCACCATGACGATCGAGGACACGAAGGGGACGGTCCAGGCGGACATGCTGCTCGACGCGATCCAGGAGTTGCGCGCGGCCGGCGCGGAGGCGATCCAGGTCAACGGGGTCCGGGTGGTCGCCGGGACCTACTTCACCGACTCCGGCAAGACGGTGAGCGTCGACGGGAACAAGATCAACGCCCCCTATCGTTTCAAGGTCATCGGCAAGCCGCAGGACCTTGAGCCGGCGCTGAACATCCCGGGAGGCGTGGTGCAGACCTTGGAGAAGGAGCAGGCCACGGTGACGGTCGAGCGGTCCGACAAGATCGTCGTGGACGCCTTGCGACAGGCGAAGCGGCCTGACTACGCTCGGTCGTCCTCCCAGTGAACCGGCGGTGCATGGTGGCCGTCCGGCAGGGGCATGAGGTTGCGGGGGGTCGGCGCACCGAAGAGGTGGTGCGTGGTGGAAACTGTCTGGTGGATACGGACGTTGTGAGAATGTCCGGCTCGGCCGGTGTAGGCAATCAGGGTTCGTCCTGCCCCACGGGCGGGTCTGTTTCGGTCAAGGGGAATCGCCCGTGAAGTTGTTTGCGAAGTTGTTCGGCAAGAGCGCGCGAGAGGGCAGCGACAACGCGACCGCTCGTCATCGCGCACAGCCTGACGCGGAGGGCCAGCGCCCGCTGTTCCGGGACCAGGTCGCTGGTCCGGGCGGTGACATTTCCGGAGGTCAGGGCGCGGCGTCTGTTGACCCTGCCCAGTCCGGCGGCATAGGTTTCGGGCAACCGTCAACCTCAGGTGCGGGTGGAGGGTTTGCCTCCGGCCCGTACGCGTCCAACGCCCCGGCGGGGCAGCCGCGGCAGGAGGATCCGTCGATGTCGGTCCTGGTGTGTACGAGGTGCGGTAACCGGAATGCGGAGAACGCCCGGTTCTGCTCCAACTGTGGGGCGCCGCTGCGTCCCGGGATGGTGCCCGAGCGGGCCTCCGAGACGACGTCCACGATCTCGATCTCCGGGCTGGAGGCCTACGACTCCGAGGTCACCGGCCAGACGCAGATGCCGATGCTGTCGCCCGAGGCACAGGCCGCGGTGGACGCGCTGCCGATGGGCTCTGCGCTGCTGGTGGTGCGCCGCGGTCCGAACTCGGGCAGCCGGTTCCTGCTGGACAGCGACCTGACCACGGCCGGCCGTCATCCGCAGAGCGACATCTTCCTGGACGACGTGACGGTCTCCCGGCGGCACGTGGAGTTCCGGCGCTCCCCGGACGGCTCCTTCACGGTGGCCGACGTGGGCAGCCTGAACGGCACGTACGTCAACCGGGAGCGCATCGACCAGGTCGCTCTGTCGAACGGTGACGAGGTGCAGATCGGCAAGTACCGGCTGGTGTTCTACGCAAGCCGGCAGGGCATCTGACCCGCCCCCGGACTGACGTCCGGGGGGATCCCCAGGGAAGGTCCATGCTTCAAACACCGAGCGGCGGTGCCGGAAGCGGTACCGCCGCCAGGGACAGTGGGCTGATGAGCATCGGCACGGTGCTGAACGTGCTGCGCGACGAGTTCCCCGAAGTCACCATCTCCAAGATCCGTTTCCTGGAGTCGGAGGGGCTCATCGAGCCGCAGCGGACCCCGTCGGGGTACCGCAAGTTCAGCCCTGAGGACGTCGAGCGCCTCGGTCACGTCCTGCGGATGCAGCGGGACCACTATCTGCCGCTCAAGGTGATCCGCGAGCATCTGGACGCCGTACAGCGGGGCGAGGCCGCCCCGCTCCCCCTGGTCGGGCGCCAGCGCACCGCGGACGACGTGCCGGCGCCTGTGGAGGGGCCCACCGTCGCCCGGGTCGGCAAGGCCGAGCTGCTCGCCGCGGCGGACGTCGACGAGGCCGAGCTGAAGGAGTGGGAGTCCTACGGCCTCATCGCTCCCCTGGAGGACGGGGCCTACGACGCCGAGGCCGTCACCGTGGCCTCGCTCGTCTCCGAACTGGGCCGGTTCGGCATCGAGCCGCGGCACCTTCGGGTGATGAAGGCCGCCGCCGACCGTGAGGCGGGGCTGGTGGACCAGGTGGTGGCCCCGCTCAAGCGCCACCGCAACCCGCAGACCAGGGCACATGCCGAGGCCCGTACGAAGGAGCTGGCGGCCCTCACGGTGAGGCTGCACGCCGCCCTGGTGAAGACCGCTCTCGGGGTACGGCTGCCCTGAACCGGCGGGGGCCGGAGCGGCCGGATCGGGCACCTGTTCCCGGCCCGACTACCCAAACATCCCGGGCACGGCCTAGGGTTGCTGTGTGAACGAGCTCGATGTCGTAGGTGTCCGGGTCGAAATGCCCTCCAACCAACCGATCGTGCTCCTGCGCGAAGTGGGGGGCGACCGTTACCTCCCCATCTGGATCGGGCCGGGGGAGGCGACGGCGATCGCCTTCGCCCAGCAGGGCATGGCCCCCGCGCGACCGCTGACTCACGACCTGTTCAAGGACGTGCTGGAGGCCGTCGGCCAGGAGCTGACCGAAGTGCGCATCACCGATCTGCGGGAAGGGGTCTTCTACGCGGAGCTGGTGTTCGCCAGCGGAGTCGAGGTCAGCGCCCGGCCCTCCGATGCCATAGCGCTGGCCCTGCGCACCGGAACGCCGATCTACGGCAGTGACACGGTGCTGGACGATGCGGGCATCGCCATTCCGGACGAGCAAGAGGACGAGGTGGAGAAGTTCCGCGAGTTCCTCGACCAGATCTCGCCCGAGGACTTCGGCACCAGCAGCCAGTGAGACGCGCGGCAGGCCCGCCGACCGGGGTTTCCTCCGGGGCGGACGGCGGCTCCGCGCGGCCCGCGCCCCGGCAATTGCCTCCGGCCAGTGAGAGCGTCCTACGGCTCCCCGCGAGCGCATTCGGCTAGCCTTTCCCCGCGGTGGGACACGGGAAACCACTCCTAGGGTGATTATCACTCGGCGTGCCGAGTGTGGCGATCGTTGACGCACCCCTGGTGACTGCCTACCGTCGAGAAGGCAGGTCAAGGACGGAGGTCGGCGTGAGAACCAGCGGCGACAGTACGGCTGGGGATGCCCCCGGACGTGGTTTCGGGGAGAGCGGTTCGTACTCGCCCCCGAGTTCGCGGCTGCGCTCAGGTGGGGGACATGCCCATGCCGGCAGCGCGGTGGAGCACGCTCCGCAGCTGCCGACGGCGGTGCCGAACGGCGGAGGGGTGGCGTCCATGACGTCCGAGCAGATCGGCTACCGCGGGCCCACGGCCTGCGCGGCTGCCGGCATCACCTACCGGCAGCTCGACTACTGGGCCCGCACCGGTCTGGTCGAGCCCAGCGTGCGGCCCGCCTACGGGTCGGGCACCCAGCGTCTGTACAGCTTCCGGGACGTCGTCGTCCTGAAGATCGTGAAACGGTTCCTGGACACCGGGGTGTCGCTGCAGAACATCCGCACGGCCGTCCAGCACCTCAGGGAACGCGGTTTCCGCGACCTGGAGCGGATGACCCTGATGAGCGACGGCGCCACCGTGTACGAGTGCACCTCGCCGGACGAGGTCCATGCGCTGCTCCAGGGCGGTCAGGGCATCTTCGGCATCGCCGTCGGCGTGGTGTGGCGGGACGTGGAAAGCGCCCTCTCCCAGCTGCACGGCGAGCGCATCGACACCGGCGAGACCCTCGTCGGGCACAACCCCGCGGACGAGCTGGCGCGCCGCCGCAACCGGGCGGTCTGAGCGCCGGTCCCCCGGCAGGGGCGCTCCGGCACCACCGCATTGTCAGTGGCGTGGTGCAGCATCGGAGATGTGAGAAACGCGCCCACGATCCTGCATCTCGACATGGATGCCTTCTTCGCCTCGGTGGAGCAGGCGTCCAAGCCGAGCCTGCGCGGGAAGGCGGTCGTCGTGGGCGGCCTCGGACCGCGCGGGGTGGTGGCCACCGCGTCGTACGAGGCACGGGTTTTCGGGGTCCACTCGGCGATGCCCATGGCCCAGGCGCGCCGGCTGGCACCCAACGCGGCCTACCTGGAGCCGCGCTTCAGCCTGTACCGGGCGGTCAGCGACCAGGTGATGGCGCTGCTGCGGGAGCTGTCACCGCTGGTCGAGCCGCTCAGCCTGGACGAGGCGTTCGTGGATCTGGAGGCCGGGGAAGCCGCCTGGGACGAGGAGTCGGCGCGGCTGGCCGGGGCGAAGCTGCGCGCGGACATCCGGGCGGTCACCGGGCTCACCGGGTCGGTGGGGCTCGCCGCCTCCAAGATGCTCGCGAAGATCGCCTCCGAGCAGGCCAAGCCGGACGGTCTGACGCTGATCGAGCCGGGCACCGAGCGGGCGCTGCTGGGGCCGATGCCGGTGCGTACCCTGCCGGGGGTCGGGCCGGCCACCGGGGACCATCTGCGCAGGGCCGGGATCACCACGGTGGAGGAGCTGGCCGAGGCGGGTGAGGACGAGCTGGTCCGGCTGCTCGGCAAGGCGCACGGGCACGCTCTCCACGCCATGGCCCTGGCCCGGGACGAGCGGCCCGTGGTGGCGGAGCGGGAGGCCAAGTCGGTGTCGGTGGAGGACACGTACGCCGTGGACATCCACGACCGGCTGCGGGTCGGTCTGGAGGTGCAGCGGCTGGCCGACCGGTGCGTGCGGCGGCTGCGGGGGGCCGGGCTGTCCGGGCGGACGATCGTGCTGAAGGTGCGGCGGTACGACTTCTCCACCCTGACCCGCTCCGAGACCCTCAGAGGGCCCACGGACGATCCCGCGGTGATAAGGGAGGCGGCGGCTCGGCTGCTGGACTCCGTGGACACCACCGGTGGCGTGCGGCTGCTGGGGGTGGGGGTGTCCGGGCTTGCCGACTACACGCAGGAGGACCTGTTCGCGCAGGCCGCGCAGCCCTCGGGGGCGGCGGAGGAGTCCGAGAACATGGCGGCCGAGGCCGTGCCGGAGCCGCCGGAGCCCGCCGAACGGCAGTGGCGTGCCGGGCAGGACGTGCGGCACGCCGAGTGGGGCCCCGGGTGGGTGCAGGGGAGTGGGGTCGGGCGGGTCACCGTGCGGTTCGAGACGCCGCAGTCTCCTCCGGGGCGGGTGCGGACGTTCCTGGTCGGCGATCCCGCGCTGGAGGCCGCCGAGCCGCTGCCGTTGGTTCCGGGATCCGACCTCGTCCACGCACCCGCCCGACCCGGTCCGCCGAGCGGTGACCGACCCGGGGCTCCGCCCCGGGGGACCCCGGAGGAGACCCGCTATCAGGCATCCTCCGAGCCCGCCAGTTTGCCGAAGTCATGGTCCGGGACCCCGGGGGGTGAGGCCACGTCGAGGCCGTAGTGGTGGAGGAGCTGGAGTTCCTGTTCGGGGGAGAGGTGGCGGCCCACGCCGAAGTCGGGGGCGTCCTTGATCAGAGCGCGGTCGAAGGGGACGCGCAGGGTGCCTTCGACCAGCTCGCTGGGCTCCAGCGGGACGAAGGCGTCCCGGGAGAACAGGCCGGTCCGTATGGCCGCCCACTCGGGGTCGCCGGTCGCGTCGTCCAGGTACACCTCGTCGATGGTGCCGATCTTGGTGCCATTGCGGTCGAACGCCTTGCGGCCGATCAGGTTGCGCGGATCGATGTCGGTCTGCACGGGCCCTCTCCCTCCACATGGTCGCAACTCATCCGTAAGCACTACAAAAGAGCACATTCAAGGAGGCGGCCACTCGAAGGCCCTGGCGTTGACCTCGCTGGTAGGCTGACAGCGGCTGCTGATCCCGTGCGGGAGAGTCCTCCGACCACCTCGGAGGCGCCGAAGGAGCAAATCCTCCCCGGAATCTCTCAGGCTCATGTACCGCACGGACGAGGTCACTCTGGAAAGCAGGGCGGGTGTCGACGGCTCCCGCTCTCACCGACGGTGAAAGCCGGCGCCTTCGGGTGTCCGGTGAAGCTCTCAGGTTGAGATGACAGAGGGGGAGGCCGTCGGGGTACCCGCGCCGTGGTGCCCCTCGCAGGTCGCGTCAGACCAGGAGGCCTCCGCAATGACCGCCCATCGCATTCCGCTCTCCGAGCTCGAAGCGGGCACCCCGTTCGAGCAGCGCCACATCGGGCCCGACCAGGAGGCGCGGGCCAAGATGCTCGCGCAGGTCGGGTACGGCTCGCTCGACGAGCTGACCGCCGCCGCGGTCCCGGATGTGATCAAGAACGCCGACGCTCTGGACCTGCCGGGTGCCCGTACCGAGGCCGAGGTGCTCGCCGAGCTGCGCTCGCTCGCCGACCGCAACCAGGTCCTCGGCTCCATGATCGGCCTGGGCTACTACGGCACCTTCACGCCGCCCGTCGTCCTGCGCAACGTCATGGAGAACCCCGCCTGGTACACGGCCTACACGCCGTACCAGCCGGAGATCTCCCAGGGGCGGCTCGAAGCCCTGCTGAACTTCCAGACGATGGTCGCCGAGCTGACCGGTCTGCCCACCTCCGGCGCCTCCCTGCTGGACGAGGGCACGGCCGCCGCCGAGGCGATGGCGCTGTCCCGGCGCATGGGCAAGAACAAGAAGGGCCTGTTCCTGGTCGACGCGGACGCGCTGCCGCAGACCATCGCCGTCATCGAGACCCGGGCCGAGCCGACCGGCGTCGAGATCGTCGTCGCCGACCTCAGCGAGGGCATCCCGGCCGAGATCGCCGGGCGCGAGATCAACGGCGTGCTGATCCAGTACCCGGGCGCCTCCGGAGCCGTACGGGACATCAAGCCCGTCATCGAGCAGGCGCACGAGCTGGGCGCCCTGGTCACCGTCGCCGCGGACCTGCTCGCGCTGACCCTGCTGACCTCGCCGGGCGAGCTGGGCGCGGACATCGCGGTCGGCACCACCCAGCGCTTCGGTGTGCCGATGGGCTTCGGCGGGCCGCACGCCGGCTACATGGCCGTGCACGAGAAGTTCGCGCGCAGCCTCCCCGGCCGCCTCGTCGGCGTCTCCGTCGACGCCGACGGGAACAGGGCCTACCGGCTCGCGCTGCAGACCCGTGAGCAGCACATCCGCCGGGAGAAGGCGACCAGCAACATCTGCACCGCGCAGGTGCTGCTCGCCGTCATGGCCGGCATGTACGCCGTCTACCACGGGCCGGAGGGCCTGCGGACCATCGCCCGGCGGACGCACCGGTACGCCACGATCCTCGCCCAGGGGCTGACGGCCGCCGGTGTCGAGATCGTCCACGGCGCCTACTTCGACACGCTCACCGCGCGCGTGCCCGGCAAGGCCGCCGAGATCGCCGCCGCCGCCCGGGCGGGCGGGGTCAACCTGCGCCTGGTCGACGCCGACCACGTCTCCATGGCCTGCGACGAGACCACCAACCGGGCCCAGCTGGCCGCCGTCTTCGCCGCCTTCGGCGTCGAGGCCGACATCGAGGCGCTGGACGCGACCGCCGAGGACACCCTGCCCGAGGCGCTGCTGCGCACCGACGACTACCTCACCCACCCGGTCTTCCAGCAGCACCGCTCCGAGACCGCGATGCTGCGCTACCTGCGCAGGCTGGCCGACCGCGACTACGCGCTCGACCGCGGCATGATCCCGCTGGGCTCCTGCACCATGAAGCTCAACGCCACCACGGAGATGGAGCCGGTCACCTGGCCCGAGTTCGGCCAGCTGCACCCGTTCGCCCCCGCCGAGCAGGCCCAGGGCTACCTCACGCTCATCCACGAGCTGGAGGACCGGCTGGCCGAGGTCACCGGCTACGACAAGGTCTCCCTCCAGCCGAACGCCGGTTCGCAGGGCGAGCTGGCCGGTCTGCTGGCCGTCCGCGGCTACCACCGTGCCAACGGCGACGAGCAGCGCACCGTCTGCCTGATCCCGTCCTCCGCGCACGGCACCAACGCGGCCAGCGCCGTGATGGCCGGCATGAAGGTCGTCGTCGTCAAGACCGCCGAGGACGGCGAGATCGACGTAGAGGACCTGCGGGCCAAGATCGAGCAGTACCGCGACGAGCTGGCCGTGCTGATGATCACCTACCCGTCGACGCACGGTGTGTTCGAGGAGCACGTCGCCGACATCTGCGCCCAGGTCCACGAGGCCGGCGGCCAGGTCTACGTCGACGGCGCCAACCTCAACGCGCTCGTCGGCCTCGCCAAGCCGGGCCACTTCGGCGGTGACGTCTCGCACCTGAACCTGCACAAGACGTTCTGCATCCCGCACGGCGGCGGCGGTCCGGGCGTCGGCCCGGTCGCGGTCCGCGCGCACCTGGCGCCGTACCTGCCGAACCACCCGCTGCAGCCGGAGGCCGGCCCGGAGACGGGAGTGGGCCCGATCTCCGCGGCCCCCTGGGGCAGCGCGGGCATCCTGCCCATCTCGTGGGCGTACGTCCGTCTGATGGGCGGCGAGGGCCTCAAGCGGGCCACGCAGGTGGCCGTGCTGTCGGCGAACTACATCGCCAAGCGCCTGGAGCCGCACTACCCGGTGCTCTACACCGGCCCCGGCGGCCTGGTCGCGCACGAGTGCATCATCGACCTGCGCCCGCTGACCAAGACGACCGGCGTGACCGTGGACGACGTGGCCAAGCGCCTGATCGACTACGGCTTCCACGCGCCGACGATGTCGTTCCCGGTGGCCGGCACGCTGATGATCGAGCCGACCGAGTCCGAGGACCTCACCGAGCTGGACCGTTTCTGCGATGCGATGATCGCCATCCGCGCGGAGATCGAGAAGGCCGGCTCGGGCGAGTGGCCCGCGGAGGACAACCCGCTGCGGAACGCCCCGCACACCGCCGCCGCGCTCGGCGGGGAGTGGACGCACGCCTACAGCCGCGAGGAGGCCGTCTTCCCGGCCGGCGTCTCGGCCGCCGACAAGTACTGGCCACCGGTGCGCCGCATCGACCAGGCCTTCGGCGACCGCAACCTGGTGTGCTCCTGCCCGCCGCTGGACGCCTACGAGGACTGAGTGAGCGAGAGTGAGGGCCCCGTCCGTGCGAGCGGACGGGGCCCTCACCCGTTACTGGGCCGTCACCAGGGACACCTCGGTCGCCTTGATCAGGGCGATGACGTCGGAGCCCACGAACAGGCCGAGGTCGCCGACCGCGTCCTTCGTGATCACGGCGGTGA
The DNA here is from genome assembly GCF_040645635.1 of Streptomyces sp. NPDC046727. Classification (NCBI taxonomy): domain Bacteria; kingdom Bacillati; phylum Actinomycetota; class Actinomycetes; order Kitasatosporales; family Streptomycetaceae; genus Streptomyces; species Streptomyces sp. NPDC046727. The sequence goes on from NZ_JBEYYR010000072.1 coordinate 14,260, forward strand.
TCTCGCCGAGGGCCAGGGAGACCTTCACGGAGGCCATGGCCTCGCCGGTGGTGAGCTGGGCGATGGTGCCGGGCAGCTGGTTGCGGATCGACAGGCCCTCGACCCGCTGGGTGGCGAGGGAGACCTCGGTCGCCTTCACCAGAGCGCGTACGGGTGTGCCGGGGGCGAGGGCGAGCTGCTCGGCGGCCTCCAGGGTGATGGCGGCCGTGAGGTGCGGGCCGCCGTCCAGCCGGACCTTGACGGTGGCCATGACCTCGCCGGGGTGGACCTCGGTGACGGTGCCGGGAAGCTGGTTGCGGATGCTCAGGGTCATGGGCACCCACCGTAGAGTGCCGGTCCGGTCAGGCCGGGTATGCGTGGGTCTGCGTCGCCTTGACCGTCGCCCAGACCGGTGCACCCGGACGCAGGTCCAGCTCGGCGGCGGCGACCGTCGTCAGATCCGCCGCGAGCGGTAGCTCGCCGGTGAGGCCGGCGCGGATCTGGTCGCCGTGCGTCTCCAGGCCGGCGACCTCGCAGCGCCACAGGTTGCGGGCGCTGGCGCCGGAGGGCCGGTCCCGGAAGAGGGTCACGGCGGACGGCGGGAACGCCACGAAGACCGGGCCGGACATTTCCTCCGTGGTGGTGATCGAGGGCCCCGCGTCCAGTCGTACCGTGTGGCCCGCGGCCTGGCCCCGGTAGAGGTTGAGGCCGACGAGCTGGGCGATGTAGTCCGTGCGCGGGTGGCGGGCGATGTCGGCGGGGGTGCCCTCCTGGACGACCCGGCCGTGCTCCACGACCACCAGCCGGTCCGCGAGCACCATCGCGTCCAGCGGGTCGTGGGTGACCAGCACGGAGACCGCCTCGAACTCGGCCAGATGGTGGCGGAGCCGGGCGCGGACCTCCAGGCGGGTGCGGGCGTCCAGGGCGGCCAGCGGTTCGTCCAGCAGGAGCAGCCGGGGCCGGGTGGCCAGGGCGCGGGCGAGGGCCACGCGCTGGGCCTGGCCGCCGGAGAGGCGACGCGGTTTCGCGCCCGCGTGGGGTGTCAGGCCCATGCGGTCCAGCCAGGCCGCGGCCTGGGCGCGGGCCTCGGCCTTGCTCGCGCCCCGGCAGCGGGGGCCGAAGGCGACGTTGTCCAGGGCGGACAGGTGGGGGAAGAGCAGGTAGTCCTGGAAGACGACGCCGACCGGGCGGGACTCCGGGGGCGTGCGTTCCAGCGAGGTGCCGTCCAGGCGCAGGTGGCCGTCGGTGAGGGGGGTGAGACCGGCGAGGGCGCGCAGGGCGGTGGTCTTGCCCGCGCCGTTGGGGCCTAGGAGGGCGAGGACGTCCCCTGGGGCGGCCGTCAGGGCTACGTCCAGGCGGAAGGCGCCTCTGTCGACGATCAGGTGGGCGTCCAGGCCGGTTGCCGACTGCGGCTGGGTGGTGGGGTGCCCGCCTTCGGCCGGATCGGTGTTCCCACCCGAACCAGCCGTGCGGCTTTCGTCGTCGGGTGCAGATGGCCCCTGCAGGGGCTGACCGCCGTCGGCGGCCGCGGGCCGGGGGTGCGTCACGATGCGTCGTCCGTCGTCGTCATGATGTCGTCATCCAGCGGTCCCTGAGACCCGCCAGTACCGCGATCGACACGGTCAGCAGGACCAGGCTGAGGGCGATGGCGGCCTCGGGGTCGTTCTGCAGGGCGAGGTAGACCGCGAGGGGCATGGTCTGGGTACGGCCGGGGAAGTTGCCCGCGAACGTGATCGTCGCCCCGAACTCGCCGAGCGCCCGGGCCCAGGCCAGGACCGAGCCCGCGGCGATGCCGGGGGCGATCAGCGGCAGGGTGACCCGGCGGAACGCGGTGAAGCGGGAGGCGCCCAGCGTGGTCGCCGCCTCCTCGTAGCGCGGGTCGGCGGCGCGCAGTGTGCCCTCGACACTGATCACCAGGAACGGCATCGCCACGAACGCCTCCGCGATCACGACCCCGGTGGTGGTGAACGGCAGGGTGATCCCGAACCACGCGTCGAGCCACTGGCCGATGACACCGTTGCGGCCCAGGGCGAGGAGGAGGGCGACACCGCCGACCACCGGGGGCAGCACGAGCGGCAGGGTCACCAGCGCCCGTACGAGGCCCCGGCCGGGGAACTCCGTACGGGCCAGCAGCCAGGCCAGCGGCACCCCGAGGACGATGCTGACCGCCGTCGCCGCGGTGGCGCTGATCAGCGACAGCTGGAGCGCCTGCCACACCTCGGTGCCGGTCAGCTGCCCCGGCAGGCTGCGCCAGGGCGCGCGCACGAGCAGCGCGAGCAGCGGCAGCAGAAGGAACGCCAGGGCGAGCACGCCCGGGAGCAGCAGCGGCAACGGCACCCCGCGTCGGCCCCCCGGCCTTCCGCGCCGGTTCCGTCACCGGGGTGGACGCAGTGGCCGGCGGTCCACACGGTGTTCTTGTTGGCGGTGACGATGGACGATCCGCTGCAGC
>NZ_JBEYYR010000073.1:0-13471 GCF_040645635.1 Streptomyces sp. NPDC046727
GTGCGCGGGCGGATACCTGTCGGTCGCCGAAGTGGCCGGCCACGTGGGGCTGCCGGTCGGGGTGGTGCCCTCACAGAGGGCCTTGTCGATGACGTCGAGGAAGTCCCGTTCGGCCTGGAGCGTGGCGGGCACCTCGTTCAGCGCGACGGCGACATCGCGGCCGTCGGGGCCTACGGCGACCAGCGCCCGGTGGCCGCCGGGCACGGTCCCGGCGTGGCCCCACCAGGTGCCGCCGCACGACAGCGGCGAGGAGATCAGGCCGAGCCCGTAGCGGGCGCCGGGCCAGAGCCGGTCGGGGTCCGCGGCCACCGTGCGCCGCATCTCGGCGAGTTGCGGGGCGGGCAGCAGCCGGCCGGTGAACAGCGCTCGGGCGAACCGGGTGAGGTCGGCCGGCGTGGACACGAGGGCGCCGCCGACACCGCCGAAGGTCGTGTTCCAGGCGGTGCCGTCCGCCCGGCGGCCGTCCTCCGCGGTGAAGTAGCTGTGCGAGTGCGGGCCCTGGATGCGGGGGTCGTCACCCGGCCAGTAGGTGTCGCGCAGGCCGAGCGGCGCGATGACGCGGCGGGTGATCTCCGCCTCGGGGCTGTGGCCGGTGACCTCCCGGACGATCAGTCCGGCGACGAGGTAGTTGGTGGTCGCGTAGTGCCAGGCGTGCTGCGGGCGCGGCAGTCGCAGGGCGCGGGCGATGAGCTGACGTGGCGCGAAGTGGCGGTACCGGACCCGCTCGGGGTGCTCCCACTCGGGTGCGTCGAGGTAGTCGGGCAGTCCGCTGGTGTGCTGGAGGATCTGCCGTACGGTGATCCGGCGGCCGTCGTGTCCGCCCCCGCGGATCAGGCCCGGCAGGTAGCGCTCCACGGGCGCGTCCAGGGACAGCCGCCGCTCGGCGGCGAGTTGCAGGACGACCGTCGCGGTGAACGTCTTGGTGACGCTGCCGACGCGCAGCTGGTCGGTGGTGTTCATGGGGCGGCCGGTGCGCAGATCGGCCTCGCCGTCGGTCACCGTCCAGCGGGCGCAGGGGGCGTCCGGGCCGGCGCCGGTGACCAGGACCGCAGCGCCCGCGATCCGGTCGTGCGCCACCAGGTGGTGCACGGACCGGGCCAGTGCCGGGTGTGGCCCGCACGCGCCGGGCGCGTCCCGCTCGGGCTGCGCGGCGGCAGCGGGGGCGGTGGTCAGCAGGCAGGCCAGGGCCGCGGCCACGAGGCCGGTACGCCGGCGGGGTGAAGGGGTCGGTAAGGAGATCACCATGTGACATCACGCTAGGCACCGCCCGCACCGTACTCACTCCGGCAGGCAGGCGCTTCGGAGCGGGGGACAGCCCCAGCGCGCGAGCGGAGGCGAGCCCCCCTTCGTGGCCTCGACCAGGTTTGCCTCGCGGGGCGGCATGTGATCACGACGTCAGACAGCAGTACCAAGGGTGAACCGAGGGCGCCCGCGCCGCCTGCGGTTGCGGGCACTGGCACTCTGCTGATCGTGACCCGGCCTGCTCCCGAACAGGGCTGGCTGGCCAGGAAGTTGATGAGGAGTCAGATCATTGTCGCTGGAGGCCGGGCGTTGACGGTTGAGGAACTCGGAGGGCGCCGAAGAGTGCCACGGCACGTGGCGTGCGTGATGGACGGCAACGGCCGCTGGGCGGCGCGGCGTTCCTTGCCCCGTACGTCGGGTCACCGCGCGGCGGAGACGACGGTGATCGACGTCATCGAAGCGGCACGGACGGCCGGCGTGCAGTGGCTGAGCCTGTACGCGTTCTCCACCGAGAACTGGCGACGCCCGGGCGCCGAGGTCGACTTCCTGATGCGGCTGGTCCGCCGCGTCGTGCGCAAGCACGCGCCGTTGCTGCACGCGCGCGGGATCCGCTGCCGGTTCCTGGGGGTGGCGGATCCGCGCATCCCCCGGGCGCTGACCCGGGACTTCGCCGATCTGATGACCCTGACCAGCGAGAACCGGGGCATGACGCTGACCGTGGCCTTCGACCACGGCGGACGCAGGGACATCGTGGCGGCGGCCCGCTCGCTGATCCGCAGCGGAGTGCCCGCCGAGGCCGTCGACGAGCGGTGCTTCGCCGCCCATCTGCCCTTTCCCGACACCCCCGATGTGGACCTCGCCATCCGGACCTCCGGGGAGCAGCGCATCTCCAACTTCATGCTCTGGCAGGTCGCCTACGCGGAGTGGATCTTCCCACCGGTCCTCTGGCCCGATTTCCGGGCACCGCACTTCCTGGAGTGCCTGCACACCTATCAGCAGCGCGATCGCCGCTTCGGCGGCGTGACGCCGAACGCGAACGGAGAGGAACGACCGTGACCGACACAGCCAGCGAGGAACCCAGGAACACCGGCGCCGGTGCCGGGCACCGCGACGGGAAACCCGGGCCGTCCGAGTACGACGAGGATCCCCCGCCGCTGTTCGGGCCCGGCAGCCGCTTCCACGCGTTCTTCAACGATCCGCGCTGGGCGCTGGCCATCATCCGGGCGACCGTGCTGGAGGCCGCGCACCCCCAGGTCGGGGCGGCCCTGGTCGACAGCTCGACGTTCGTGACCCACCCGTGGCGCCGGCTGCGCAACACACTCGTGAGCCTGCAGCGCATGTTCGGCGCCGACGACGAGGTGCGGCACCGGGAGGCGGCACGGCTCAACCGGCTGCACACACGGCTGTCGGGCACCGACGCCCGGGACCGGCCCTACGACGCGATGGATCCGGAGGTCCGGGCCTGGGTGGTCGCGACCGTCTTCGAGAGCAGCGTCACGATGTGCCGCCTCAGCGGGCAGCCCCTGGACCAGACCACGATGGAGCAGCTGTACGCCGAGTTCCGGGCCTACCTCGCCGCGCTGGACGGGGATCCCGGCCGTCTCCCGGCCACGGTCCAGGAGTTCTGGCCGTACTTCGACCGCGTGGTCGAGGACGAGCTGGAGAACACCGAGGCGATGCGCGTCATCCTCTACAAGCTCTTCGACCATCTTCCCGCGCCGCCGCTGCTGCAGGGTCTGCCCACCATGTGGGCGGCGGGCCGCGCGATCGTCGGCCCCCTCATCGGGGTGATCACCGTGGCGTCCCTTCCGGAGCCCTTCCGCCGACGGGCGGGACTGCCCGAGATGCCCGGCGCCCAGACCCTGATGCAGAGCGCCTACCTGGCCGCCGGCCTGGCGCGGTTCCTCCCGGACGGCTTGCTCCAGACCGAGAGCGTCGCCAAGCTGCTCACGCTCTCCCCCGACAGCGACGACCCCCGGGCCCGGACGATCGGGGCACTGCGGGACCGGATGAAGCGGGCCGGCGCCCTGGTCCGGCTGCTCGTGCCCCTTCCGCCGGAACCGGAAGCGGACGGAGCGACCGAGCCGCCGTGGCGCGCGGAGGAGTTCTTCGCTGCGGTGCTGGACCAGACCGGGGACGGCTACGTGGACTGGCCCGACCTCGCCGCCATGGCCCGGGAGATCGCCGGCCGTCTCGACCTGGACGAACCGGAGGAGACCCGGCTCTACGACGCCTTCGCCGGCTGGTGGCGGGAGCTCCAGGCGGCTCTCGACACCGACGGCGACGGCCGTGTCAGCGCCCGGGAATACGCCGCGGCCGTGCCGACGCTCGCCGGCCCCGCCCTGATCAGGGTCGCCGAGGTCCTCTTCGACGTCACCGACACGAACGGCGACCAGCGCGTCGACGCGCACGAGTACCGGGCCCTGTTCCGCCGGGGTTTCCGACGGGACATGCCCGGTACCGACGGCACGTACGCACGCGGCGCTTTCGTGCGGGACTTCCTGTCCTTCATGTCGGGCCGTACACGCTCGACGCCGTACGACCCGCTGTTCGCCGACGCGTGAGCCCCGGCCCTGGCGGAGCGGCGCCCGGTCAGCCGAGGCCGAGGACGCTCATGGTGCGTTCGGCCATGCGCCGCTCGCCGAGGGCGTTGGGGTGGACCGGGACGATGTTCTGCCCGAACAGGAGCGGCTCGATCCACCGGGTGCCGACGGCCTGACACGCGTCGTGCCCGGCGGACACCTCGGCGAAGTCCACGTACGTGGCCCCCGTCTCCTCGGCGGCGCGCTCGACCACGGCGTTGAGGTGCGCCTGCAGGGCGTGCAGGTACGGCACGTCGCCACGGGCGACCGGCAGCCTGGCGAAGCAGGACGGGTCGGCCGTGGCGGGCGTGATCCACGGGTAGCCGAGCACCGCCACCCGGGCGTCGGGGGCCTTGGCGCGGACGCTGCGGAGCGCGGACTTCAGCGCCGGATAGGTGCTGGCGTCGATCGCGTCGTCGAAGGACGAACCGTACGTGTCCTTGCACGGGCTGCCCTGGCCGCCGCTGAAGACGCCCGCGGTGCCGCACGCGATCATGGCGTTGATGAAGGTGCCGTTGTCGTTCCCGCCGATCGTCAGGGTCACCAGGTCGGTGTCCGCGGTGAGCGCGTCGATCTGCGGGGCGACGCCGGGGTACTGGGACTCGGTGAAGTGCTTGGTCTGGGCGGCACCACAGGTGACGTCCGTCAGGCGCGCTGCCGTCCGCGAGGCGATGACGTGGGGGTAGTCGGCCGTGGAACGCAGGCAGAGCGGGCTGGTGAGGTCGACGGGAAGGACACCCGAGGCGGCGCTGTAACTGTCGCCCAGGGCAGCGTAGTCGAGGGGCGTGGTGGCCTGGGCGGGGGCTGCGGTGAGGCCGAGGGCCAGCGCGCCGAGGGCCGCTGACGTCGCGGTGAGGACACGGCGCAGGGCAGGCATGGGCATGTGCTCCCCCTTCTCGGGACGGGACACGGGACACGGGACACGGAATATGGGGCGCGGGGCGTGGGGCACGGCACAGGCGGGCATGGCGGTGCCACGGGCGTGCGGCATCGCGACGAACGGGCGTGCGGGATCCCTGACGAACGGGCGTGCCGGATTGCGAGGGACGGACGTGCGGGATCGCGTGGAACGAGGCGGCTCGATCGAGCGGAGGCGTGCGGAGGGCGTGCCGGCCGACGGGGCGTGGGAGAGGGCGCGCACGCACGACGGCCACGAGATACCGGTCGCGGGATTACCGCTGGGTTCTACCGCTAGGTAATGTGAGGCCGCCGCAACGACGAGTCAACATGGACGACAGAACTTCTTGAAACTCGGAGCGCCCTGATAGGGCGCGTGCATCGGGGGCACTCGTAGAGCAGGAGCATCACTACAGCTGGAGGCACCTCATGATCGCCCTCGGCATCATCCTGCTCATCATCGGCCTCGTCACAGGCATATCGATCCTGTGGACCATCGGCGTGATCCTGCTGGTGGTGGGAGCCATCCTGTGGATCATGGGGTCCATGGGGCACGCGATCGCCGGTCGCCGCCACTATTGGTGAGCAGTCGCTCTTGAATGGCCGCTGCCGGTGAGCAGCGACACCTGCCCCCTCCTCGCCCGCCCTCTCCGGGGCGGGCCGGGAGGGGGCGCCTCAACTCCCGGGCCGGGCCCCGCTCCCCGGAGTGCGGGTCGCGGTGACGAGCCCTGATTCGTAGGCGCTGATCACCAGTTGCGCCCGGTCGCGCGCTCCCAGCTTGCTCAGGAGCCGCCCGATGTGGGTCTTGACGGTGCCGTGGCTGAGGTGGAGGTACTCGGCGATGTCGCTGTTGGACAGGCCACGGGCCACGAGGAGCAGAACCTCTCGCTCGCGGTCCGTGAGGTCGTCCAGCGAGGAGCCGGGCGCCGGGTGCACACGGGGGAGCCGGGCGAACTCGGCGATCAGGCGCCGGGTCACCGAGGGGGCGAGGAGGGACTCTCCGGCGGCGACCGTGCGGATGCCCTCCAGCAGGACCCCGGGAGAGGTGTCCTTGAGGAGGAAGCCGGCCGCTCCGGCCCGCAGCGCGCCGTACACGTACTCGTCGAGGTCGAACGTGGTCAGGATGAGGACGCGGGTCTCCGCCGTGCCGGGAGAGCCGGATATCTGCCGTGTCGCCTCGATCCCGTCCATGCCGGGCATCCGGATGTCCATGAGCACGACGTCCGGGCGCAGGCGCCGCGCGCTCTCGACCGCTTCGGCGCCGGTGCCGGCCTCGCCGACGGTGGTCAGCCCGGCGGCGGTGTCGATGAGTACCCGGAAGCTGCCTCGGAGCAGGGACTGGTCGTCGGCGACGAGTACCCGGATCGGCTCGGTCACGCGGTGGTCTCCCTCCGGCCCGGCGCGGTGCCGTGCACGGGTTCGGCCGGGAGGCGAGCCGACACGGCGAACCCGCCGCCGCGCCGGGGACCGGCCTCCAGCGTCCCCCCGTACATCATCACGCGCTCTCGCATCCCCATGAGTCCATGGCCGCCCTTGAGATCCGTACGTCCGGTCCCGACCGCGTTCCCCGCACCGTCGTCCACCACCTCGATGCGCACTCCTCCACGGGAGTCAGCGGTGATCGTGACCTCGCAGTGCGTTCCGTCGCCGGCGTGCTTGATCACGTTGGTCAGCGCCTCCTGCACGATCCGGTACACGGTCAGGCCCGTCCCCGTGGGAAGGGCGGCCGTCAGCCGGGTGCGCAGTGCGGTACGGATGCCCGCCTGCTCGGCGCGCCGGACGAGTGAGGGCAGGTCGTCCAGTCCGGGCGGGGGCGCCGTCTCCGCAGCGCCGGCACTGGTCGTGTCCTGCCCGGCCGTGTCGCCGCGCAGCATCCCCAGGGCGCGCCGCATCTCGGCGAGTGCCTCCCGGCCGGTCCGTTCGATCGCCTGGATCGCGTCGCGCGTCTCCTCGGGGCGTGCGTCGGCCACGTGGTCGGCGACCGCCGCCTTGACGACGATCACGCTGAGGCTGTGCGAGACGATGTCGTGCAGTTCGCGGGCGATGCGCAGCCGTTCCTCGGCCAGCGCCTCCTCGGCCAGGCGCCGTTCCCGGCGGGCCGCCCGGACCCGCCGCTCCCGCACGACGCGTCCGGCGGCCCACGCGGCACCGAGCACCAGCCAGACGAGCGCCGCGGTTCCGGCGGCCTCCGACCACGGGCCGGACGGTGTCAGGACGGCCTCGCCGACGACGACCGCGGCCGCCGAGACGACCAATGCCGTGGCCAGAGCCCCGGCAGCCCGGCGCGTCCGCTCCAGGAGCGCCACCGCGTAGAGCGCCAGGGCCGGGGCGACGTAGGGATCGCGGGTGATGTCGAGCAGGTTGGCCGCAGCCGTGCCGCCCAGAACCGCCACCAGGGCAGGCAAGGGCCACAGCCGCCGAACGGCCAGTGGCCCACCCACCCACACGGCCACCAGCCAGCCCACCCACACCGGGCCGGAGAACCCGGGCAGGCCGTCGGACGCGCTCTGCCCGGCCAGCGCCGCATACGCCGCTGCCACGACACCGCCCACGCAGGCGTCGAGCATCAGCAGATGCGGCCCGGTCCCCGGGCGCCACGGCACTATGCGCATCGCACGACGATACCGACGGGCACTCATCCGGCCTGCCCGAACAGGAACATCGCGACGCTCACGACGCTCACCAGCGCGAGCCTCCCGGCGACCGTGGCCGGCCGCGGGGCCGGCCCTGTGCGCAACGCGGTCACGCCCAACGGCACGAGGGCCGCACACAGCCCCGCGGCAGCCACGACCGACCAGGCCGTAGTCCCCTTCAGCACTCCCAGCGGCATCGCCGCCGCGAGAGCCAGGGCCACCGCACGCAGGGGGCCGAGGATCCGCGCGCGGTAGGCGCCGACGGCCAGCAGGATCCAGCCGCCCATGACAGCCGCGTTCAGCGCGCTGAAGACATGGAACGCGCCGTAGGTCTCGCTCACCGTGCGCGTCGCCGACGCCGCACCCTGGGCCGTCACCAGCCGGAAGCCCGCGTGGTCCACACCCGCGTGGAACACCCGGGCGAACAGGCCCAGGACGGTGAGGACGCCGCCCCACACCGCCGTCTCCGGGAACCGCGCGGCGATGCGGGCGGCAAGGAGCGCGACGCCCGGCCAGAGCAGCATCCACCCCGCGGACATCAGGCTGTACGACGCTGTCATGAGGTCCGGATGATGCTCGTACGCCGTCAGCTGGGCGGGGAAGAGGAAGCCGAAGCGCGCTCGCAGCAGTACGCCGGAGAGCACCAGCAGGGGCCCGACGACGAAGGACGCGCCGCCCACCCAGCGTCCCGGAAAGGCAGGCCGTCGCGCGGCGATTGACGAAGAAGTGAGGGTCATGGCGCAACGATGCTGCCGCCGCACCCGCCGCGTCGTCGGAGTACGGACCACACTTCCAGGTCGGACCGTGGTCGTACCGCGTCAGGCCCGCCGTTACGGCCGCCGGCCGCCGCCGGAAGGCGTCTGTCCCGGAGTCGCCTCGGAATTGTCCGTGATCTGTAACAGAGGGATCCCGCGATCTCTCCCGGCCGTCCTGCCAGGTGCACGGAACCATTCGACACACCAGGGGGCGGGACGGACATGGCGCGGCATGGCGGGCGGGGATGGTACGGCCGGGTGGTCGCTGCGGCGGTCGGCGTCACGGCGGTGGCCGCCGCCACCTCGGTGTGGACCGCGCAGGCCGGTCAGACCGGCGGCGGGTCCGCCGCACCGGGTGCCTCCGCCCGGCCCGCCGCACCGAAGACGGCAGCCGTGTCGGCGACCATCGTCCACGCCTCCGACCGGGGCGAGCACGCGGTCAACATCACCATCGACGACGGCCCGGACCCGGTCTGGACCCCGCAGGTGCTCCAAGTGCTGCGTGACAACGGCGTGAAGGCCACGTTCTGCATGGTCGGCACCCAGGCGCAGGCGCACCCGGATCTGGTCAAGCAGGTGGTGGCCGCCGGGCACCGGCTGTGCGACCACACCGTGTCGCACGACACCACCATGGACACCAAGTCCCAGGCCTACCAGTCGCAGCAGATCGTCGACGCGGAACAGCAGATCACCAAGGCTTCCGGGGGCGTACGGCCGATGTACTACCGGGCTCCGGGCGGCGCGTTCACGCCGTACAGCCGGAAGCTGGCGGCCTCGCACGGGATGCGACCGCTGGGCTGGAACGTCGACTCCAAGGACTTCGAGCGGCCGGGCAGCGAGGCGATCATCGCGACCGTCAAGGGGCAGCTGAGCAACGGGCCCACGATCCTCTTCCACGACGCGGGCGGCGACCGCTCCCAGACGGTGGTGGCGCTGCGCACCCTGCTGCCGTGGCTGAAGCAGCAGGGCTACGCGTTCGGTTTCCCGGTGCGCTGAGGGGTTTTGCGCGCCCTGAGGGCCTTTGTGCTCCTGGGGCGTTGCACAGCCTGCGTCCGCCGGTCACAGAGTGGTTGAGACCTCTTGTGGGCGTGTTCATGCAGTCTCTAGCCTCCGTGGTGTTGTGCACAGCGAAACAGTCATTGCACATGCTGCAACGCCTCATCGGAGGGGCACTCCATGAAGCTGTCCGTCCGTTGTGTCGGGCCCCTCGCGCTCGCGGCCGCCCTGGTCACCGCCTGCGCGCCCCAGACCTCCGGCAACTCCGCCTCCGGCAAGGACGAGAAGACCGGCACCCTGCGCGTCTGGCTCTTCCAGGAGGTCGACAACCAACCCAAGGAGCGCGTCGTCGACGCGGTCCTCGCCGACTTCGAGAAGGCGCACCAGGGCACCGACGTCACCGTCGAGTACATCCCCGTGGAGACCCGCGCCCAGCGCATCAAGGCCGCCTTCAACGACCCGAAGTCCGCGCCGGACGTCATCGAGTACGGCAACACCGACACCGCCGGCTATGTGAAGGACGGCGGACTCGCCGACGTCACCCGGGACTTCGGCTCCTGGAGCGAGGCCGAGGACACCGACCCGACCGCCCGGCGGTCGGTCACCGTGGACGGCAGGGTCTACGGGGCGCCGTACTTCGTCGGCGTCCGCGCGCTGTACTACCGGACCGATGTCTTCCGCGAACTCGGCCTCGGCGTACCGACGTCGCAGTCCGAGCTGATCTCGACCGCGAAGAAGATCCGGGCCGCCAGGCCCGACCTGTACGGCCTCGCCGTCGGCGGCGCCTACACCTACGGCGCGATGCCGTTCATCTGGGCCAACGGCGGTGAACTGGCCACCGGCAAGGGCGGTTCGTACGCCTCCGCCATCGACAGCCCCGCCGCCCGCAAGGGCATCGAGGCGTACACCTCTCTCTTCGGCGACGACAACTGCCCCGCCGCCAAGTGCGCGGGCATGGGCGGCAACGACACGGTGACCGCCTTCGCCTCCGGCAAGGCGGCGATGGCGATCGGCGGCGACTTCAGCCACGCCGCCGTGGAGGCCGGAAAGGTCAAGGGGAAGTACGCGGTGGTTCCGCTGCCGGGGGTGAGGTCCGGATCGATCGCGCCGGCCTTCGCGGGCGGCAACAACATCGGCGTACTGAAGAGCACTTCGCACCGCACGCTCGCCGTGGACCTGATGAAGCGGCTCGCCTCGAAGAGGACGCAGGGCGCACTCTTCGACGCGATGGGCTTCCTGCCGACCTTCACGGACGTACGGCAGCAGGCTGCGGCCAGGGAGCCGTTCGTGAAGCCGTTCGTCGAGACGCTCGCCGCCGGCACCGAGTTCGTCCCGGCCTCGCCCGCCTGGGCGCAGATCGACTCCTCGCTGGTGCTGCCGACGATGTTCCAGGAGATCGCCAGCGGCAAGAAGGACGTGACGGACGCCGCCGAGGACGCGGCGAGGAAGATGAACGACGCGTTCGGGTCCGCCGGGTGACGCGGATGACGGACGCGGCGCCTCCGAAGCGCCACCGAGGACCGCGCCCCCGTGGAGGCTGGACCCCCTGGCTCTACCTCGCCCCCGCCCTCGTCGTCCTCGGCGGCCTGCTGGTCTACCCCGTCTACCAGCTCGGGCTGATCTCGTTCCTGGAATACACCCAGGCCCAGGTCAGCGGCGGCGAGCCGACCCGCTTCCGGGGCCTGGCCAACTACACCGAGCTGTTCGCCGACGACCAGTTCCGGCAGGTGCTGCTGGCGACGGTCGGCTTCGCGGCGGCCTGTGTGGTCTGCACGCTGGTGGTGGGGTGCGCTCTCGCCGTCCTGCTCACACGCGTCCGCGCGGTCCCCCGGCTCGCGCTGATGCTGGCCGCGCTGGGGGCGTGGGCGACCCCGACGATCACCGGCTCGACGGTCTGGCTGTTCCTCTTCGACCCCGACTTCGGACCGGTCGACCGCCTGCTGGGGCTCGGCGACTTCTCGTGGACGTACGGCCGCTACAGCGCCTTCCTGCTGGTCCTGCTCGAAGTGGTCTGGTGTTCCTTCCCGTTCGTGATGGTCACCGTCTATGCCGGCATCCGCGCCGTGCCGGGCGAGATCCTGGAGGCCGCCGCCCTGGACGGCGCCTCGCAGTGGCGGATCTGGCGCTCGGTGCTGACGCCGGTCCTGAGGCCGATCCTGGTCATCATCACCGTCCAGTCGGTCATCTGGGACTTCAAGGTCTTCACCCAGATCTACGTGATCACGAACGGTGGCGGCATCGCCGGGCAGAACCTGGTCCTGAACGTCTACGCCTACCAGAAGGCCTTCGCGTCCTCGCAGTACAGCCTCGGCTCGGCGATCGGCGTGGTGATGCTGCTGATCCTGCTCGCCGTCACGCTCGGGTATCTGCGGCTGCTGCGCCGCCAAGGGGAGGAGCTGTGAGTCCCGTACGTGGTCCGCTGGTCCGTGACGGGGTGGTACGCGGTCCGGTGCGGCGCCCCTGGCGGCTGGCCGCCGAGGTGACCGCGCTGCTGGTCGCCGCGGTCGTCGCCTTCCCCCTCTACTGGATGCTGCTGAGCGCGTTCAGACCCGCCGGGGAGATCGAGTCCACGCAACCGCGGCCCTGGACGTCGTCCCCTTCGCTGGACTCCTTCCGGCGGGTGCTGGAACAGCATGAATTCGGCCGGTACTTCGTGAACAGTCTCGTCGTCGCCGTGAGTGTCGTGATCGCCTCCGCGCTGATCGCCTTTCTCGCCGCGACCGCCGTGACACGGTTCCGGTTCCGCTTCCGGACGACCCTGCTGATCATGTTCCTGATGGCCCAGATGGTGCCGGTGGAGGCACTCACCATCCCCCTGTTCTTCCTCATGCGGGACTTCGGTCAGCTGAACACGCTGGGCTCGCTGATCCTGCCGCACACCGCCTTCTCCCTGCCGTTCGCGATATGGATGCTGCGCGGGTTCGTGAAAGCCGTTCCGGAGTCCCTGGAGGAGGCCGCGTACCTGGACGGGGCGAGCCGCGGGCGATTCCTGTGGCAGATCCTCTTCCCCCTGGTCCTGCCCGGGCTGGTGGCCACGAGCGTGTTCTCCTTCATCTCTGCCTGGAACGACTTCCTGTTCGCCAAGTCCTTCATCATCAGCGACACCTCGCAGTCGACCCTTCCGATGGCCCTCCTCGTCTTCTACAAGCCCGACGAGCCGGACTGGGGCGGGGTCATGGCGGCGTCCACGGTGATGACGATTCCGGTGCTGGTGTTCTTCGTACTCGTGCAGCGACGGCTGGTGTCGGGGCTGGGCGGGGCGGTGAAGGACTGACGCGGCGCTCGATGCTACTTTGACCGAAATAGGCCAAAGTGAGGTGATCGGCGGTGCTCGTGCGGGCGTACGTTCTCTTCGAGGTGGACCCGGCCGGTGATGACGTACTCGAGCGCCTGACACAGCACAGCCTCGCCGGCTGCAAGGTGCTGGCGCGCGAGATCTACCCGCACGAGATCGTCGCCGGCCTGGAGGCCGAACGGCTTGAGGACTTCAACGCGGCGGTGAGCGAGCTGGCGGGTGAAGCAGGGGTACTGCGCGCGACCACGCTGCGGATCAGCACCTCGCCCTGATGTGCGGAGCGCCTCGTGGGTGATGGTGACGGCCCGTTCGGGTTGTCAGCGACCGTCCAGTTCTCGATCATGGTTGTGTGAACGGGAATCCGGCATTCGGTGGGGCCGAGCCGGTGGACGCCCTGACCGTGGCGCCGACGCCCCGGACAGCGGTGGCGTGGCTGCCGCCGCAGGACCTCTGGCCGGCGATCCAGGACATCCGCTGGGAGCACGACCCGCAGGTACGACGATGGCCACCGCATGTGAATCTGCTGTTCGGCTTCGTACCGGAGGAGGAGTTCGCGCGGGCCCTGCCGCTGCTCTCCGCCGCGGCGGCACAGAGCCCGGCGTTCACGGCACGCCTGGCCGGTGTGCGCTACTTCCGGCACCGGCACTACGGCACGGTGTGGCTCGATCCCGCCGCGGCCGATCCGACGCCGTGGGCCCGTCTCCACCAGGAGCTGGAGCGGCGGTTCCCGCTCTGCCACGGTCGCGGCGGACGCTTCACCCCGCATCTGTCCCTCGGCCGCACCCAGGACCCGAAGGGTCTTGCCGCCGAGTGTGACGCCCGGCTCGGCACGCTGTCCGCGGTGATCGAGGAAGTGGCCCTGCTCTCCCGGCGCGGCGACGAGCCCATGCGACCCCGGGCCCTGATCACACTGGGCACGGGCGAGATCCACCGGCCTCGGCAGACGTAGCGGTCGCCGGGGTGGCACCACCGACGGCAGCTGCTCGACAGAAGGCGCCCCTCGGCCCGGGCCGAGGGGGGGCGTGGCCCGGGGGCTCGGGGGGCGGAAACGCCCGTGTTGGGGGCCCACCC
>NZ_JBEYYR010000074.1:0-11944 GCF_040645635.1 Streptomyces sp. NPDC046727
GATCCCGGCCCGCTCGCCCGGGCTCGCCGCGCTATGGTCCGTGGGCGCCGGCGCTGTCAGCGGTCGGCGGTCAGCTCGCCATCATGGCCCGGAGGTCGCTGAACGACAGCTCGTTCGTGCCACGGTCCGCCGCCTTACTCTGCGTCCACGCAAGGATCGCCGGGTGCGCATCCTCGTACTGGGCGCCGGCGGGAAGCGGGCGTAGCCGCGGTCGGCGCGGGCCAGCAGTACCCGGCAGGGCCGGCCGAAGGCCGGGGGGTCGAGGCCGCGTCCTTCCGGTGCGGGGCCGGTGGGTGTGGGTGCGCTCATGGGGCACCGCCTGCGTTGCTGAGTGCGTCGGTGTCGTTCGACGCTACGGAGGCCGCCGCTCGCTCCTCAACGAGATTGCGGGGAATTGCGGAAGTTCACTCCAGGGCGTCGATCGCGGCCCGGATGAGGGCGCGGGCCGTTGCCGTAGACGGCCATCGACGCGAGGCCGGCGAACGCCTTGGCGTAGTCGGCGACCTCGCGCGGCTGCGTCGCCTTGATCTCCGCCGTCAGCGTCTCCACCACGGCCATGGTGTCGTCGTGGACGTAGAACGCCTCCAGCGGCCACACGGTGCGCTGCGCGGTGAACGGAATGATCCCCAACTGACACCGCGGCGAGCGGCATCACCGAAAGGAGGTGGCGCAGCTGCCCGCGCATCGCCTCGGGGTCGGCGGTGCGGGAGCGCAGGACGGATTCCTCCAGGAGGACGGCGTAGACGTGGCCGCCCTCGTAGAGGAACCGGGAGCGGGCGACGCGGGCAGCGACCGCTTCGGCGACGTCGTCGGGGGTTGCCCTGGAAGCGGGTGATCTGCTCCATGAGGGCCGTCGCGAACGCCGGCGTCTGCAGGAAACCCGGCGGCACGTTGGAGACGTAGACCCGGCAGTGACGGGTCTGCTCGTGCAGGGCGTACCCGTCCTCCTGGACCTGGCGCATGCCGCCCTGGTGCAGGCGGCGCCACTGCAGGTACATCGAGTCGACCGCGCGGGCGGTGGCGATGAGGTCATCGGCCTGGTCGTCGGCGCCGCACGCCGCACGCCAGGTCCGGATGTCCGCGTCAGAGGCAGCACCGCGCCCTTTTGGATGCGGGTCGTCTTCGCGGGGTGCCAGCCGCACGGGGCGGAGAGTTCCTTCCCGGTGAGGCCGGCGTCCTTGCGCAGGTGCTGCAAGCGCACGGCGAGCGCCTGGCGGGCCGCCTGTGCGCCGGACGACGGGGAGGCGGGCACAGGTCTGCTCAAGGGGGCCTGGACGGTGTACTTCTCGTGCGGGATGCCGCGTTCCCACACGTTCCCACACCGTCTCGAACACGGCCTTGCACAGCGCGACGGCGGCCGGGTCGCTGGTGCGTTCCTTGCCGTCTGGTGCCCAGTCGCCGGTGCCGGTGAAGTGGTGGAACTGCACGAGCTCGCCGTCCAGGAGCCAGAAGTCGTTGCCGGGCAGCGCGATGCCGGAGGCGTGGCGCCGGGGCAGCCAGCGCACGTCCTTTCCGGCCTGGGGTTGAGCGGGGTGATGGCGTGCTCGTAGCGGATGTAGTCGGTGACCGGCTCGGAGACGATCCGCGCGCGGCGCATCACCACGCCGCGGGCGACCGCGTCCTTGACGAGTGGCATCCACTGGGGCCAGAACGAGCGGGCCGGGTCCACGTTCGGTACGCCGGTGCGCAGGAAGGTCTCGAAGTCCTCGGCTTCGTCGCCCACCGCGTAGACGTCGCGCATCTCCAGATGGACCGCCGTGCGGTGGGTGTCGGCGAGCAGTTCAGCGAACGTCGCGGTGTTCAGCTGCTGCGCGTTGCGCGGCATCACACGCCTCCCTTCAGGATCGACACCCTGCGGGCCGGAATCCGGATCACCCGCTCGTGCGGGGGAATCCCGGCCTTGTGGCCGGCCACCCACTCGGTGGAGCCGACCTGGGCCTTGAGGAGTCCGTCGGCTTCCTCGCCCTGAAGGGCCAGGTCCGCGCTCTCCTCTTCCACTCACACCGTGGGCGATCCCTCGCCTCCGGTGTTCGGGTCGATCCCGACGAACCGTGACGCCATGACTGTCTCCCCTGTCGAGCTGGTTGCGGAGAGTTGCGCGCACCGCGCGTCCCGCGCCGGTGTGGCAGCGGTCAAGGCCCCGGGCGCTCCCCGGCGCGATGACGAACGCTCCCCGAAGGACCCGCTGGGTTTCCGGGGGCCGGGTGGGCGAAGGGGCCGGAAGCCCCGCCCGTCCCGGACCGGCGCTGACACACCTCGGCATGTTGTGATCACCGAACGCCGACGGAGGACGTGCTGAGCCAGCCGGAGCAGCCCTGGCAGCCGGGCCCGAACGATGTGCCCTTCACCACCCGCCTGATCAGCCCGCACGGCGACCGGCACCCCGGCTTCAACGACGCCGACGGCCGCTTCCACCGGCTGTGGCAGCACCGCCGGCCCGGGCCGCTGCACACCGGGGACACGATCCTGCTGCGCCCCAGCGACATCGACCAGATCATCAAGTTCTCCATGCTCTGGGTGAAGAACCAGCGCGGAGGCCGGGCCGGCGGCACACGGTGTGCCGCCCGGCCCGGCCTGCGCCGTCCGTCCTCGGCGGCCAGGAAGGTGACCTTCTGCCCGTCGCGGAGGGTCAGGTCCGGCGTCTCGGACCGACCTGTAGTGGGTGAAGAGCTCCATGCCGCAGTGCGATGCCATGAAGCCGTGGCGCATCCCTGCACGCGCCCTGCGAGGCAGTGTCCGGGACGCCTGTAGCGCTCGCGGCGGCACCGGACATAGTGACGTTTCTCCGCGGCCTTCCGGCCAGACAGACGGCGGTATCCCGACGAACATTCGTTAATGCCGCTTAACGTGCCACTGTCGTGCGCAACGTGACAGACATGACTTCCCCGAACACTGCGGTCTCCCAGCGGGGAGGACCGCAATGGGTCCAGATCGATCCGCTCAGCTTCGACCGCCCCCTCACCAGCGTCGACCAGCAGATCCCCGATGTCCCGGAACTCGAGATCCCCTTTCCCGGCGTGTGGCAGATCTCCTACAACGCCCGCGCGTCGATCTACCCAGGGTCAGGAGCCCTGTGGGTCACCACATCATTGTTCAACAACGGCACGCTCCTGCGCGGCAGTGAGGCACTGGCCGGCATCCAGGGTTCGAGCGTGGGCCTGCAGAGCACCTGGGGCCAGACGATCCTGGAGCGCTTCGACGCCGGGGACCGCGTGACGCTCCACGCATACACCCTCTCAGGGGGCAGCGGCAGCTCCGCCCACCTCATCAGCAACGACCACGGACGCACGACCGTCGCGGCGCGCTGGGTGAGTCCGACCTGACCCCAGAACACGAGCCGCTGACACAGGAGCCTTACAGCCCGTGTCAGCGGCTCGCCCACGTTCCACCGGACGCACCTGGGACATGGCGGGCAGGATCTCCCGGCGCCGAACAGACGCCTGACCGCCTGATACGCCCGTGGTCCTCCGCGTCGCCGGCGGCGACGCGGAGGACCACGGACAGGTGCTTGGGGACCTCATTGCCCGCACGAGCACGACCGCGGGCGCTCCCCGGACACAGGGCACGGTGCGTGCGACACAGAGGCCGGGTGGCGGGCAGGATCTTCCCGAAGGTGACGTCGCACCACCCCGCAGAGGGTGCACGGCACCCCTCCGGTGGAGGCGTGGTGGGGAGGTGCGCGAGGCCCGGCGGCCGGTGCCGCCCGAGCGCCGCCTTCCGCCCGCCCGCACTGCGCGACAGGCTTCCCTGTCCGGTGCTTTCCCGCTCCCGTCACCCTCACGATCACCGCGCTCCACACCACCAGGTGAGGCATCCACCGCTGAGCCGAGCGGGTGAACCCCTGGCGAAGCAAGAACCCCTTGACCACGCATGCTCGTCATGGGTTGCGTGGATGCGATCAACGAAGTGCACGTGTCGGAGCCCGGCGTGGTCGTCGTGGACGTGGTAGCCGCCGACGACCAGACCGCCTTCGCCTTCCAGCAAGCGCTCGCGTCGATGTGGGCGACCACCGCGGTGGAACGCACCACACGGGACGCCGGACAGCCCGGCGTACGGCTGCGCTGCTATCTGGACATGCGGCAGGCACCGAGCTGACCGGCGCCGGCCGGGCCGGCTCCTTCAGCGGGCGAGGACGACGGTGACGGGCACGTGGGAGCACCACCCGAGCCGGCCGGCCAGAGCGTCGCGCTCGACAGCGTCGATGCTCAAGGCGAAGACGTGCCGCCGGTGTCGGTGTTCTTGGTGGTCCCAGGCAGGCGCTGGGGTGCGGGCCTGGGGTGGTCGGCAACCACCCGCAGACACATGGCCGCCGGGCCGAACACACAGTCGGGCCTGCAGGCCCGCGGAAAGCCGACCTGGCATCGGATCCACAGCGAGAACAGACCACCCAGTGCACCCCGGAACCCTGAAGCAGGAACACGCCGGGCCGGCCGAGCCCGGACTTCCGGGCCCAGCGCCTGCCGGCTGCCGGGTTCGATTCGGCTCAAGTCACCGCCGCGGGCGGTTCAGAGCCCTGGTGCGTGACGCCTTCCCGACGGCCACGGTGGGAAGCAGCCATGTCGTTCTCCCCGTCAGCCTCCCAACCCGTGGGGAAGCGACGACACAAGCAACCACCCGCGGATAGTCCGCGAATGCTCGGGACCGTCCTTCTTGACGAGGCCGCAGGACCGCACTTTCGGTCCTGTGCAGCAAGTGGCCCGCACCAGGGGGCACGGGCAGGCATACAGGTACGGTGCCGGTACCGGCCGCCGGCCTCTTGCCCGACCCTTTCACATGTGACGAAGGGAGCTCCCATGACGATGGGCGCCGCGGAACCAGCCCCGGACATCGAGCAGGCCACGCTGCCCGGACGGGCCGCAGCCTTGGTCGAGTTACTCCGGCGCAACGCAGCCCGCACCGACCAGGACCGCTGTGTCGCTCCAGAGAACATCGCGGCACTCGACGGGGCCGGCCTGTTCAGCCTCACCGTTCCCCAACGGCTCGGGGGCCATCAGGCACGCATCCGCACGCTCGTCCAAGTGGGTGCGGAACTCGGCCGCGGCTGCGGATCGACTGCCTGGACCACCAGCCTGATCAACATCTCGGGCTGGCTCATCGGCCTCTACCCCCAACGCACGCAGCGTGAGGTCTACGCCCAGGACCCCGGCACCCGTGCCTGTGCAGTCCTGCCACCCCACGGGACCGGCAGGACAACCGACGCGGGCACCGTCGTCAGCGGACGGTGGAGCTTTGCCTCCGGCTGTCTGCACGCCCGATGGGCACTGCTCGGCATGACGCTCACGGGCGAGCACGGCGAGCGCCGGGACCAAGCACTGGCCCTGGTCCCCATGAACCAGCTGACGATCGAGGACACCTGGCACGTTGCCGGGATGCGCGGCACCGGCAGCAACACCCTCACCGCCGACGACGTCGTTGTCCCGGCCCACCGCATCCTGTCGGTGACACAGGCGCTCCAGGGCACTTACCCGACCGAGTTCAAGGACGAGGCCCTGTACCGTGCGGCGTTCGTCCCGACCCTCGCCCTCTCACTCGCCGGCCCGCTGCTGGGCCTGGCCCGCGGCGCGATGGAACTGGTGCTGGCGTCCCTCGCCACCGGCCGGGGCATTTCGCATACGCACTACGCACAGGCATGCGAGGCACCCTCCACCCAGATGCAACTCGCCGAGGCAGCATCATTGATCGACACCGCCACCCTGCACCTGATGCGTGCCGCGGACGATGTCGACAACTGGGCGGCGAGTGGCCCGTGCATGCCCCTGGTCAACCGGACCCGGGCGCGCATGGACATCGGCACAGTCGCCCGCTGCTCACGAGAGGCACTGGACCTGCTGCTGAATGTCCACGGAGCCCGGAGTTTCGCCGAGGACAGTCCGCTGCAGCGCATGTGGCGGGATCTGGAGACCGGTACGCGGCATGCCATGATCAACCCCGCCATCGCGACCGAGATGTACGGCCGGGCCCTGCTCGGTATCGAAGACCAGATCACCCCTCTGATCTGAACGAAACACGCCCCGACGACGACCGAGACTCGGCCACAGGCCTTCACGAACCGAAATACACAAAGACGCAGTCACTGATTCCTAATGCGGTCTGTCAAGCTGCGAGGGCAGTGGGCGGCGACAGCTCGTAGCGCCGGTCGTCGCGTCGTAGAGCCCAGAGGACGTTGACGCGGCGGCGTGCGAGCGCGAGGACGGCCTGAGTATGCCGTTTACCCTCGGCGCGTTTGCGATCGTAGAACCGGCGCGACTCGTCGCAGTGCCGAATGCTGAACAGCGCGGAGGTGTAGAAGACGCGTTGGAGGCGACGGTTGTATCGCTGGGGGCGTCGCAGGTTGCCGCTGATCTTCCCCGAGTCGCGGGGCACCGGTGCGACGCCGCCGAAGCCGGCGAGGCGGTCAGCGGTGCCGAAGACCGTCATGTCGCCGCCGGTGGCGGCCAGGAACTCAGCGCCGAGGATGACGCCCAGGCCGGGCATGCTGGTGATCACGTGGAAGGCGTGGTGGTCGCGAAACCGGGCCTCAATGTCCTTGTCGAGCTCGGCGATCTTCTGGTTGAGAGCCATCACCTCCTTCGCCAGCGTGTGCACCAGCTGGGCAGTCAGTTTCTCGCCGGGCAGGCTGGTGTGCTGGCGTTCGGCGGCTTGGACGGCGATCTCGGCGAGCCGGTCGGGGCGGACGACGTGACGGTTGCGCAGCCAGGTCTCCAGCCGCTTGCTGCCGTTCCGACGAATGGCGGCGGGGGTCTGGTAGCCGGTCAGCAAGGTGAGCGGGCCCGTGCTGGTCACGTCCAACGCCCGTTCCAGGCCGGGGAAAACACCGGTGAGCTGGGCTCGGAGACGGTTGACCGTGCGGGTGCGGTCGGCGACAAGGTCCATGCGCCGACCCGTGAGGATCTTGAGGTCGGTGACCGCTTCCTCGGTGGCGCGTAAGGGGTGCAGGTCGCGGCGGACGCGGACCTGGTCGGCGATGACAGCGGCATCCTTGGCATCGGTTTTGCCCTCGCCGCGGTAGGTCTCGGAGGCACGGTGGATGGCCCGGCCGGAGATGTAGTGCACCGGCTGGTCGTGGTTGAGGAGGATCGTGAGGGCCAGGGCGGCCCCGCCGTCGGCCAGATCAATACCCCAGGTCACGTGGTCGCCGAGAGCCAGGACGCCGCTGAGGAGTTGGAGCAGTTCGGGCTCGTCGTTGGTGATGCGGCGTGACAGCAGCCGGCGGCCGCTGTCATCGATCGCGACGCAGTGGTGGTGGGTCTTTCCTGCGTCGATGCCGGCCCAGATCGCTGTCATGTGGTCCCTCCGTGCGGTGTGCTGCTGATGCCTCCCACGGACGACCTCGCTGTCGATTCCCTACAGAGCGATCATTCGCAATTCCTAATTGGCAGCCGAGTCGTCGTGGGGCACCGGGCGGCCAATCAGTGCAAGCCACACGCGGCAGAGCTCTTTGAACCACACCCGGTGCCCCTGGGTGGGTGAACCATACGAAGGGCTCACCGCCTCCCGCAGAACAACGTAGGGAGTTCTCTGCCCAGCCGCCGCGGCAGGCCGCCCCGCCCGGCTTCAGCGCGGTGCCGGCAGCGCGGACAGAGGCCGACGGTCCTCACCATGGCCGACAACCCGCCACACCGGCCGCTCGGGCCCGTGCACGGTCAGCAGGGGCAGGGTCGTCGTCGCCACCATGATCCGCCAGTTCGGCCGGGCACGGTCGTGGAAGGCGGCCTCCCTCATGCCCGGTACCGCGCGGCGCTGAGCAGGGGCGAAGACGAACAGCAGCGGCGGGAAGGGCCGCTCCAGCGACGGCCCGGCGTAGGTCTCCTGCCAGTGGGAGCGCGGAGCGCGGGCGGCGTTGCCGCGGCCGGACGCCGGTGCGTTGCCGTAGGCGTCGTAGCGCTCCAGCTTGGCGAGCAGGCAGGCGTAGGACATCGCGTGGTCGATCCCCACGAACGCATGCGAGCCGCCTGCCAGGAGCACCACGCCGTCGGGCACCAGGGAGCCGGCCGGGGTGGGGTGGGCGACCTCCACCTGCCAGTCGGCCTGGTCGGCCGCGCCGGCGTGGTGGAAGGCGATGACGGTGTCGACCAGGGCGAGGGCGTACTCGCGCAGGCCCGTCTTGCTGGCTGCGCGCTGCCCGGTGGCCCGGCCGGCCTTCGGCGCGAGTTCACCGGAGGCGGCGGCTTCGGCCAGTCCCGCCGGGGTGCAGTACCAGTAGCTCTGCTGGGCGCGGTGACTCCGGGCCGACCAGGGCGTCCGCGCGGAGGTTGCGCAGCGCGCGGCGGATGTAGTCCGCCTCCTGGTGGTGCGGCAGCAGGAGCGCCTTGAGCTGATGGGGCGTGGCCAGGCAGAGCTGAGCGAGGGTGAGGAGCACCTCGCCGCGTATCTCGGCCCCGGCCTTCACCGGCCCGCTGCTGCGTGCGCGGGGACGGGACGCTTCTCCAGGCATATCCATGCTGGGAGAAGAGGAGTTGCAACCGGCTCGGGCAGGTGGGCAAGGGGTGTGATCAGGGACATCAGCCAGACGGCGGCTTGAAGCTGCGGGGCTGAGAGCGGGGCTCGCAGCAGGGCGTACTGCGGGGCTCGTCGTCGCAGCGGCACCGGACAACGTCCGCGTGGCCGGCGGGATGGAGGCGGTGGTCATCGCGTCCTCGGGCTTCTGCGGCCGCAGCAGGCCGGGTCGGTGACAAGTCCAGCCACGTGTGCGCGAAGCGGTACGCGGCCGGGGCCACCGTGAAGAGGCACCCCTTGACCCACGCCTGATCCGACTCACCAGTCAGCGCCCGCTATAGGCGCATCACCCCCTTTGCAGCCCCGCTTCGTCCGTGACCGGACCCGCATCCCGCCGCCCGAGGCCCGCGACGGCATCGTGCCGGGCCGGGCGCGGGGAGGAGATCGGAACGAAGATCGATAGACGGTCTCGCAACGTTCAGTAGCCGGTGGTCAGCAGCATGCGAAGAAGGGTTGTGGGCCCCGATGGCGGACGACAGGTGGCCCCGAAGGGCATCGGCTGGTCCCGCTCATGGGGGCCGGCCGCAGCCCGACCGCCGGAAAGGCCATGCGGCCACGGTTACCGGCCAGAACGGTCAAGGTCGGCTCGCCCACTGATCTGCTCTGGGGCCGGGGGTTCGGCGAACCGGCGAGGGGCAGGGTCGAATCCTGACTACGGCCTGGCCGTGCCGGTGGAGTTTTTGGAGGGACAGGCGACGGCCCAGGCCGCCTCGATCATCTGAAAGATCTCGCCCACCGCGGCCTGCGGATCGGCCGCCTCACGGGCCAGCGCATAGGCGTCGATCACGAACCTCGCGATCGCCCGGCAGGCCGTTGGGGTCCCTGACAGGTCGGGATCGGCGGCGATGGCCGTTGCCAGCGACTCCGCGTGGCGCAGCCGCATCGACTCCTCGTACTCCCGCAGGGCGGGTGAGGCGTCGATCATGCGCCAGATCGGGGCGGCGCTGTCCGCCGTGCAGTGTCGCACCAAGGCCTGGATCTCGCGGCGCAGCGCGGGGACGAGCGGCTCGTGCGGCGCCCGGTCGGTGACCGCCCGCGTGAGGCGCTGCTCGAAGTCTTCGTCCTGTTCGAAGACCAGGGCCTCTTTCGAGGCGAAGTGGGAGAACAGCGTGGTGACGGCCACGTCGGCCTCGGCGGCCACGTCACGGATACCCACCGCGTCGTACCCGCGCTCCAGGAAGAGCCGCAGGGCGGCGTCAGCGATCTTCTGGCGGGTCGCGGCCTTCTTGCGCTCACGGCGTCCGGTCGGCACGGTCATACCCTCACACTATCAGGTACGAATCCATAACGGATTCAAAACCCTAACGGTTAGTGTTATGTTCGGTGCATGAAGAAGGTGAGCTTCGCCGAGTTCGGCGGTCCGGACGTTCTGCACCTCATAGATGCCGAGGATCCCCACGCGGGCCCCGGCCAGATACGCATCGCCGTACGGGCGGCAGGCGTCAACCCCGTCGACTGGAGGCTCCGTGAAGGCCAGGTCCTGGGGGCCCATCCCATCGAGTTGCCCGCCGGAGTCGGACTGGACGCAGCCGGGGTGGTGGACGAGGTCGGTGACGGCGTCGAAGGGGTCGAGGTCGGCGACCGCGTGTTCGGCGAAGGCACGAGCACGTACGCCGAGTTCGCCGTGCTGTCGGCCTGGGCCCGTATGCCCGAGGGCCTGACGTTCGAAGAGGCGGCCGGCTACCCCTCCGTGGTGGAGACCGCGCTGCGCATCATCCGCGAGGTCGGTGTGCGATCCGGGCAGACGCTGCTGGTCAGCGGCGCGTCCGGAGGAGTCGGATCGGCGGTGCTGCAGATCGCCCGCGACCGCGGCATCACGACGATCGGGACCGCTGGGGCAGCGAACCAGGACTATCTGCGCAGCCTGGGCGCCCTCGCCACGACATACGGCGAAGGCTGGGTCGAGCGGGTACGGCAGCTCGGCCATGTCGACACAGCCCTCGACCTGGCCGGCTCGGGCGTGATCCGCGAGCTCGTCGAACTGACCGGAGACCCACAGAAGGTCGTCTCCATCGCCGATCTCCGCGCACCCGAGCTCGGCGTCCGATTCTCCGGCGCCCCCGGGAGCATGCCCGAAGCACTCGCCGAAGCCGTCGACCTCATCTCGCGCAGAAAACTCCACATCCCCGTCGAGAAGTCGTACACGCTCGCCGAGGCCGCAGCGGCACACATCGACAGCCAGGCCGGTCACACACGCGGACGCCGAGTCCTGGTCATCTGAAAACCAGCTGCGCGTCGTCCTCACACAAAAATTGAGGACGACGCCGGCCAGGACCCCACTGCTTGACCGGAAGACAGCCGGCCCAAGCCACACCAGGGCCAACAACCGACCGGAACGACCAACTACCGATCGACATCACAGCACCGACCAGGCCCGAACTGCCCCCGCTCGGTCTGAACCGACAGCAGAAATCCACGAGACCGGGAGGCAGTGGGTGGCGTTGCTGTTCGAACAGCATCCCGGCAACGCCGTTCCCGGAGCAGGAAGGCCGAGACGGAGGACTCGGTCACGGCACCAGGGCGGCCTAGACGATCAATACCAAGGGATGCCTGCGGAGGATGCGGGGTGGACGGCGGCCGAAGCCACCCCGAAACGGTCAGACGGCGGACTGCCGGCCCCTGGTTGTCGAGATGGCAGCGGGCGGTCAGGCCTCAGGGGCGACTTCGGAGTGCGTGAACCGCACGGGCTTGCCCAGCGACCGGGCGTAGGCGATTTCGGCTCGGGCGCTGTCTCCGATGTAGTCGCCGACTACGAGCACCTCATCAGCGAGCCGGATCTTCGCCCGGTGCAGACCGTCGAATCGAACCATCAGCGCCTCGGCCTCGACAGGATCGGACCACAGTTCGTGCGGCGACTTCATGTCAATGCCCGGTTTGACGACAATCTTTCCGGCTTTGCCCTCCCGCAGATCAGCCTCGTTCATCTCGGCCATGAAACGGGTGGAGCCGCAAATCACGACGACACGCGGAAGGCTCAACAGCTTCTTCACGTCGGCGAGCTTCTCCTCGGCGGTGAGCAGTTGCGGGTATGACACCGGTTCCTCCTGGTGGTGTCGTCTTACAACGGCTAACACAATGAGCTCAGTTGTCGGTGGGTGATGAGGCAGCAGGCGAGTTTGAGGAACGCTTCGTGGATGTCGGCCCGGCGTTCCCAGCGGATGCGCAGGCGCCGGAAGCCGTGGAGCCAGGAGATGGTCCGCTCGATCACCCAGCGGTAGGTGCCCAGGCCGGTGCCGTGCCGTGTCCCGCGGCGGGCGATCGCCGGGACGATGCCGCGGGCGCGGACCTGGTCGCGATAGATGTCGTGGTCGTAGCCGCGGTCCGCGAAGAGCGAGTCGGGTCTGCGGCGCGGACGGCCGATGCGGCCACGGACCGGCGGGATCGCATCGAGCAGGGGCAGGAGCTGGGTGACGTCGTTGCGGTTGCCGCCGGTCAGCAGGACCGCGAG
>NZ_JBEYYR010000075.1:0-10820 GCF_040645635.1 Streptomyces sp. NPDC046727
TCCCCCGCCCGGCTATGTTGGCCCCCCCCCCGCCCCCCGGTCACTCCCCGGCCGCCCCCTCCCATTTTGGCCGGGGGCGCCGGCGCGTTCGCGTCCTCCGGGGGCCCGGACCTCGTGCCCGTCTCACGGGACGACGGGCGAAGTCGCCGGAGCGCCTGTCGGGACGTGGGCCGCGCGAGCGCCCCCGCAGGCGACGCAGACAGCGAAGGTGCAGGGGAGCGAACCCACCCAAGCACGGAGGCCCCGATGGTCCACCCGACCCCGCCGCACCTCTCGCCGGAGCAACGCGAGCGCCTGGAGCAGCTCGCCGACGCGGCCCGGCTGCGCGCGGCGCTGTACCCGTCACCGAAGCCGCCGCCCCTCCGGTGCCGCTCCCGCTCACGGCAGTACCCCGGCGGCCGGCCGAACCCGTGGCGCTCCGTGCGGGACGAGTCCGACGCTGACTGCGGTCGTGCGCCAGGTATTCCTGAGCCTCGTTCAGCCACACCACCGTGCGTGGAGCCAGGGCCGCCAGGTCGGCCAGGATGGCGTCGGGGCGAGTGGGGTCGATGGGGTGCCACAGCCGCCACGGTACGGCGAGGTCCCGCAGCTGACGGGGTCCGTGCGCGGGTGTCCACGATGCCCCTGGACACCCCGCACACGCCCGCGACGGCCAGATCACCCAGTGGCCGCCGACGACGACGCCCTGATCGACCAGGCTCTGGAACGCGCCGGCCGCGAGGTGTTCACCACCGACCCGCCCCGCACCCTCAAGGGCCAGATCAACTACCTGATCAGGAAACTCGGCAGCGCCCGCGCGGTGGCCGCCGAACTCGGCGTCACCGCGGACTCGGTCAACCGCTACCGCCGCGGCGCCCGCAAACACCCGCCCAACGCCATCCAGGACCGCATCAGCGACGCCGTCCGCTCCCGCTGGCAGCCCCGGGTCCGCGAACACGCCCGCCGCGCGGCCGCCCAGACCGGCATCACCGTGGAGTTCCGCGCCACCTTCGGCTACCGGGCACCGGACGGCACCACCGACGAATCCCGGGAACGGCTGCTCACCCTCCACCTGCCTCCCGAGCGGGCGGGACGTTTGCTGGACGCGCAGGGGAGCCGTTCCGCAAAGTCCCCCAACGAGGTCCTGGCCGAGGCCGCCGGCGAGCTGTACTTCCGCGAGCGCGGCACCCGCGCCCACAACCTGGACGTCGAGCTGACCGGCATCGACTACATCGCCGCCCGGTACTCGGCCCCGCTCTCGGCACCGGCGCCCGAGCCATGCGATCTGGCTGCGCCCGCCCACGCGGGTACGTCCTCGCACGGCCGGGCCGGGCCCGAACCAACCCGGTCCGGCAAAGCGTCCATCCCGTCGTACCGGAACTCACCCATGGAGCCGCCTCACCATGAGCACGCCCTTACCGCCCTCCTGGCCGCACTGCGGGCACGGCGGGGACCCGGTCACCGACCCGGTCGGCTGCCGCGGCATTCACGTTTCCGGCCACGCCGCATGTTTGGCCCACCTCACCGACACCGACCGCACCGCCTACCTGACCGGCCTGGCCCCCGGTGCCGACATTGATCACAGCGGCACTCCCTTCACTCAAGAGCTGCTGGAAGCCCTTCTCCGCGCCCTTACAGACCCCACCACTGGCAAACCCACCTTTGGCCGCGCCCAGTTTGAGGGGGCCCAGTTCTCCGGTTTCGCCCACTTCAGTGGGGCGCAGTTCTCCGGTTTCGCCCAGTTCGGTGAGGCGCAGTTCTCCGGGTACGCCCAGTTCGAGGGGGCGCAGTTCTCCGGCCCCGCCTGGTTCAGCGAGGCGCGATTCTCCGCCTCCGCTCACTTCGACGGGGCGCAGTTCTCCGACACCACCTGGTTCGACGGGGCACAGTTCTCCGGCCCCGTCTGGTTCGACGAGGCGCGATTCACTGGCCCCACCCTTTTCAACGGGGCGCAGTTCTCCGGCCCCGCCTGGTTCCGCCATGCGC
Organism: Streptomyces sp. NPDC046727; assembly: GCF_040645635.1. Classification (NCBI taxonomy): domain Bacteria; kingdom Bacillati; phylum Actinomycetota; class Actinomycetes; order Kitasatosporales; family Streptomycetaceae; genus Streptomyces; species Streptomyces sp. NPDC046727. The sequence continues at coordinate 1,966 of NZ_JBEYYR010000075.1, forward strand.
AAATCTCCGACCTTGCCCTGTTCGAGAACGCGCGGTTTGAGGGTGTGTCGGTGTTGGGGCCGCTGGTGTGTGCGGAGGAGGTGGTCTTGTCGGGGTCGGTGTTTGTGCTGCCGGTGACGTTGGAGATAGCCGCGGCGAAAGTGGTCTGTGAGCGGACGCGGTGGGAGTCGACGGCGACCATGCGCGTGCGGTACGCGGCGGTGGACCTCAGTCATGCGGTCCTGACCGCCCCCGCCGCGGTCGCCGCCCACCCCACCCCCTTCACTCACGCCGGCAGGGCTGTGAGCGAGGACCTGCTGCAAGGCCCCGGTCCGCAGCCGCGCGTCCCTGACCGGGTACGGGTCCTCTCGGTTCAGGGCGTGGATGCCGCGCACCTGGTGCTGACCGACATCGACCTGACCGACTGCCTGTTCTCCGGGGCCTTCCACCTCGACCAGATCCGCCTGGAAGGCCGCACCACCTTCGCCGACGCCCCCACCGGCTGGCACCGCCGCGGCATCGGACCGCTCCGCTTCACCCGCCGGCGTGTCCTTGCCGAGGAGCACCACTGGCGCGCCCACATGGCCGGCCAGCCCGTTCCCACGGCGGGCGCGGCACCGGATCCCCGTCTGTGGCGCCCTGGACCGCACCACCCCGACCCCGCCCGCACGCCCGACCCGGAAGACGTCGCCGCTCTGTACCGGCAGCTGCGCAAAGCGTTCGAGGACGGCAAGAACGAACCCGGCGCCGCCGACTTCTACTACGGCGAATGCGAGATGCGCCGCCACGACACGACCGGCACCACGAAGGGCGAACGCCGCCTGCTGTGGGGGTACTGGCTGCTGTCCGGCTACGGCCTGCGCGCCTCCCGCGCCTTCACCTGGCTGCTCGCCGCCATGACAGTGACCGTGCTCCTCCTCATGGGCGCCGGCCTGCCCACCCACGATCCCGACCCCGCCACCACCGGAACCCTCAAGGGCAGCAGGATCAGCCTCGACACCAGCACCCCCGACCCCGCCCTGCACGGCGGCTGGACACAGCGCATGACATGGGCCCGCGCGGAGAAAGCCGCCCGTGTCGCCGTCAACTCCGTCGTGTTCCGCTCCAGCGGACAGAACCTCACCATCGCCGGCACCTACATCGAGATGGCCTCCCGCCTCCTCGAACCCACCCTCCTCGCCCTCGGAGCCCTCGCCATCCGCGGACGCATCAAACGATGACCTTGCACGGGTGTTCAGCAAACTGAACGCCCCACTGCTACCGACAGAGCCTCCGGCTGGGCCGAGGCGTCGTTCGGACGGCTGGCTGTCACCCGGCTGCCGGTGTCGCGCCCTCGCCGAACGCGGCGACGTCGCCGGGGAGCATGTCGTCGCGGAGCCGGACGAGCCGGACCGGGTGGTGCCAGACTCCCAGGTCCTGGGCGGTGTCCACGTCGATCTCGGCCACCAGGCGAGGCTCGACCAACACCACCTCCAGCGGGGTGTGTGAGCCCCACGACGCGGTGAACCGTACGTCCTGCCAGGGGTGTCCTGGTCCGGCCGCGGTGAGCTGTCCGGCCAGACTGCGGGTTGTCTCGGGGCGCAGCGGCGTACTGCGGGCCACCGGCCGCAGTGCGCCGGCCGTGTCGTACCGGCCCAGCAGCAGACTCCGGGGACGGGCGAGCGCTCCGGTGACCGCACCGATGACGGCCTCGGTGGTGTCCCGGCTCCGGACCTTGTACCAGCCGCGCACCCCGGGCAGATAGCGCTGCTCCCGGCCCTTGATCACGAGTCCCTCGACCCCGGGCTGCTGCGTCCACGTCGCCGGCCACTCCTGCGCGACCTGCACATCGTCCGTAGCCCGGCACAGCAGCCACGGCGGGGCGAGGGCGTACTCGGCGAGCAGTTCCTCCAGCCGTGCGCGCCGCGCGGCGTACGGCTGCTTCAGCAGCACCTCGCCGCCGGCCTGGAGGACATCGAAGACGACGAAGTGCGCGGGCAGCTCCTCGGCGAGCCAGTCGGCCCTGCGCCCTGCGGAGGCCGCGCGCCGCTGCAACGCCTCGAACGACAACTGCTCGCCGGCCCCACCACCAGCTCGCCGTCGAGCACCAGGCCGTCGGGCAGGGACGCGGAGGCACGGACCAGGTCGGGGAACCGGGCCTGGACCAGGGCGCCCCGGCGGGACTGGAGCAATGGCCCGCAGCATCCGCCCGCAGACCGCTGCCGATCTCCAACACCGTGTGCCCTTCCTGCACGTCGGCATCGGCCCACATCCGCACCATCAGCGACCGCAGAGTGGACGAGGAGGTCGGTGCCCCGCCGTGCCGCACCTGCGGGGCCTTCCAGTCCGGTTCGTCGCCGTCGAACTGGGTGATCAGCGTGGTGTCGGAGCAGGCAGCGGCCAGCCAACGGCCGCAGTCGGTCTCGGCAGTGACCGGCTCCCACACCGTCAGCCCCTGCTCGTCGGCGGGCGGATAGAAGCCGGGCACGAAACGGTGCCGGGGCACCGTCTCCACCGCCTCCCACCAGCCGGGATCGGTGAGGACGTGCAGAGCGGTGGACACGCGGGTGGCCGCTGCCAGGCGATGAGAGGCCGATCCCCGGGGCGCATTCACGGTTCACCGGGGGGGCGCGCCGCGAACGCTCTTGGGGGGAAGGAGCGCGTACGCCATCGGGTGAGGTCACCAAGGCGGGGGCGCGGGATCTGTGACCTGGGTCATATCTCCTGCAGCGGGGCTGTCACCGTTCGTACGCACCGGCGAAGCCTCGGGCGTTCAGGCGCCGGTGTGGAGGTAAGCGGCCCACAGGAAGGGGACTTTCGCGCGGTCCAGCGTGCCCGGCAGGTCGTGGCCGTCGCGCAGGTCGCGTACCGCCTGGTGGAGTGCCCAGGCCGAACGGCCGGTGTCCAGTGCTCCGGTGGGGGTGCGCAGGTGGGCGTAGAAGGCGTCGGCGACGGCGGCGGCGGTCTGGTCCCTGATCTCCCACAGGGTGCCCACCACATGGGGGAACCCGGCGAGTTGGAAGGCGGAGGTCAGGTGGATGGACTCTTCGAGCAATTCGGCATTGCTGACGGACGCGGTGCGACAGGCCGACAGGTAGGCCAGCTGGGCGTGGTCGAGGCGGACGGGGGCGAGACCGGCGACGGTGAACGGGTCGGACGCGTGGTCGTGGAGCAGGAGCAGGCTCCGGGAGGGGTCGGCGGGGTGGCTGGCGCCGTGGCAGGCGAAGTGCGCGATCGGACAGTCGGGCAGGTGGCGCAGAACGGCGGCCTTGGTGGGCAGGTCCGTGGCGGGTACGTCCGGTTTTGTGGGGTCGGGCTCACGAAGCAGGACGGCACCCGGCAGGTGCCGGCGCAACAGCTCCACCTCGGCCGCCACGTAAGGAAGGCGGCCGAGGCCGGGCACGCCCGGAGTGGTGGGCATGGCGACGATCAGGCCCCGGGCAAGCGCGTCGGGGGACACGACCCGACCGCCACTGGTGCGGCGGGCGTGGCGCAGGGCGCGGACGGTCGGCGTGTAGGAGGAGACCACCCGGTCCATGACGGTACGTCGGCACGCGTCGTCGGCGGGATCGGTGTGGTGGCCCGCGGCGTGCAACGGCAGCAGCCCCAGCGCTCCACCCGGCACCCACCACACCCGCGGCCAGTCGGCCTCCGCCGACGGCCGCCGGTGATGGTCCAGCAGGTCGAGCACGGGTCCTGCCGCGTTGTCCCACAGCCATTCCAGGACTGATGTCATGTCGTCCTGCGCCGCGCGCCGGAGAGCGGTGCTCGCGCCCGTGGAGGCAGTGGCCAGTGCTTGGTGGAAGGCGATGATCTGCTGGTTCAGGGTTGGGACGGTGATGCCGGGGAGTTCCAGGTGGGTGATGCCGTCGTGGGTGAGTACCAGGGCGTCGCTGCGGAAGTGGCGCCGGCGGCGACCCATGGGGGTTGGACGGCTACGCCGACGACGGATCCGGCCTGCGGGGGATATGGCCGGACGGAATCGCGAGGCCGAGCCCGGGTGAGCACGTGTATCTGTGTCCCGGCGACCGGTGCACGCGTTCCTGGTGGCCGCGGCGGGCCACCGAACCGGTGCCGGAGGGTGGGATGAGCGGCGCCGCCCTGCGCAGGAAACGGCTCTGACCCGGTGGGCGGGTTGTTGACGGAGGTGGGCAAGAGACTCGCCGAGAAGTGGGTGTCCCTGCTCGTCCTGCCCGGCGCCCTCTACCTCGCCGTCGCCACCGCCGCCGTCGCCCTCGGTCACACCCACCCGTTCGACCTGTCCCGCGTCGCCGACCGGATCACCGCCTGGGCCAGCCATTCGGCCGCGACCAGGGGCGGCGGCCAGGTCGTACTGCTGGTGGCGGTGCTGGCAGGCGCAGCGGTGGCGGGACTTGCCGCGCAGGCCCTCGGCTCCCTGCTGGAACGGCTCTGGCTGGCTGCCGACTGGCCCGCCTGGCCACGCCCTGCCCGCCGACTCGCCGCCCGGCGCACGGCCCGCAGGCGTCGGGCGTGGATCGCCGCCGCCCTAACCTGGCACCGGCGTCGCGACGAAGACATCCGCTCCCTGGCCCGCAGGAACCCCGCCGATCCCGCCGCCCGGCAGGCCGCAGAACGCGCCATGACACGCATCGCGTTCGAAGAACCCATGCGTCCCACCTGGAGCGGTGACCGCCTCAACGCGGCGGCGGTGCGCATCGAACGCGACCAGGGCCTCGACCTGGCCACCGTATGGCCGCACCTGTGGCTCGCACTCCCTGAGGGGCCCCGCAGCGAGGTCACCGCCGCCCGCCAGGCCCTCACCCGCGCGACCCACACTGGCCGCCTGGGCCCTCCTCTACCTGCCCCTCACCGTCCGGTGGTGGCCGGCCGCCCTGGTCGCCTGCGTACTCGCCCTCACCGCTCGGGCCCGTACGCGCGCGGCCGCCGACGCGTATGCCCTGTTGCTGGAAGCCGCCACCCGTCTGCACGCCCGCGACCTGGCAGGACACCTGAGCCTTGACACCACCACCCCCCTCACCCCCGAGGCCGCCGACACCCTCACTCGGTATCTGGCGCCCACCCCGCCCCCGCCGCCGGACGGGAGTGACGGTTGAGCGATCAGCTCAGCGGGGGAGGCCCATGGTGAGGACGGCCAGGGCCACCCGGAGTCGGCGCTGCTGGCCGGTGCGGACCTTCGGGGCCACCGGGATGTCCCCCCCCCGCGGTCGGGGTACAAAACTGTGGATACTGCCGCGAACCTCACGGACGCTCAGCGATGGGTGAGTAAACAGACGGCCTGGGACAGCGAACTTGAGTAGCTGTTGGCGTGCCGCCGGATAGGCCCACTCGTTCCTCGCCTCCGCGAAAAGCTAGCCTGCCCGCCGCTACGAATCCTTCGAGACGACCACGCTCTGGCTGCCGCCGAGGTCCGCCGTCTCTCTGTGCGAAGCCCACGACCTCGAATCGATCCGCGCCGCCTGGCCCCTTACCTCACCCACCGCAGCCCCGGGCGACTCCCGGTCGCCGCAAGGCCCCGGGTCGGCCATAGGGCTCGGCCGACCCGATGTACCCCCTACCTCACGCAGCACGTACGGTCCATCGGGCAAAGAGACGACGGTGGGGCGGCCAATCCCTGGTGACCATCATGTCCAGCGCATGCCGATGGCGGACAGCTGCTCCACTCGCTCGGGCGACAGCGTGGCGGCCCGGCTCCGCTGATTCCCGATCCATGCACCAAGCCGAAGCTCCCGGACCTCCTGGTCCTCGCCGCTGCCGACGACGATCTGTTCGACGTGCTTCCTCGGTACCCGCAGGTGCCCTTCGCGTTCGTAGTACTGCTTGGCGGCCGCGTAGTTCATCGCCCACTTGTCGGCCTGGCTGCGCCGTGGCTTGGGCTTCTCGTCCTCGGTGGCGGGCTCGATGCCGAGGATGTGCTCGCACATCCACTGCTGCACGGTGGTGAGGTTGTCCCAGCCGAGGCGGACCGAGCGCACCCACCGGCCAAGGTCCTCGCCTTGGCGGACGACCTCGCCCGGCGACATGGGCAGCGTGCCGCCGGCCTCCAGGTAGAGCCGGGTGAGGTGGAACGCGCGCTGCCATTCCACGGGCCAGGCAGGGCACCATGCGGGGTCGATGTCCTCCAGCTGTTCGCGGCGCTCGTCCGACAGGGCGCCGGTCGACGACTCCACTGGCAGTCCTTCGGCACGCCGCTGTTCGATCTCGGCGGCCTTCCGGGCGGCGGCCCGCGCGTTCTTCAGCCAGATGCCTACCCGGTACCCCTGGTAGGTGGCGTCCAACGGGGCCAGGAGGTGGCCCGCCTTTGCCGCCCACCCACGCGCCGCCGCGAGACCTTCCTCCCACGCGACGTCGAAGTGGCTCCAGACCATGCCCAGCTTGTCCAGCTGCTCGACGCGGTCGGCGTCCATGGCACCGCGGGCATAGAACCGGCGCGCGTCGGCGATCCACTGCCCCAGCGGGAAATCGGCAAGCGAGGCCGGCCACCCCTCGCCTTCGGCCTCCTGGTCGTCGCGGCCGGGCACGCGGTACGTGAACGGCACCTTCAAGTCGCCGTACTCACGGACGTAGATGACGGCGGCCTCCACCCCGCACCGCCAGTGCTCATGCTCGGGGTTGAGGACCCGCAGGTTGATGAACGCCGCCAGCTGTGCGGGGTCGCGCGGCGTGGAGAACTTCAGCAACTGGCGAGCGGGCGCCGACGGGCCGCCGGACCCGTCCCCCTCGCCCCCGCTGCGGCTCTGAACGCCCCTGACACGGCTTGGCGCCTGCTGCTCGGCGAGCTGCTCCACCACACGGGCATCGTGCGCCCTGAGCGCCTCCAGCAGCTTCGCCAGCCCGCCGAAGGCCCGCGAGGTGAGCATGTTGTCCGCCGTCTCGCCCGGCCCCAGCAGGACCGGCACCACGAGCGAGGCAACCTTGCCCTCACCGGGCTGCATCCGTAGCGCCCGGCCCACGGCCTGGACGAGGTCCGGCATGGAGCCGCGCACGTCGGCCCAGTAGACGCTGTCACAGTTCTTGGTGTCGACACCCTCGCCCAGCACCTTCACCGAGCCCAGGAAGCCCTTCTCCACCACCGTGCCGTCCGTGGCGATCCCGGCCGCGAACTCCCCGAGGACCCGCCGCCGATGGTTGGGCTTGTGCTCGCCGCACAGCCAGTTGGCCCAGATCGTCTTCGGGTACAGCTCGGGGGCGGCGGCGTGCAGCTGCGCGGAGACGTCGGGAAGGCCGGCCGCGAACGCCTCAGCCTCCTTCACGACGTGGTGGAAGACGAGCGTGCGCCGGAAGTTCTCCTCCGACGACGCCTTGAGCAGCGCCGTCTGGAGCGCGGCGAGCCGGGCCCCGCGGATCTCGTCCGAGCGGCCTTCGGCGCCCAGGAGCTGGGCGGCTTGGAGGTGGGTGTCGGTGATGTCGACGCACACCACCTGGTAGGGGGCACAGATTCCCCGGTCGATCGCCTCCGACAAGGTCAGCGTGTACGCCCTGCTGCCGAAGGGGCCGTCCGGGGCGTCCTCCATCGACGCCACCAGCTCCCCCGGCGCAGCCTCGGAGTCGTCGTCGAGTTGCCACAGGCGGGGTGTGGCGGTCATGTACAGGCGGCGCAGGGCGGGGATGCGGGTGTTGTCGTGAACGACCGCCCATGGTTTGCCGATCCGGCCCGAGGTCCGGTGCGCCTCATCGACCACGATCAGGTCCCAGCCCGGTAGGCCGGCCTTGTGTGCCCGCTCGAGGGTGCCAAGCCCGAGGGAGGCGTAGGTGGCGAACACGGTGACCTTGTCGAACGGCAGCACCCAGTCGACCAGCTCTGCCACGTCCGTGGTGTTGGGGAAGGACACCTCCTCACCCCGCAGGGAGGAAACCCCGACCATCGGGCCCGTACGGCCGCCCTCTCGCCACGCGGTCTTGGTCTGGGCGAGCAGATCGAGGGAGGGAACGAGCACCAGTACACGCCCTGCACGGAGCTCCTCCGCGCTGCGCGCGGCGACGAGGGTCTTACCCGATCCGGTCGCCATGACCACCTGCGTCCGCAGCCCCCCCTCGGGCATAGTAGATCTTGCAGGCAGTTCAAGGGCCCGCAGTACCCCGTCTACGGCTTCTCGCTGGTGGGGGCGGAGTTCCTTCACTGCCATATCGACCGGCTTTCTGCTGTGCGGTGCGACCTCGCGAAGTGACCTGGTGGCACTGGTGATTGACTTCCCTTCGGCTGCGAGGGACCACGGACCGTCGAGGGAGACAGGTTCGATGGCTGACGACGATCCCGGCTCCAGATGCCTTCTATGGTGGTATATCACCAGTCCAGATTCTATCGCCGTCAAAGAATGAAGCACAGCAATCGAAGAGGACAGCAAGGAGCATGGTTTCCAGCCGCGAGGGCGCTTCCGCCGTCCGTATTCTGCATCAAAAAGGATGGGCCCGCGGACCTCGGAAGACAGATAGGCGCCGACTGTGACTGCCGAGTGGTACGTCCTCATCGAGGAAGACACCCGAACGACGGAGCGCCCTGACGGCGTGGAACTCAGGCTGCACCGGTGGATGCTGGTGGGCACCTATCACATCGGCCAGGATGAGGCGGAAGCGGTGGCGGCGGCCGAGGATGCGGCCCTGAACTACATACGGGGGGTGCTGACCCGGCATGCGTTCCTTGCTCAAGACGGCGCGTGGGTCGTGCTTGTGAGGCAACGGCACCGTGAGTGTCATATACGGGTGACCGCGGCCCGGCTCATGCACTCGCTGAAAGAGAAGGAAGCACGCCCCCTTACAGCCAGCTGGGCCCGCGTGAGCGGGCCCAGGGCCTGGAGGCGCAGCCGGAAGGACCGTCAGGCGGGGGAGCGCAGCGGACTCGCCGGCCAGGCTGGAGCGAAGCGAACCCGCGGGGACCGCGAGGGTGACACCGAGCCTGCTCTCCGGCCGCTTCGCCCAGC
>NZ_JBEYYR010000076.1:0-9669 GCF_040645635.1 Streptomyces sp. NPDC046727
ACCGCCTCCTCCCGCGCCTCGGCGACGACCACGGCCCGCTCGGACAGCACCGCCCGCCGGGACACCAGCGCCCCCGCGACAGCCGCCAGCGGCGCCTCCGTCTCCCCGACGAACCCGGCCAGCCGCCCCGCCTGCCCCGCCAGCGCACCACCGCTCCGCGCCGAAACGATCACCGGCACCACGCCACCACCCGGAGCCACCTGCTCCACAGGCGACTCCTCCGGCGCCTGCTCCAGGATCAGATGGGCGTTCGTGCCGCTGACGCCGAACCCGGAGACGCCGACCCGGCGCGGTCGGTCGACCTCCGGCCAGGGGCTGGTCTCGTGGAGGAGCCGGACCGCGCCCGTTTCCCAGTCGACGCGGGTGCTGGGTTCGGCGGCGTGCAGGGTTGCGGGCAGGATGCCGTGGCGCAGGGCCTGGACCATCTTGATCACGCCGGAGACACCGGCGGCGGCCTGGGTGTGTCCGACGTTGGACTTCAACGAGCCGAGCCACAAGGGCTGTTCGCGGTCCTGGCCGTAGGTGGCGAGCAGGGCCTGGGCCTCGATGGGGTCGCCGAGGACCGTGCCGGTGCCGTGGCCCTCCACGGCGTCCACGTCCGCCGGGGTCAGGCCGGCCGCGGCGAGCGCCTTGCGGATCACCCGCTGCTGCGAGGGGCCGTTCGGGGCGGTCAGGCCGTTGGAGGCGCCGTCCTGGTTGACCGCGCTGCCCCGGATCACCGCCAGCACCCGGTGGCCCTTGCGCCGCGCCTCCGACAGACGCTCCAGTACGACGACACCCGCGCCCTCCGCCCAGCCCGTGCCGTCGGCCCCATCCGCGTACGACTTGCAGCGGCCGTCGGCGGCGAGGCCGCGCTGGCGGGAGAAGTCCACGAAGGTGTGCGGGGTGGCCATGACGGTGGCGCCGCCCGCCAGGGCCAGCGAGCACTCGCCGCGCCGCAGAGCCTGGGCCGCGAGGTGGATGGCGACGAGGGAGGAGGAGCAGGCCGTGTCGACGGTCACGGCGGGGCCCTCGAAGCCGAACACGTAGGAGATGCGGCCGGAGGCGACGCTGGCCGCGCCGCCCGTGCCGGCGTATCCCTCCAGCTCCGGCGGGAGGTTGCCGCCGATGAAGTAGTCGACGCCCATGATGCCGTTGAAGACGCCGACGTCCGCGCCCTTCAGCGAGAGCGGGTCGACACCGGCCTGTTCCAGCGCTTCCCACGATGTCTCCAGCAGCAGGCGTTGCTGCGGGTCCATCGCCAGCGCCTCACGGGGTGAGACACCGAAGAACTCGGCGTCGAACAGGCCGGCGTCGCGCAGGAATCCGCCCTGGCGGGCGTAGGTGGTGCCCGCCTTGTCAGGGTCGTCGTCGAACAGCGCGTCCAGGTCCCAGCCGCGGTCGGCGGGGAAGTCGGACACGGCGTCCCGGCCCTCGGCGACCAGGCGCCACAGCTCCTCCGGCGTCGTCACGCCGCCGGGCAGCCGGCAGGCCATGCCGACGATCGCGACCGGCTCGTCCGCGCTGCGCCGGACCTGCCGGCGCAGGTCGTGCAGTTCCGTCGTGACGCGCTTGAGGTATTTGAGGAGTTCCTGCTCTGTGGCCATCTTCCATTCCTCACCGAGGGTTTGACGGTCCGCGAAAAGGTGGCGGTCAGACGATTCCGAGTTCGTCGTTGATGAAGTCGAGGACCTCATCGGCGGAGGCGGATTCCAGTTGGTCCGCCACCGCGGACTCCGGTGCCTCCTCGACCGCTCCGTTGCACTTCGCGACCAGGCCCTGGAGGCGAAGCACGATGTCGGCTTTCTTGGACTCGTCGGAAAGCAGTCCGGCGATCAGCGACTCGATGTCTTCGATCTTTTCGTGCACCAGCGACAGGGCGTCGTTGGTGGTGCCCAGTTCCGCGTGGAGATGGCGGGCCAGAGCGAGCGGGTTCGGGTAGTCGAACACGACTGTGGCGGCGAGTTTGAGTCCGGTGGTCTCGCGGAGCCGGTTGCGCAGTTCCACGGAGGTGAGCGAGTCGAATCCGGCGTCCTTGAACGCCGTCTCGGGGCCGACGTGCTCCGCCCCGGCGTGGCCGAGTACGGACGCGACATGGCCGCGTACGAGGTCCAGGAGCAGCGCCTCCTGCTCGGCCGGGGCGAGTCCGGCGAGCCGGCGGGTGAGTCCGCCTCCGCTGTCGCCGGCCGTGGCGCGGACGGGCTGGCGGCCGGTGCGGACCAGGCCGCGCAGCAGGGGCTGCACGGGGCGGCCCGCTGCCGCGTCGGCGCGCAGGGCGCGCAGGTCCAGCTTGATGGGGACGAGGAGGGCTTCGCCGGTGTCCAGGGCCGCGTCGAGGAGGCGCATGCCCTCGGCGGGGCCGATCGGCAGGACGCCGCCCCGGCTCATCCGGGCCTGGTCGGCAGCGCCCAGGTGGGCGGTCATGCCGCTGGTCTGCTCCCACAGGCCCCAGGCCAGTGAGGTGGCGGGCAGGCCGGCCGCCCGGCGCTGGTGGGCGACCGCGTCGAGGTAGGCGTTGGCGGCGGCGTAGTTGCCCTGGCCGGCCGAGCCGAACAGGCCGGACGCGGAGGAGAAGACGGCGAAGGCGGTGAGGTCCAGGGTGCGGGTCAGCTCGTCCAGGTGCCGTACCGCGCTCACCTTGGGTGCGAACACCCCGGCGAGGCGCTCGGGGGTGAGGGCGCCGATGACGCCGTCGTCCAGGACGCCGGCCGTGTGGACCACACCGGTGAGGGGGTGATCCGCCGGGACCGAGTTCAGCAGGTCCGCCACCGCCGTGCGGTCGGAGACGTCGGCGGCGACCAGGGTCACCGACTCGGCGCCCAGCGCGGACAGTTCGGCCGCCAGGTCCGTGGCGCCCTCGGCCTCGGCGCCGCGCCGGCTGGCCAGGACGAGGTGCCGTACGCCGTGCCGCTCCACCAGGTGCCGCGCCACCAGCGCGCCGAGGGATCCGGTGCCGCCGGTGACCAGTACCGTGCCCTCCGGCCGGAACGCCACCGTGGACTCGCCCTCGGCCGCCCGGACCAGGCGCGGCACGGAGAGCACCGGGCCGCGGACCGCGACCTGCGCCTCACCGGAGGCGAGTACCGGTGCGAGGTGGTCGTCGAAGGGGGCGTCGGTGGCCGGGTCGAGGTCGAGCAGGACGATCCGGTCGGGGTTCTCGGCCTGGGCCGCGCGGACCAGGCCCCAGACCGCCGCGCCGGCGGCGTCGGTCACCGCGGCGGCGCCGCCCGCGGGCACCGCGCCCCGGGTCACCACCAGCAGGCGCGCGTCCTCGAACTCCTCGTCGGCGAGCCACGCCTGGACGACCTCCAGGGCGGCGGCGGTCCGGGCGAGCGCCTCCTCGTCGCCGTCGGCGGAGCCTCGCAGCTCCAGGACGGCGGCCTCGGGGACCTCGCCCTTCAGCGCGGTCACGTCGTCGGCGGTGGCGACCCGCGTCCACGCGGGTGCCGTCCCCGTGGTCCCGGCGGGTGCGGGGAGTTCGGTCCAGGCGACGCCGAACAGCGCGTCGCGGCCCTCGTCGGCGGTCGCGGCGGCGTCGAGCTGCTCGACGTCCACCGGGCGGAAGGTCACCGAGTCGACGGACAGGACGAGGCCGCCGTCGTCGTCCGCCGCGACGAGGGTCAGGACGTCGGTTCCGCGCGGTGCGATCCGTATCCGCAGGGAGGCGGCGCCGGCGGCGTGCAGGACCAGTCCGTTCCAGGCGAACGGCAGGACGTTGTGTCCGTCGTCGGGCTGGGCGAAGGCATCGGTGTGCAGGGCCGCGTCCAGCAGGGCGGGGTGCAGGCCGAAGCGGGTCGCTTCGTCGCGCTGCTCGTCGGGCAGGGCGACCTCGGCGAAGATCTCCTCGCCGCGCCGCCACACCGCGCGCAGGCCCTGGAAGGCGGGTCCGTACGCGTAGCCGTGGCTCGCCAGGTCCTCGTAGAAGGCGGTGATGTCGAGGTCGACGGGTTCGGCGCCGGCCGGCGGCCAGACCGTGGTGTCGAAGGCGGGCGTGTCCGCCGCCGACGCGGTCACGGTGCCGGTGGCGTGGCGGGTCCAGGCGTCGGTGCCGATCTCGCCGGCGGTGTTCTCGCGGGCCGAGTAGACCGCCACGCTCCGCAGGCCGTTGTCGTCGGGTCCGCCGACGGCGACCTGGACCCGGACACCGCCCTGTTCGGGCACGACCAGCGGGGCCTCGATGACGAGTTCGTCCAGCACTCCGCAGCCGGCCTCGTCACCGGCGCGGACGGCGAGTTCGACCAGGCCGGTGCCGGGGACGAGGACGACTCCGCCGACGGCGTGGTCGGCCAGCCAGGGGTGGGTGCGCAGGGAGAGCCGGGAGGTGCACAGGACACCGCCGGTCTCGGGCACCTCCACCACCGCGCCGAGCAGCGGGTGGTCCGCCGTGCTCTGGCCGAGGGCGACCGCGTCGGTGGCGGGGGCCATGTGCAGCCAGTAGTGCTGGTGCTCGAAGGCGTACGTCGGCAGGTCCACCGGGACGTCGGCGGCGCCCTCGGGGAGGACGGCCGTCCAGTTCACGCGCGCGCCGCGGACGAACAGCTCGGCGACGGCGAGCAGCAGCGTCCGGGCCTCGCCGCGGTCGTCGCGCAGGGCCGGGACGCTCACCGTGTCCTCCCCCGCCGACTCCTCGATCGCGCCGGTCAGCGTGCCGCCGGGGCCGAGTTCCAGGAAGACGGAGCCGCCCGTGGCGCCGATCCCGTCGGCGAAGCGGACCGGCCGGCGGACGTGGTCCACCCAGTACGCCGGGTCGGTCAGCCGGCCCGGCTCCGCGAGCCGGCCCGTCACGTTGGACACGACGGGGATCGTCGGCTCGTTCCAGGTCAGGCCGGACAGGGCCGCGGTGAAGTCGGCCAGCATCGGTTCCATCAGGGTCGAGTGGAAGGCGTGGGAGACGGTGAGCCGCTTGGTGCGGCGGCCCTGCTCGCGCAGCTTCTCCGCAACGGCCAGAACGGCGCCCTCGTCGCCCGAGAGGACCACCGAGCCGGGCGCGTTGACCGCCGCGAGGTCGACACCCGCGCCGAGGTACTCCTCGATCTCCGCCTCGGTGGCGGCGACCGCGACCATGGCACCGCCCGGGGCCAGGGCCTGCATCAGCCGGCCGCGCGCCGCGACCAGGGCCGCCGCGTCCGCCAGCGACAGGACTCCGGCGACGTGGGCGGCGACGACCTCGCCGATGGAGTGCCCGGCCACCATGTCCGGGCGTACGCCCCAGGACTCGACGAGCCGGAACAGCGCCGACTCCACCGCGAACAGCCCGGCCTGGGTGAAGACCGTCTGGTCGAGCAGGCCGCCGCCCGCGTTGCCGACGTCACCGAAGATGACGTCCTTGACGGGGTGGTCCGCCCAGCCGGACAGCCGCGCGTCCAGTGCGGCGCAGGCCTCGTCCAGCGCGCGGGCGAAGACCGGGTAGCGGTCGTACAGTTCGCGTCCCATGCCGAGGCGCTGCGAGCCCTGGCCGGGGAAGACGAACACCGTGGTGCCGGTGCTCTCCTGGCCGGTGACGACGTTCGGCGACGGCTCGCCCGCGGCCAGCGCCGCCAGCCCGGTCACCGCCTCCTCCCGTGAGCCGGCGACGACCACGGCCCGCTCGGGCAGCACCGCCCGCCGGGCGACCAGCGCGCCCGCGACGGCCGCCGGCGAGGCGTCGGTCCGGCCGACGAAGTCGGCCAGCCGGTCCGCCTGTCCGGCGAGTGCGGCGGTCCCGCGCGCCGAGACCACCACCGGCAGCACACCGTCGGCGGGGGCCGCCGGGGCGGCGGCCGGCTCCTCGGGGGCCTGCTCCAGGATCACGTGCGCGTTGGTGCCGCTGACGCCGAAGGCGGAGACACCGGCGCGGCGCGGGCGACCGGTCTCCGGCCAGGGCCGGGCCTCGGTCAGCACCTCCACGGCACCCGTCGACCAGTCCACCTCGGTCGACGGCTGGTCGACGTGGAGGGTGGGGGGCAGTACCGCGTGCCGCAGCGCTTCGACGGTCTTGATGATGCCGGCCACGCCGGCGGCGGCCTGGGCGTGACCGATGTTGGACTTCACCGAGCCGATCCAGAGCGGCTCTTCGCGGTCCTGGCCGTAGGTGGCGAGGAGGGCCTGCGCCTCGATGGGGTCCCCGAGGACCGTGCCGGTGCCGTGCGCCTCGACCGCGTCCACGTCGGACACCGAGAGACCCGCGCCGGCCAGCGCCTTGCGGATCACCCGCTGCTGCGACGGACCGTTCGGGGCGGTCAGGCCGTTGGACGCGCCGTCCTGGTTGACGGCGCTGCCCCGGATCACGGCGAGCACCTGGTGGCCCTTGCGCCGAGCCTCGGAGAGGCGTTCCAGGACGATCACGCCCGCGCCCTCGGCCCAGCCGGTGCCGTCGGCGGACGAGGAGAAGGCCTTGCACCGGCCGTCGGGCGAGAGGGCCTGCTGCCGGGAGAACTCCACGAAGGTGTACGGGTTGGCGAGGACGGTCGCGCCGCCGGCCAGCGCCATGGAGCACTCGCCGCCCCGCAGGGCCTGCGCGGCGAGATGGATGGCGACCAGGGACGACGAGCAGGCCGTGTCCACGGTGACCGCGGGGCCTTCGAGGCCGAGGACGTACGACACCCGGCCGGAAGCGACGCTGCCGGCGGAGCCGGTCGCCGTGAACCCGGCGAGCTCCGGAGGGAGTTCGCCGCCGAAGCCGTAGCCCTGGGTCATCACGCCGGAGAACACGCCGACGTCCGTGCCCTTCAGCGCGAGGGGATCGATACCCGCCCGCTCCAGCGCCTCCCACGAGGTCTCCAGCAGCAGCCGCTGCTGCGGGTCCATGGCGAGCGCCTCGCGCGGGGAGATCCCGAAGAAGCCGGCGTCGAACAGGCCGGCGTCGTGGAGGAAGCCGCCCTGGTCGACGTACGACGTCCCGACGCGTCCGGGGTCGGAGTCGAACAGGCCCTCCAGGTCCCAGCCGCGGTCGGACGGGAAGCCGGACATCGCGTCCCGGCCCTCGTGGACCAGCTCCCAGAGGCCCTCGGGGCTGGTGACGCCGCCGGGCAGCCGGCAGGCCATGCCGACGATCGCGATCGGCTCGCCGGGGTCGGCCGTGGTGACGGCCGGGTCCGGGGCGGCCGGTGCGGCGGTGACGTGCCCGAAGTGGCTGTGCAGGTGCCGGGCGAGGGCGAGCGGGGTCGGGTAGTCGAAGACGACGGTCGTCGGCAGGCTGAGGCCGGTGGCCTCGCGGATGCGGTTGCGCAGTTCGACGGAGGTGAGGGAGTCGAAGCCGGCGTCCTTGAACGCCTTCTCCGCCCTGACCTGGTCGGCGCCCGCGTGGCCGAGGACGGTGGCGACCTGGCCGCGGACGACGTCCAGCAGCAGCGCCTCCTGCTCGGCCGGGGCGAGTCCGGCGAGCCGGTCGGCGAGGCCGCCGCCGCTGTGGCCCGCGGCGGCCGTCCGGGCGGCCTGCCGGGTGACCCGGACCAGGCCGCGCATCAGGGGCTGCACGGTGCCGCCGGAGGCCGCGTCGGCGCGGGCGGCCCGCAGGTCCAGCTTGATCGGCACGACGAGGGCCTGTTCGGCGCCGAGGGCCGTGTCGAAGAGGGCCAGTCCCTCCTCGGGGGTCAGGGCCCGGACACCGCCCCGGCCCATGCGGGCCTGGTCGGTCTCGCTGAGGTGGGCCGTCAGGCCGGTGCTCTGCTCCCACAGGCCCCAGGCCAGCGACACGGCGGGCAGGCCGGCGGCGCGGCGGCGGGCCATCAGGCCGTCGAGGTAGGCGTTGGCGGCGGCGTAGTTGCCCTGGCCGGCCGAGCCGAACAGGCCTGCGCCGGAGGAGTAGACGGCGAAGGCCGTCAGGTCCAGGTCGCGGGTCAGCTCGTCCAGGTGCGCGGCGGCACCGGCCTTCGGGCGGAAGACGTCCGCCATCCGCTCGGGGGTGAGGGCGCCGATCACGCCGTCGTCCAGGACGCCGGCCGTGTGCACCACGCCCGTCAGGGGGTGCTCCGCCGGGACCGAGGCCAGCAGCTCGGCCACCGCCGTGCGGTCGGAGACGTCGGCGGCCACGAGGGACACCGAGGCGCCCAGCTCCGACAGTTCGGCCACCAGCTCCGCGGCCCCGTCGGCCTCGGCGCCACGCCGACTGGCCAGCACCAGGTGCCGTACCCCGTGCCGCTCCACCAGGTGCCGCGCCACCAGCGTGCCCAGCGAGCCGGTGCCGCCCGTGACGAGGACCGTGCCCCCGGGACGGAACGCCACCGTCGGCCCGCCCTCGGCCGCCCGCACCAGCCGCGGCACCGACAGCGCCGCACCGCGCACCGCCACCTGCGGCTCACCGGCGGCCAGGACGGTGGCGAGCAGCGGCTCGACAGCCGTGCCGTAGGCGATGTCCGGATCGGTGTCGGTGTCGATGAGGACGATCCGGCCGGGGTTCTCGGCCTGGGCCGCCCGGACCAGACCCCAGACGGCCGCGCCGGCCGGGTCCGTCACCGCGCCGTCGCCACCGGCGGGCACGGCTCCCCGGGTCAGGACCACCAGCCGGGACTCCTCCAGACTGGGTGCGGCGAACCACGCCTGGAGCATGGCCAGCATCCGGTCGGTCTGGGCGAGGGCGTCGGCGGCGGTGCCGTCGGCGGTGACCGCTTCGACCACGGCGACCATGGGGCCGGTCGCCGCGCCGGCGAGGATGTCGACCTCGTCCGCGTGGAACAGCGGCACCCACTGCGGCACCTGCTCCGCCTCCGCGGCGGGCGCGGGCAGTTCCGTCCAGTCGACGCGGTACAGGGAGTGGCCGTTGTCGCCGGAGGCCGCCGTCAGCTGGTCGGCGGAGAGCGGCAGGAAGCCCAGGGCGTCCATGGTGACGACGAGACCGCCGGCCTCGTCGGCCGCCTCCAGCGCGAGCCGGCCGGATCCGGACGGGGCGAGCCGCACGCGCAGCGCGGTCGCGCCGGTGGCGTGCAGCGTCAGGCCCTGCCACTCGGCGGGCTGCCACAGCCGCTGCCCGGTGCCGTCCGGGTCGGCCGTGGCCGCGTGCCGCAGCCCGGACTGGACGGCGGCGTCGAGCAGCGCGGGGTGGATGCCGAACCGTTCGGCGCCCGCGCGCTGCTCCTCGGGCAGGGCGACCTCGGCGAACACCTCGTCCCCGCGCCGCCACAGCGCCCGTACGCCCCGGAAGGCGGGGCCGAAGGGATGGCCGAGGCGGAGCAGGTCGGCGTACAGCTCGTCGGTGTCGGCCGGGCGGGCGCCGGTGGGCGGCCACAGGGTCAGCTCGGCGCTCGCCTGGGGGCTGGTGAGCGGGGCGGGCGACAGGCGCCCGGTGGCGTGCCGGGTCCATGCGGCGGCCTCGGCGGCCTCAGCTGCCTCTCCGGCCGCGTAGACGTCGATCGTGCGGACGCCCGTGTCGTCGGGGCCGCCGACGGCGACCTGGACGCGTACGCCGCCCTCCTCGGGCAGTACCAGCGGCGTCTCGACGGTCAGCTCGTCCAGGGTGGCGGTGCCGGCTTCGTCGCCCGCGCGCAGGGCCAGTTCGGCCAGGGCGGTGGCCGGGACGACGACCGCCCCGCCGACGACGTGGTCGGCCAGCCAGGGGTGGGTGCGCAGGGAGAGGCGGGAGGTGAGGACCAGTCCGTCGGACTGGGGCAGCGGGACGACCGCGCCGAGCAGCGGGTGGTCGGCGGCGGCCTGCCCGAGCGAGGCGGCGTCCGCCGCCGGGGCGGTCTTCAGCCAGTAGCGGCGGTGGTCGAAGGC
>NZ_JBEYYR010000077.1:0-8873 GCF_040645635.1 Streptomyces sp. NPDC046727
GCCGAGGGGCAGACGCATGGAAGGTGCGACTGGTGCAACAGGCTAGTAATCACTGAGGCTCCTGGCGCGGCGCCGCCCGGCCGGGAAGGGCGGGCGCGGCGCTCCGGGGCGGTGCTACTGGGTGGTGGTGTCGGTGACCACGAGGAACGGGTCGGTGCGCAGGTCCATGACGACTTGAGCGTTGGTGCCTCGGGCGCGCTGGTTGGCGGCGTACTCTTCGGCTGGCCAGGAGCCGCGGGGTCCTCCGGCGGGGAACCGCTCCAGGACCGTGCGGGCCTGCGTGCTGGTGGTGGCCATCAGGCGTCACCTCCGTTCACACGCTCGTGGATGTCGATGAGGGTGGTGATGGCGTCGGGGTTGTCCGCCAGGCCGACCCACTGCCCGAGCGCGGTGAAGACGAGAACCTGGTCGCGGTCGGCGTCGAAGATGACGCAGTAGTCGCCGTAGCGGTCCATCACCATGTCCCGCAGGACCGGGATGAGTCCGGTGTCCAGGACCTCCAGGGCGTCGACGGTGAGCCGGGCGGGCTCGCCGGGCGCCGGCGGCTGGACCAGGGTGCCGGTGACGCGCAGCAGGTCACCGGGCTGTATGCCATTCAGCAGCTCGTGGGTGATCCGGGGGTCGCCGCTGGTGCAGGTGACGACCGTGTCGGGGGCATCGTCGGCCAGCGCGTCGATGTCGGCGGGTCGGACGATCAGGTCGAAGGTGGCGGTCCCGATGCGCGGGCCGTGGGCGGGTATCGCGTCGACCCAGCCATCGACGGCGCAATGCTTGGTGTCCATCAGCTGGCCTCCGCCAGGGGTCTCGGCGGGGCGAGGGGAACGGGGTCGGGTGGTGCGCTGGGCAATGTCCAGCAGCTCGCGGTTACGCCGCTGCTGGGCGGGCCTGAGCGGGCGGGCCTTCGCGCCGTGGCGGTGCCAGAGCGGAGAGGCCGGCGGCTCGGGGTAGGCGAGGGCGTGGTCGACGTCGCGGTCGGTGCTGCTCATGGAGGTCCTCCAGGTGGAGGTCAGGCGTGGTCGCCTTGGCCCTTGGACTTGGGCTTCGGCGCGAGGTCGGAAGCGAACCGCCCAAGGCGGGCCTCAACGGGGTTGGCGGTGATCCAGCCCTCCGCGCATGCCTTGTGCACGGGATCCCCGGAGTGGGAGCGCATGGGCGTGGGCTGGCCGCACAGCGTGCAGGGGAGGTCCTGCCAGCGGTCGAAGTGCTGGCCGTCGCGCCAGACGAGAAGCTCGCCGGGAGCCGGGATCAGGCCCGGCTCGAAGGGCGGCTTCTGCTTCGTGCATCCCTTGCGGGTCACGGCCGGAAGGCGGGCAGCTGCTGGAACACGCGGTCCAGCAGGTCCTCGGTCGGCCTCCAGGGCCCGAGCTGCCCGGCGGCGGGGACCGGCAGCGGCAGCTCCTGGACGTCCTGGAGGACCAGGTGCCAGGTGCCGGCCAGCGCCCACGGCGTGCAGGGCTCGGAGCCCTCGGGGTCCTGATGGCAGTCGACCATGCGCGCAATACCGATCACGGCTCCGGTGGTCAGCTCGCGGCCGTGGATCGTGCGGGCGATCAGCGGGACGCGCAGGGCGGCCCGGTCGCTCCGCTGGCCCGCGTGCAGGAGCATCCAGCCGCGCCAGCTCCAGGGCTTGGGGCGGTTCTCGATGCCCTTGGCGCCGCTCAGGATGCAGGTGGCGTGCGGCTGCTGGACGCTGATGCCGCGGATCCAGTCGCCCTGCGGGAGAGTCGCGGTGCTCATGCTGCCCGCCCCCACATGCTGGTGCCCGGGCGCCCGGCGCGGCGGCCGTTGATGGACGGCACCGTGGTGTGCGCGGGCGAGGCGACGACGGCGCGGCCCGAGTGCTTGCCGTCGTACAGGGCCGCGTCGGCGACCCGCTGCAGCACGGTCAGGTCGCGGGAGCCGACCGTACGCGGGGATGCGGCGCCGACCGACGCGGCCACGTCGACGGTGCGGCCGTCCTCGAGGACGACGGGGGTGTGCAGCATGCTGACCAGCTGCGTGAGGCGCTGCTCCAGGCGTGCGGCGGGCAGCTCCAGGACGACGGCGAACTCATCGCCTCCGAGGCGGCCGATGGAGGCGCGCGGGCCTGCCCACGCGGTGAGCCGGGCTGCGGTCGCGGTCAGGACGGCGTCCCCGGCCGGGTGCCCGAAGTCGTCGTTCACGGCTTTGAAGTGGTCCTGGTCGACGATGACCACGGCCGTGTCGTCGCCGTGGCGGGCCAGGAGTCGGCGCGCGCGGGCGGTGTAGGAGTCGCGGCGCAGCAGGCCGGTCAGCGGACCCTTCCGGGTGGTGGCGAGCTGCTTGTGCAGGGCGACGGCGTGGACGGCCCAGCCGGTCAACGGCAGGGCTGCGGTGGTCAGTAAGAGTGCGCGCTGCCCGATTCGGGCCTGCACGCGCAGGACGGAGTCCATACTGGGATCTCCCTCTCTCGTCTCGTACGGGGTGGGTAGGCCCGGGGCAGGCGAACTGGTTTGGACGCCGATGTGCGCCTGTCCCGGGGCGGATCTACAGCGCGAAGTCGCTGCGGCTGGTCCAGCTGACGGGGTTGTGCCAGAGGCCGGCCTTCGCGGCGGGCCACTCCATCTGCCAGCCGGGCCTCAGCCCGCGCGCTCCCCAGCTGTCCGGCTGCTTGCCGGGGATCTCGAGTCCGGCCGTGTGCGCGGCGAGCGGGGCGTCGTACACCTCGTGGGCGCGGCGCAGGGCCGCGGCGGGGGAGGCCGCGACGCCGGTGAAGACGTGCACGCCCTTGCGGGCCGGGTTGGTGGTGTCGTGTATCGGGACGTCGACCTCATAGAACTCGGTGCCCGGCATGACGCCCATCTCCTCTCCGTGCCAGTGCTTGAGGGGCCACCGCGACCGCCCGGCCTCCGTGGTGCGGGAGGGCCGGGGCGGCACGGAGAGCCCGTCAGGCAGCGACGGCGGCGGGGGAGTCGAGGCCGGTGCCGCGGAGCGCGTCCAGGACGTACGCGTCGAAGCGGGCCTGGTGCTGGGCAGCGACCGCATGGCCGGTGGCACGGCCGTAGGCGTAGCTGTACGCGTACATGCTGGCGTCGGTGTCGGCGAGGGCGTGGTCGACGGCGCGGCGCGCGACGTGCTCGATCCAGGTCTGCGCGGCGGACTCGCGGCGGGCGTGCGACGTCGTGAGGGCCACAGACTCCGCCCACCGTCCGCTGCCGCAGGCTCGGCCGCCGCACTGCGCCCAGTTCCACTGCCGCTGGCGCATGCCCTCGGGGTCGGCGTCCCAGTCCGCAGCCCAGCGGACGGCCTGCTCGGGGATCTGCTGCTGGACGACGTCCAGGACGTCGCGGCCGGCGGCGCCGAGCGCACGATGGGCGTCGGTCTCCTCGAGGACGCGGATCCGGTGGGAGAGCAGCCGGTAGGGGTAGTGGCTCTGGCCTCAGTTGCCGGGCTCGCCCAGCGGCTGGACGATCCACAGCCGTACGGGCCAGATGATGGGCCAGATACCGGTGTCCTCCACGCCTCGCCGACGCGCTTGACCATGCGGAAGTATGAGAAGGGGCTCTCGTCGAACCACAGGTTGGTGCAGGGCTTGGGGTGGTCGACGACCTGGCCGACGTTGGCGGCGAGGTTCACCGGGGTGCCGGCGTGCCGGGACATCTCGATGACGCCGTCGGCGGGGGTGGCGATGTACCAGGTGACAGGCTTGCGGGCCATGCGCTCCGCTGTTCTTGTCGCCGACGCCGTGCCGGGCGACGCTGATGATGTGCTGGCGGGCCTGGCGGACAGCCCAGCGGCGGCTGTCAGGGCCGGTGTTCTCGTGGACGCGCCCGCAGTCGTGGAACGTGTCCATGTGGCAGGCGGTGCAGTGGTAGGTGACCAGCCGCTCCGGCTGGCTGCCGGGATTCCACGTGCCTTCGAACTCGTAGACGATGACCTCAGCGCCCGGGATCTCGGTGTGCGCGAAGGCGGTGACGAGGCCGACGCCGTCCGCGATCGAACCGCGCTGTGCCTGGTTCCAGAAGACGCGGGGGAGGAAGTCGTCCCAGCCCTTGCCGTGGGGCCACTGGGCGTACACGACCCCCTGCGAGGCGTCGAAGGTCGCCTTGCCGTCGACGTCCTCGCGCTTGTACTTCTCGATCTGCTCGATCGACCCGAAGTACGTCGCGCTGAACTCCTCGGACTCCTGGAAGATCAGCCCATACCCCTCGGGTCGGGTGTCGTGGCCGTTGTCCTTCAGCACCTCGACCGTGTCCTCGTAGCCGGGGCTTCCGGGGGCGATGGTGCCGACGAGGGGCAGCCGGTAGTAGTCGCAGCTCGTGACGTGGGCCGGGTTGGTCTCGCTGACGTTGTGCGCGGTGCCGTAGGTGTTCGTGATCGTGATACTCATGCGTGGGTGGCCTTCCCGGGTTAACAGCGGGCGCCCGGCGTGGCCGGGTCGCGGCGGGTTCTGGCTGTTCGGCGAAGCGTCGGCGGTACGACTCACGCGCGGACCGCGTCCGCGTACTGCGCTTCCAGGTCCGCGCGGTCCTCGGGGTCGTCGTCCTGGTCGTAGTCAGCGGCCTCGACTGGGGAAGAGTCGGTGTTCCAACCCTGCGCTATTCGGTGGCCTGGCAGGCGCGAGGCAGTCCGCCCCAGCTGCCCTACGCGAACCGGGCCCCATCTGAATGCCGGGCCAGAGGCAGGGCCGAGGAGGTCGATGTCCACGATCGACGGCAGTCCTGTCACCGAGGCGCCTGGACCCGGTCGTCTGGGCGAAGGTGCGCCTGCAACCCAGAGGCTTGTGGAGTCTGGTTGCGGCGTCCTTCATCGATTGAGTCAACCCGGTGCGGCGGACGGTCATCGCCCGTCATGATCGGCGGGTGGCATTCTCACTTCGACGGCGCGCAGTTGCGCGAGGCAGGTTTGCCCCCAAGCTATGGTCCGTTTGGCTGGTGGCGCCGGTCGTCCTATTCGTTGTCGGCGCCTGCAGTCTGGTCCTCTATCACTTCGTGTATGACTGGCTCGCGCACTCAGCCAGCAGCCAGAAACCACGCAAGCCGGTCGACACAACTGAGGTCGTCAAGACCACCGTCACAGTGCTGACCCTGGTCGGCGCCGTATTAGGTGGGATCTACGCATACCGTAAGCAGCTCCTTGCCGAGGGTGACGCCCACCGCGCAGACGCTAGCCAACGCCTCGACCGCTACACAACGGCCGCCGAACAGCTTGGCCACGAGCGTGCCGCCGTGCGCCTCGCCGGCGTATACGCCCTCGCTCGCCTCGCCGACGACTGGGAAGAGCAGCGCCAGATCTGCATCGACGTTTTGTGCGCCTACCTCCGCATGCCCTACCAGCCTGACCCTCAGCAACAGGGGTATAAGGAAGGCGAGCGCGAGGTACGCCGTACGATCATCTCCGTCATCGGGGACCACTTGCAGGACCCTTACGCTCCCTCCTCGTGGTGCCATGAAAACTTCGATTTCCGCGGAGCAATATTCGACGGCGGAGAGCTATCCGGCAGTGTATTTCTCGGATGGGCCGACTTCAGAGACGTAGCATTCAGAGGCCCCATAACTTTTATCGGCTCAACATTCGGCCATCGGGTGACATTTGACGGCGCCACATTCGAAGGTGACGTCATGTTCTACGGTGCTACGTTCCACGGTATGGCCTTCTTCCACAACGTCGTCTTCAGGGGTGGAAGAGTCACCTTCCAGGGTGCCAAGTTCAGCGGTGGCCACGTCGTCTTCGAACGTGCCACCTTCGGCGGTAGCAGAGTCGACTTCGATGGTGCCACGTTCACCGGTGCCGTCGTGAGCTTCGACCGCTCCGCGTTCAGCGATGGCAGTGTCGAGTTCACGGCCGCGGTATTCAGCGATGGCGAGGTGTCATTCAACGAGGCGACGGTCAGCGGCGGCGCCGTCACCTTCCGCAGGGCGGAGTTCAGTGGGGGCAAGGTCTCCTTCGACCGCACCGCATTTAACAGCGGTACGGTCTCTTTCGAAGAGGCAACAGTCAGCGGCGAGTCCCCCTCTTTCAGTGAAGCATCGTTTACCCGTACTCAATTCTCCTGGGGAGGTATATCTCGCCCCGTCGGGATGTAGACAGCCTCACGCGAAGAGTCGGTGTTCCAACCCTGCGCTATTCGCCGACGCCGAAGCCGACCGCGTGCAGCAGCTGCAGGACGGGCAGCGCCGCCAGGAGCAGGAAGCCGAAGCCGCCCGCCGTGCCGCCCTGGCCCCGGACGTCCTGCGCCACGCCCTGCTGGGCACGCTGGCCCGTGCCGGCCTGCTGGACTCGCTCAGCGAGGACGAGCGGGCGGCCGTGAGCCGACTGCCCGAGTCCGACCCGGCGGCTGCGCTCGCCTTCAACACGCTGCTCGCCCGCGCGTACAAGGTCGGCACCGCGGTGCGCGCGGGAAGCGCGTCATGACGGGCCGCCCGGAGGAGCTGGCGGTCGCCACGTGGGTGCAGGCGACAGGCGGCGGCACCTGCTACGAGACGCTCACCGCCGACGGCCAGGTCCACGTCGACTACGCGCCTCCGCTCGGGGAGCCGTACTCCGAGGGCGACGACCCCGACTGCAACCCGATCTGCAACTGCCCGCGCCTCCCGGCCCTGTTCTGCGTGGAGTGCGCCGGCTGCGCCGCCTGCGGGCAGTGCCGCGGGTCGCACGTCTGGACCCCTCTCCCGAGCTGATCACCGATGGCAACCTCCCAGCTCCCCGTCAACCTGCTGCGCCCCGAGGGATCCGGGAGCCGGAAATAGTCAAGTTGCCCGGAATGCCTGGGAGGTTGTCCCCTCGAATCCCCAGGTAGACACGTTCCTGAGAGGTGACCTGGGAGCCTCGGAGGCGGACCCGCTCCGCCCGGTGTCTGTCTCGTGACAAATGATCTTGACCTTTTGTCAAATGATCTTGTTGACCAGCAGGTTTCTGCCACTTGTTCTTGATCAGTGGTGGGGGTCCAGTGGCTGCCGCCCTGGTGCCCTGCAGAGCAGGATTCGACGCGTGGCAGCATGCCGTCATGACGACGAGCGGAGCCCCCGGAACGGCGGCCGAAGCGGTACAGGAACTGCGGGAGATCGCCCACTGGTGGACCGACGGCCGGCGCGGCGATCCGGACCATCTGATCCAGGCCGCTCTTCGCGCCCTGATCGCGGGCGTCGAGACACCGTCGCTGCCGCTCCTCGCCGGGCTGCTGCGCAGCGAACAGGCCCAGGCCTCGGAGTTGTTCGGACAGGTAGTCGACGAGCTCGGTTTCGGCTTCCATCCACCCGAGGACTACTGGGAGGGCCGACTGGCGCTCGCGCGCTGGTGGGCCGCCGAGATCGTCGGCGGATGGCTCGCCCCCCTCGATGGCGCCGAACTCATCGTCGAGAACGTCGCGGAGGCCTACGGGCAGTCCGAGGAGTTGGCACCCATGGTCGACGCTGTGCGGGCGCTCCAGGAGTACGGCGGGCCACACTTCCCCGACGACATCCCCGCACACCTGACCCGGGCCGCCCACGAACTCCTCGCCCGCATCCCACCCCCGCCCACACCAACCTGAGAACACGACCGCGCCAGGCGATCAACCTGACCGAGGCGTTCGGATGCCGTCCGCCGCGGCGCCTCGGGCAGCAACCGGGGATCGGCCGGGGCGATACTTCTCGCCATGAGAGTCAGATGTCTGGAGATCATCCACCCCGACGGCGACGTCCCCGTCACGGAATTCGACGGGATCCAGGTAGGCGGTGTCTACCCCGTTCTGGAGATGGTCACCTACGACATCGACTGCCAGATCCGCGTGCTCGGCCCCGATACGCCCGACCCCGGACTGCTCTGGGACCCCGCCTCCTTCGAGACAGTGGACTCCCGGATACCGCCCGGCTGGACCCTGGTGATCGCCAATGGCCGCACCCACCTCGCCGACGCCCGCTGGCAGCGCCCCGGCTTCTGGACCGACTATGCCCACGGCGACCCGCAGGCCCTGGCTGACTACGAGCACGTGAAGCGCGAGCTCCTCGCCACCACCCCGCCAGGCGAGCACTGACCCCTGCGCCCAGGTGCCCTCTCCCGCATCCGAACGGGCAGGCCAGCAACCCGACGGGGACGGACCAGATCAACTGAGACAACGCCGACATCTGCGCTGGAGAAACCAGACCAACTGAGTGGATCGGCGCAGTTACAGTTCGAGCCCTCGGCGGTGTCCTGGGGCACCGACCGGCTCGACGTCTTCACCCTGGGCACCGACAGTGCGGTGTGGCACGGGTGGGGGAGCGGCAGCGCGTGGGGCGGCTGGGAGAGCCGCGGCGGAGCGTTCATCTCCGCGCCTGTAGCGGTGAGCTGGCAGTCAGGCCGGCTGGACATCTTCGCCATCGGCACGGACAGCCGTCTGAAGCACCTGTGGTACGGCGCCGGCGGGTGGGGCACCTGGGAAGATCTGGGCGGGCAGCTCCACTCCGGCCTCGCGGCCGTGTGCTGGGACGCCAACCGCATCGACATCTTCGCCCG
Source organism: Streptomyces sp. NPDC046727 (assembly GCF_040645635.1). Lineage (NCBI taxonomy): Bacteria > Bacillati > Actinomycetota > Actinomycetes > Kitasatosporales > Streptomycetaceae > Streptomyces > Streptomyces sp. NPDC046727. The sequence goes on from NZ_JBEYYR010000077.1 coordinate 8,434, forward strand.
CGGCATGGACAGCACTCTGCAGCACCTGTGGTACGGCACCGGTGGGTGGGACACCTGGGAAAGCCTCGGTGGTACGTGCACCACCCGGGTCACGGCTACCTCCTGGGCCGCCAACCGGCTGGACCTGTACACCGTCGATGCGGACAGCGCGCCGAGCCAACAGAGCTTTGACGGCAACAAGTGGAGCGGTTGGGAAAGCCTGGGAGGCATCGCCCAGTCCCCGGTCGCGGCGACCACCTGGCCCAACCGCCTCGACGCGTTCGTCGCCGCACCCGACTCCCCCGTGCATCACATCAAGTGGAACTGCCCCTGCTCCGGTCGGGGGGGGGGCGGCGGGGGCCGGCGGGCCCGGCGGGGGGTGGTGGGGTTGGGTGTGGGCGCGGGGGGGGTGCCCCCCCCCGCGGGGGCGGGCGCTCCCCCCGCCCCGGGGGCGCCCCGCG
>NZ_JBEYYR010000078.1:0-8645 GCF_040645635.1 Streptomyces sp. NPDC046727
CCCCGCCCCCGCACGCCCTACCCCCGACCGAAGAGGCCCCCATGGACATGCGCTACACCCCCGAACAGGCCGACCTGAAGCGCCGTGCCGCCGACTACGCACGCCTGCTCATGCGCTACGAGGACCAGTCCGAGCAGGCCGGCGGTCCCCTGCCGCAGCAGCTCGTCACCGAACTGACCCGGGCCGCCATGGACGCCGGCGTCTACGCCATCAACATGCCCGCCGAGTGGGGCGGAGCCGGCCTCAGCCTCCTCGACCAGGTCATCGTGGAGGAGGAGTTCGGCAAGGTCACCAACTGCCTCTGGGACATCCCCTGGCGGCCTGCCAACGTCCTCGCCCACGGCGACGAGCGGCAACGCGAGAAGTACCTGATGCCCGTGATCCGTGGGGAGAGGTTCGACGCGTTCGCCGTCACCGAGCCGGGCGCCGGCTCGGACCCGTCCTCCGGAACCTCCACCGCCACCCGCACCGACGGCGGCTGGCTGCTCAACGGGGAGAAGTGGTTCGTCACCTGCGGCGACATCGCCGACTTCCTGCTGGTGCAGGCGGACGCCGGACCGGACCGGCTGCCCACGCTGTTCTTCGTGGACAAGAACGCGCCCGGGGTCGAGATGACGCGGGTGCCGCGCTTCATGCACTCCGCCGTCAACGGGCACCCCGAATTCACCTTCACCGACGTCTTCGTGGCCGACGAGGACGTCCTCGGCGGCGTCGGCAACGGCTACGAGCTGACCAAGGAGTGGTTCACCGACGAACGCCTGATGATCGCGGCCCGCACGGTCGGCGCGGCCGAGCGCGCCCTGCGGCTGGCCCGTGACTGGGCGGTGGAGCGGGAGCAGTTCGGGGCGCCGATCGCGTCGTACCAGCTGATCCAGGGCATGCTCGCCGACTGTGCCGTCGACATCGCGGTCAACCGGGCCTACACCCACCAGGTCGCCTGGGAGGCCGACCAGCCGGGCACCGACCGCAAGACGCTGCACGCCAAGGCCTCCACCGCCAAGCTCGCCGCCAGCGAGGCCGCCGGCCGGGTCGCCGACCGCTGTCTGCAGATCTTCGGCGGCCGCGGCTACGACCGCACCTATCCCGTCGAGCGCATGTACCGCGAGCTGCGCGTCGACCGGATCTGGGAGGGCACCTCCGAGATCCAGCGGCTCATCATCGCCAACGAGCTGATCAAGCGCGGCACCCACGCCCTGGCCCTGCCCACGCACTGAGCCCGCCCAAGCCCCCGGCATCCGCCGCCGCACGGCATCCGCCCACGCACGGAATCCGCCCAACCTCCTGGCACCCGCCCACACCCTGAAACCGCCCACCCCCCGACCACCGCACAGCGAGGACATCCATGGACTTCCGCCTCACCCAGCGCCAGGCGCAGCTCAAGGCCGACGCACGCGCCCTCACCGACGTCATCGCCGCCTACGAGATCCAGTGCGAGGAGAACAACGGCCTCCCCGCGAGCGCCCACGCCAAGATTCGCGACGCCGTCCTGGACGCGGGGCTCCAGGCCGTCAACATGCCGGCCGAATGGGGCGGCGCCGGACTCACCATCGCCGAGCAGGTCACCGTGCAGGAGGAACTGGGACGGCTCACCGGCGCCCTGTGGGACATGGTGTGGCGCCCCGCCAACGCGCTCCGCTTCTGCACCCCCGAGCAGCGCGAGCGTTTCCTCGTCCCGGTCATCAAGGGCGAGCGACGCGACTGCTACGCCGTCACCGAGCCGGGCGCGGGCTCCGACCCACAGAACCTGGCCACCACGGCCACCAGGAACGACCACGGCTGGGTGCTCAACGGCGAGAAGTGGTTCGTGACGGTCGGCGACCACGCCGACTTCATGATCGTGCTCGCGGCGGCGGGCCCGGACCGCGCGCCCACGCTGTTCCTCGTCGACAAGGACACCCCCGGCATCGAGATGACGCGGGTGCCGCGCTTCATGCACACCTTCGTCTACGAGCACCCCGAGTTCACCTTCACCGACGTCCAGGTGGGGGAGGACGCCGTGCTCGGCGGCATCGGCGAGGGCTACGACATCACGCGCTCCTGGTTCACCGAGGAGCGGCTGATGATCGCGGCACGCACCACCGGGGCGGCCGAACGGGCCCTGGAGCTGGCCCGTGACTGGGCCGTGGAGCGGGAGCAGTTCGGGGCGCCGATCGCGTCGTACCAGCTGATCCAGGGCATGCTCGCCGACTGTGCCGTCGACATCGCGGTCAACCGGGCCTACACCCACCAGGTCGCCTGGGAGATCGACCAGGCCTCGGCCGACGACCGCAAGACCCTGCACGCCAAGGCCGCCATCGCCAAGCTCTCGGCGAGCGAGGCCTCGGGCCGGGTGATCGACCGCTGCCTGCAGATCCACGGCGGCCGCGGCTACGACCGCGCGTACGCCGTCGAGCGGCTCTACCGGGAACTGCGCGTGGACCGCATCTGGGAGGGCACGTCCGAGATCCAGCGGCTGATCATCGCAGGCGAGCTGGTCAAGCGGGGCACGGGGGTTCTTGACCTGCCCGTCGCATGACGCGCTCCTCCCAGGGCCGGGGCCGCTGCGCGCCCCGGCCGGCGGGCCGGCCCCGGCCGACGGGACAGGGAGCGGCGCCGAGACCGAGAACCATCCATGGGAGAGGAAGAGGCATGACCGACATCGAGCGCGTCGGGGTCGTCGGCTGCGGCCTGATGGGCGCCGGCATCGCCGAGGTCTGCGCACGCGCCGACGTGCCGGTCACGATCGTCGAACGCGATGCCGAAGCGGCCCGGGCCGGCCTGCGGCGCATCACCCGCTCGCTCGACCGGGCCACGGCGCACGGCAGGCTCGACGCCGAACGACGCGAGGCCGCCGCGGCCAGGATCGCCGTCGCCGACCAGATCGAGGCCCTGCACGACCACGACCTGGTGATCGAGGCGGTACCGGAGGACGAGCGCCTCAAACTCGACGTCTTCACCCGCCTCGACTCCGTGATCACCGGCGACCGGACCATCCTCGCGACCAACACCTCCTCCATCCCGGTCATCCGGCTCGCCACCGCGACCACCCGCCCCGACCGCGTCGTCGGCGTGCACTTCTTCAACCCCGTCCCGGTCCTGCGGCTCGTGGAACTCGTCCCCTCGCTGCTGACCTCGCCCGCGACCACGGCACGGGCGGAGACCTTCGTGACAGGCGTCCTCGGCAAGGAGGTCGTCCGGACCCGGGACAAGGCCGGATTCGTCGTCAACGCTCTGCTCGTCCCCTACCTTCTGGCCGCCGTCCGCATGCTGGAGTCGGGCGCCGCGACGGCCGAGGACATCGACCGCGGCATGGTCCTCGGTTGTGCGCACCCGCTGGGCCCGCTGGCCCTGACGGACCTGATCGGCCTGGACACCACCCGCGCCATCGCCGAGTCTTTGTACGCCGAGTTCCGCGAACCGCACTACTCACCGCCACCCCTGCTCTCCCGGATGGTGGAGGCCGGCCTGCTGGGCCGGAAGTCCGGACGGGGCTTCCACGTGTACGACGGACCGCCACCGCAGCCCGAGGCCGCGACACCGGCGAGGCCGCAATGAGGGAAAATGGTCATGGCGTACGACCATCGAGCGAGGGGAGCCGCAGCGTGACCACGAAGGTGCGCACGGCAGACACACGCGAGCGCATCCTGACCGCGGCGTGCGAGGTCATCGCCGAGATCGGCTTCGAGAAGATCCGGATGCGCATGGTCGCCGAGCGGGCCGGCGTGTCCACGGCGCTGCTGCACTACCACTTCGACACGCGCGAGAAACTCTTCACCGAGGCGATGACCCACTCCTTCGCCAACACCGCCGTCGGCCTCGAACGCGACGCGGAGACCGCGCCGGCGGCGGTCATCCTGGCCCGCATCCTGCGCAGCCTGCTGCCGACCGATCCCGAACTGCGGCAGGACTGGCGACTGTGGCAGGAACTGTGGGCCCGCGCCCTGCGCGACGAGACCACCCGGACCTTCGCCGTCGACCTGTACGCGCAGCTGCACGCCTGGGTGGCCGAAGCGGTACGGCGTGGCATCGCCTCCGGCGAGTTCACACCGACCGACGTCGACGACCTCAGCACCCTCGTCCTGTCCCTGAGCGACGGCTACGGCATCCGCCTCATGCTCCGCGACCCGACCGTCACCCTGGACAGCGCCCTCACCTCCATCTGGCGCCAGGTGTCAACCGCGTTGGGACTCCCGGACTCGATGCCGACGGAGTGACCCGACTCTGGGGAGATCCACCTCGACGTAGACCTACACGGCCACCGCCTCCTGGAGCCAGCGGGTGACGCGGTACGGCAGCCACCAGGCGAGGTCGTCCGCTCGCAGGACCAGGTGTTCGGCGTCGAGTTCTTCGAGGATGTCGGCGGGGACGTCCTTCGTGGGGGTGCCCCGGTCGAGTCGGGCGACGGCCGCCGGACAACGGGGGTCGTCCGCGGTGAACCGGCGCAGATCGCCCCAGCGGCGATCCCGGATCTGGAGGAAGCCGGGCCCCTGACGCCAGATCAGTTTGCAGGGAAAGTGGCGGGTGCGCCAGGCGTGCAGGGCGGTGTCGGCGTCGGGGTCGGCGAGGCCTGTGAGGGTGCGGGGCGGCTGCAGGTGGGACAGCACCTTCCACAGGTGGTCGGCCCGGGCCGGGGGCAGGCGCAGATCCCAGTCGACCTGTACGGCGCGTGCCGTCAGGTCGCGGATCAGACAGAGCCGGTCGATCGCCGCCCGCGCGGCGGCCGTCCCGGTCAGGGCGAGGTCGACCGGCGCGTCGAGTTCGGCGCGCCGCGTGCCCATGGCCCACAGTCGTTCGGCGTCGCCGGCATCCGCGCTGAGCGGGACGCGGCCCAGGGACATGCCCGGCAGCGTGCGGGCCTGGGAGTCGTGGTCGCGCCAGGCCTGGACGGCCGGGCTCGGTGTGCTGGGTGGCATGGCCGGTCCTTGTCGTTAGCGGAGGGGCGGAGCGGGGCGGCAGGTGTGGAGGAGCAGAGGGGTGCCCGGAGACCGGCGGACGCGGGGCTCATGGGTCGGCGGACACCGGAGACCGGCGGCTGCGGGGCTGGTGGGACGGCGGAGCCAGAGGCCAGAGGCCAGCGGCTGGGAGGCGCGGTGGGTCAGGGGAGGGCCGGTGTGTTGTGGGCCGACCGGACGGGTTCCTCGGTCTTGTCGGCTCGGTCGGCCTCTTCGGCGGTGGGCCGGGCATGCACGTGACGCATGTAGTCCAGGCGCAGCAGGTCCTGGTTGACGGAGGCGGGCGCGACGTGGACGTACTGGCCCGCGTCGGTGAAGGTCACGCCCAGGTCCGTCCAGTCGTCCAGCAGGGCCTGCACGTCCCCGGGGGTGCGGTCGGCGAAGGCGGGCGCCGAGGTCGCCTTGCAGTGCGGGGCGGCGGGGGAGTGCGGCTGGTCCAGAAACCGGAAGAGCGCGAGGGCGAACGGGTCGGTCAGGCGCAGGGTCCGCCAGCCGAAGGAGTGCCGCCGGCTGACCAGGACGATCTCGTCCCCCAGGTCGGTGTGGGTGAGCCGCGCGTCGGTGTGGTGCTTCTTCCCCGCGGTGACGGCGTCGTTCAGCCGGGTCACCGTGTCCTTGCCGATGCCGCGTTCGGGTGTCTGAAAGACGTAGGCCAGGTCGTGCAGTTCCTCCTCGGGCAGGTCGTACGTGAACAGGTAGTGCTCCTCCGGGCGCAGTCCGGTGAAGCCCAGTTCGGGCCGGTTGAAGCAGGGGCTGAAGCGCTCGATGGCGATCCGGTGTCCATGAGGTCCAGCACCCTGCTTTTGAGGCTCTCGATGCCCGGCTGGACGTAGATGAGCCCGGCTTCGGCGAGGACCTGGAGCTGCGGGCGGCGCATGTTCCCCTTGATCTCGATGTGCATGCGCAGGTCGTAGCCGCTGTCGATGATCCGGGGCAGCACGGTGAACAGGTACCGCATGGCGAGGATGTTGTCGACGACGTACATGTCCAGGACGCGGTGCCGCTCCGCCAGGTCCATGATCTCCTGGTGGAAGGTGTCGGGGCTCTTGCTGCGGAACTGCATGAACGAGCCGTTCAGACCGCAGAACGTGCAGTGGTCCTTCTCGCTCCACCAGCAGCCGCGGGCCCCTCGACCACCAGTTTCGGCTCCACCCAGTTGCCGGCGACGGACCCGGCGAGGCGCTCGCAGTAGCCGCTGTAGTCGGGCGGCAGGGTCGCCGCGGGAGGCAGCGGACCGGTCGGCATGGGGTTGGCGGTGGAGACGGTGCCGGTGCCGCCGGCACGATGGCACAGTCCCGGGATCTCGGCGAACGCGGCCGCCCCCGATCCGTCCCGCAGCGCGTCGAGCAGCCGCGGGAAGGCGTCCTCGCCCTCACCGCGCACGACGTAGTCGACGAAGGGGAAGTTGCGGTGGACGGCCGCGCCCTGCTCGGCGTCGCAGTTGGCGCCGCCCATCACCGTCACGATGTGCGGGGCGAGCCGCTTGATGTGCGGGGCCGCGGCCAGCACGGCGGTGTTCCGCTGGAACGTGGACGTCAGCCCCACGACATCGGGCGCGAGGTCGACCACCCGCCGAGCGGGCCCGGCGCAGCCTGCCGGTCACCACCTCGGTGAACTCGGCGTCCTTCCAGTGCGGAGCGTCGTACAGCGCGCTGGAGAACACCCAGTCCCCGCAACAGAGGAAGTACGACGACAGCGCGTAGTACTCGTAGTCCTCAGCGGAGAACTCGGTGCGCCGGGTGATCCAGTCGGTGAACTCCAGGTTGGCGTGCAGTACCTCGCAGGTCGCGCCCGCGACGCGCTCGTCGACACTGCGTTTGAGGATGCCCAGGGCCAGGGAGGGCAGGTCGATGGGCGACCAGGGCATGTTGAGCAGGAGAACGCGCACGGTCGGCTCCTTGAGGGACGGCGTGGAAGACGGGCGGGAGGAACCGGGGAGCCCGGCCGGGCCGTGGCTCACTCCTCGTCGTCACCGCCCTCGTCCGCGTCGCGGAACGGGATGGTGATGGTGATGCCGATGTCCGGCTTGCGGTTCTCCTCGTCGCCCGCGAGCGGGTCGTTGTGGATGATGTCCTTCTGCACGGTGTTCCTCCTTCGGTGAGTGGGATGGTGCTGTGCACGCCCGGTCCCGCTGTGTCCTCAGCGAGGCCGGGGTCCTCCCGCGGATGCCGGGGGACGTACGGGGCCCGGAGCGCTGGGTCGGGCAACTGGTCGCGCAGGAACCGCAGGGCGCGGCGCAGGACGGCGACATGCGCCGCGCCGTCGTAGCCGTCGTGCCCGGTGTCGAGCCGTATGGCCTCGTGCGGTACGTCGGCGGCGGCCAGCGCGGCGAGGTAGGTACGGATCTGCCCGAGCGGGCACTTGGTGTCACGGGTCGCGCCGACCACGAGGAGCGGTGCCGTGGCCGTGGCCGCGTAGGTGAGGGGTGAACTGGCGGCGTAACGTTCCGGCCCCTCGTCCGGAGTGCCGCCGAACAGCCGGACGTCCAGGGCCCGCAGCGCCGACGTGGTGGCCCCGTGCGCCGCGGCCCAGTCGGCCACCGGCTTGACGGCGATCCCGGCCTGCCACAGTCCGGGGCGGGTGCCGAGGGCGAGCAGCACCAGGTAGGCGCCCCAGGACACACCCCACAGGGTGCTCGCGGCACCGTCGACCAGGCCCCGGGCCACAAGCTCGGCCCGTACCGCGGCCAGGTCGTCGACCTGGGTGTGGCCGACTCCCGAGGGGAACGCATGCCGCCAGCGCGGCCCGCACCTGGTGGAGCCGCGGTAGTTGACGCGGACCACCGCGTAGCCGGAGGCCACGAGCGAGTGCACCGTGGCGTCGTAGGCGTCCCGGTCGTGGTCGGCCGGTCCGCCGTGCACCAGGAACACGGCGGGCGGCGGTGTGCTGCTGCCGGTCGGCTCCGGAAGGCTCAGCAGGGTGTGCACGCGTCCTGAGTCCGTGGGCGTCCACAGGTCGGTGTGCCGGCCGGGGACCACGGTCCGGGGGCCGGGCGGCGGCAGGGCGATGCCCTCCGGCGCGCTGTCCTCCCGGGTGATGCCGTCCCGGGTGTGCGGGACGGGCGGATGAGCGCTGTCGGACCACAGATCGTCGACCGCTCCACCGGCTCGGGGCGCCGCGTCCAGCACGCTGCCGGAGGGCATGGGCACGACTGTCCGCCGCCGCGTGTCGAGATCCGCCCGGTGCAACAGTGAGCTTCTTCAGCGTTGTCGCTCCAGGGTGTGGAGAGCTTTCGTGATGGGCGTCATGCGGTTTGGACTGCATCGGGATCTGCGGAAGGTCCGCCATGCTTTCAGACGCGCGACGCCGCGCTCGACCGGTGCCCGTGCCGTGGCCAGAGCCCGGCGCGGCCCGTCGCCACCGCGCTCCCGCACCACCTTCAGCAACCGCTCGAACTGCTTCATCCGCAGCCCCGTGAACGTCTCCACCCACAACAGATCAGCACTCAACACCCCACGCGTACAAGGGAAATGCCCTGATCACGGCCTTCTGCAACACGCTTTAGACGTCGTTTCTTATGGCGTGATGGTTCGTTGAACCGTGCATGACGTATCTGGTTGAGCGGTTGATGCCGGACGAGTTATGGGTGCTGTTCCGGCAGGTGGTGCCGCCAACGAAGCGGCGACCCTCCCGGTCGCGGGCGCCGAGGTGGCGCTGGACCTCTCCGGCACGATCGACGTGGCCGCGGAGCGCAAGCGCCTCGCGAAGGACCTG
>NZ_JBEYYR010000079.1:0-8414 GCF_040645635.1 Streptomyces sp. NPDC046727
GCGGTGATCGCCGGGCATCCGCTGGTGGCGCAGGTGGCGGTGGTCGCGCGGCAGGACCGGCCCGGGGACAAGCGCCTCGTCGCCTACGTCGTACCCAGCGCCGGTCCTGGCGTGGAGCGGGCAGCCGCCGGTGCGGAACTCGCCAACAGGGAACTGCGCCGGTACGTGGGTGAGCGCCTGCCGGAGTTCATGGTTCCGGCAGCGGTGGTGGTGCTGGACGCGTTGCCGGTGACGGCCAACGGGAAGCTGGACCGGCGGGCGCTGCCGGCCCCGGACTACGCGGCCGCAGTGACGTCGCGCGCCCCGCGCAGCGAGCGTGAGCGGGAGCTGTGCGAGATCTTCGCCGAGGTGCTGGGTGTGGAGCGGGTCGGTATCGACGACAGCTTCTTCGACCTGGGCGGACACTCCCTGCTCGCCACCCGGCTCATCAGCCGCATCCGCACCCGCCTGGGCGTCGAACTCCCCCTCCGCACCCTCTTCGAATCACCGAACGTTGCCACGCTGGCCGAACAGCTGGGAACCGCGCGCAAGTCGCAGCGGCCCGCACTGCGGCGGATGCCGCGTCCTGAGGAGAACTGATGATTTCGCTGTCCTTTGCCCAGCTTCGCCTCTGGTTCCTGAACCGCCTTGAGGGCGCGGCCACCGCCACGTACAACCTGCCGATCACGCTCAGGCTCACCGGGAACCTGGACCGGGACGCGCTGGCCGCCGCGCTGCGGGATGTCGTGGAGCGGCACGAGAGCCTGCGGACCGTCTTCCCCGAAGGCCCCGACGGCACCCCCTACCAGCACATTCTCGACACCCGTCAGGCATGGTCCGGTATGGAGGTGGTGCCGGCCGCCGAGAACGAACTCGACGCCGCCGTCTCCGCCTTCCGCACCCGCGGCTTCGACGTGACGGTCGACATCCCCTTGCGGGTGCGGTTGTTCGCGGTGGCGGAGGACGTGCATGTGCTGGTGGTGGTGTTGCATCACATCGCCGGTGACGGATGGTCGATGGCACCGTTGGCGCGGGACGTGGCCACGGCCTACGCGGCACGAGCCGGTGGCCGTGCTCCGGAGTGGGAGCCGCTGCCGGTGCAGTACACGGACTACGCGTTGTGGCAGCGGGAGCTGCTCGGTGACGAGTCCGACCCGGACAGCCTGATCAGCCAGCAGGTCGCCTACTGGACGCGGACGCTGGCCGACCTGCCGGAGCAGATAGAGCTTCCCGTGGACCGCGCGCGGCCCGCCGCGTCCTCCTACCGAGGCGACAGCGTCGCGTTCACCGTGGGCGCGGAGGTGCACCGAGGGCTGGTCGCGTTGGCCCGGGAGTCGGGCGCGAGCATGTTCATGGTGGTGCAGGCGGCGTTCGCGGCGCTGCTGAACCGCCTGGGCGCCGGCACCGATATTCCGATCGGTTCGCCGGTGGCGGGTCGTACGGACGAGGCGCTGGAGGACCTGGTCGGGTTCTTCGTGAACACGCTGGTGCTGCGCACCGACCTGTCCGGTGACCCGACGTTCCGCGAACTGGTCGACCGGGTCCGGGAGCGGGATCTGGAGGCGTTCGAGAACCAGGACGTGCCGTTCGAGCACCTGGTGGAGGCGATCAACCCGGTCCGCTCCATGTCCCGCCACCCCCTCTTCCAGGTGGCACTGGCCCTCCAGAACCAGAGCCAGCCCACCCTCCATCTCCCCGGCCTTGACGCCGAGATCCAGCACTACGACAGCGCCGCGGCGAAGTTCGACCTCTCCCTGGGACTGTCGGAGCGTTTCGACAGCCTGGGTGCTCCGGCGGGTCTGGACGGTGCTTTCGAGTTCGCCACGGATCTGTTCGACCGGGTGTCGGTTGAGGGTTTGGTGGAGCGGTTCGGTGGGCTGCTGTCGGCGGTGGTGGCGGATCCGGATGTGCGTGTTGCCCGGTTGGAGGTGTTGTCGTCGGGTGAGCGTGGGGAGTTGCTGTCGGGTTGGCAGGGTGAGCGGGTCGATGTGCCGTGGGCGTCGTTGCCGGTGGTGTTCGAGCGGCAGGTCAGGCGTGGTGCGGATGCGGTGGCGGTGTGCTTTGAGGGTGTGGAGCTGTCGTATGCGGAGTTGAACGCGCGGGCGAATCGGCTGGCTCGGTTCTTGGTGGGTCGTGGGGTGGGTCCGGAGGAGCGGGTGGCGTTGGTGTTGCCGCGTTCGCCGGAGCTGGTTGTGGTGATGTTGGCGGTGTTGAAGGCGGGGGCGGCGTATGTGCCGGTGGACCCGCAGTATCCGGCGGAGCGGATCGCCTACTTGCTTCAGGACGCCCGGCCGGCCGTCGTGATCACGTCCCAGACGGTGCGTCGTGCCGTGCCGGATGGTGCGGCCACGCTGGTGTTGGAGGACATCGCGGATGCCGTGTCGGCTGAGTCCGGTGCGGACTTGTCGGACGAGGACCGCGGGTGTGCTCTGTCTCCGCTTCACCCCGCGTATGTGATCTATACGTCGGGTTCGACGGGGCGTCCGAAGGGTGTGGTCGTCGGGCATGCGGGTGTGGTGAACCTGGCCCTGGACCACGTGGCACGGCTCGGCATCGGCGAGGAGAGCCGCCTGCTGCAGTTCGCTTCGCCGAGTTTCGATGCGGCGGTGGCGGACATGTGGCCGGCGTGGCTGGCCGGGGCGACCTTGGTTCTCGGCACGGCCGAGCGCCTGGTCCCCGGACCCGAGCTGGTGCGCCTGGTGCGCGAATACGGGGTGACACACGCGACGCTGCCGCCGGCCACGCTTCCGGTCCTGGCGGAGGCCGGGGGCCTGCCCGAGGGGCTGACCTTGGTGGTGGCGGGTGAGGCGTGCCCGCCGGAGGTGGCCCGGGAATGGTCACGCGGCCGTCTGATGGTCAACATCTACGGCCCGACCGAGGCGACGGTGGCCTCCACGGCGAGTGCGCCGCTGTCGGGTGAGGGCGTGCCGCCGATCGGCCGTCCGGTGTGGAACACCCGCGCCTATGTGCTGGACGACCGGCTGCGTCCGGTGCCGGCGGGCGTGGCGGGGGAGCTGTATCTGGCGGGCGCGCAGCTGGCCCGGGGGTATCTGAACCGGCCCGGTATGACGGCTGACCGTTTCGTCGCCGACCCGTTTGGCGGCGCGGGTGCGCGCATGTATCGCACGGGTGATGTCGTGCGTCGTCGCCGGGACGGTCAGCTGGAGTACGTCGCTCGTGCCGACGAGCAGGTCAAGATCCGCGGCTTTCGGATCGAGCTCGGCGAGATCGGGACGGTGATCGCCGGGCATCCGCAGATATCGCAGGTCACGGTGATCGCGCGGGAGGACCAGCCCGGTGACAAGAGGCTGGTCGCCTACGTCGTACCGGTGGCCGGGCAGGACGGGCAGGACGGGCTTGAGGGCGCGGACATTCGACGCTACGTGGCCTCCGTGCTCCCGGAGTTCATGGTCCCGGCCGCCGTCGTGGTCCTCCCCGAACTCCCGCTGACCGCGCACCGCAAGATCGACCGCCGGGCCCTGCCTGCCCCGGACTTCACCGCGGCCGTGTCCTCGCGTGCCCCGCGTACCGAGCGTGAGCAGGTCCTCGCCGGGATCTTCGCCGAGGTGCTGGGCGTGGAACGGGTCGGTATCGACGACAGCTTCTTCGACCTGGGCGGACACTCGCTCCTCGCCACCCGCGTCATCAGCCGCATCCGCACCGTACTGAACATCGAACTCCCCCTCCGTGCCTTCTTCGCGGGACCGTCCGTGGTGCAGCTGGCGGAGAGGCTGGCCGAGGAGGGGGGAACGGTCCGCGCCGCCCTCGCCCCCAGGCCCCGCCCCGCCGAAACGCCCCTGTCTCCCGCCCAGCGCGGACTGTGGCTCCTCAACCGCATCCAGGGCGCGACAGCCGCCACCTACAACGTGCCCATCGCGCTGCGGCTGACCGGCCGGCTGGACCGCGAGGCCCTGGCTGCGGCGCTCGGTGACGTGATCGCGCGCCACGAGAGCCTGCGCACGCTGTTCTTGGAGAGCGCCGACGGCACTCCGTATCAGAAGGTGCTGGAGCCGGAGGAGGCTCGTCTCTCCCTGCCCGTGGCAGAGATCGCGGAGGAGAGCGTCACGGCGGCGGTTGCGGATGTCGTGGCGCAGGGCTTCGACCTGAGCGCTGAAGTTCCCGTGCGGGTGCGGTTGTTCGCGGTGTCGGAGGACGTGCATGTGCTGGTGGTGGTGTTGCATCACATCGCCGGTGACGGTTGGTCGATGGCGCCGTTGGCCCGGGATGTGGCGCGTGCGTACGAGGCACGGATCGACGGGCGTGCCCCCGCGTGGGAGCCGCTGCCGGTGCAGTACGCGGACTACGCGCTGTGGCAGCGTGAACTGCTCGGTGACGAGTCCGACCCGGACAGCCTGATCAGCCAGCAGGTCGCCTACTGGAAGCAACAACTCGCCGCCCTGCCCGACCAGTTGGAGCTGCCCACCGACAGGCCCCGACCCGCCGTCGCCTCTCACCACGGCGACCACCTCGTGTTCGAACTGGGCGTGGACGTGCACCAAGGGCTGGTCGCGTTGGCGCGGGAGTCGGGCGCGAGTGTGTTCATGGTGGTGCAGGCGGCGTTCGCGGCGCTCCTGTTCCGAATGGGCGCCGGCACCGATATTCCGATCGGTTCGCCGATGGCGGGTCGTACGGACGAGGCGCTGGAAGACCTCGTCGGCTACTTCATCAACACGCTGGTGCTGCGCACGGATGTGTCGGGTGACCCGACGTTCCGCGAGCTGGTGGAGCGCGTGCGGGAGACGGATCTCGGGGCGTTCGGGAACCAGGATGTCCCGTTCGAGCACCTGGTGGAGGTGCTGAACCCGGTCCGGTCCATGTCCCGGCACCCGCTGTTCCAGGTGATGCTCACCTTCCAGAACAACGCCCAGGCGGACTTCCAGCTGCCCGGACTGACCTTCACCGGCGAACCGACCGGCCATGGCACCGCGAAGTTCGACCTCCAGCTGAGCGTGCACGAGCAGCAGGACACGGAAGGCCGACCCGCCGGCCTCGTCGGCGTCTTCGAGTTCGCCACGGATCTGTTCGACCGGGTGTCGGTTGAGGGTTTGGTGGAGCGGTTCGGTGGGCTGCTGTCGGCGGTGGTGGCCGACCCGGATGTGCGTGTTGCCCGGTTGGAGGTGTTGTCGTCGGGTGAGCGTGGGGAGCTGCTGTCGGGTTGGCAGGGCGAGCGGGTCGATGTGCCATGTGCCTCTTTGCCCGTCGTGTTCGAGCGGCAGGTCAGGCGTGGTGCGGATGCGGTGGCGGTGTGCTTTGAGGGTGTGGGGCTGTCGTATGCGGAGTTGAACGCGCGGGCGAACCGGTTGGCCCGGTTCTTGGTGGGGCGTGGTGTGGGTCCGGAGGAGCGGGTGGCGTTGGTGTTGCCGCGTTCGCCGGAGCTGGTTGTGGTGATGTTGGCGGTGTTGAAGGCGGGTGCGGCGTATGTGCCGGTGGACCCGCAGTATCCGGCGGAGCGGATCGCCTACATGCTCCAGGACGCTCGGCCGGCCGTCGTGATCACCAGCGCATCCGTACAAGCGGCGGTACCCGAAGACACCGACATGCTGGTGTTGGAGGACATCGCGGACACCGTGTCGGCGGAGTCCGGGGCGGACCTGTCGGACACTGACCGCCGCAATCCTCTTCTGCCCAACCACCCTGCGTATGTGATCTATACGTCGGGTTCGACGGGGCGTCCGAAGGGTGTGGTCGTCGGGCATGCGGGTGTGGTGAACCTGGCCCTGGACCACGTGGCACGGCTGGGCATCGGCGAGGAGAGCCGTCTGCTGCAGTTCGCTTCGCCGAGTTTTGATGCGGCGGTGGCGGATATGTGGCCGGCGTGGCTGGCCGGGGCGACGCTGGTGCTGGGCACGGCCGAGCGCCTGGTCCCCGGACCTGAGCTGGTGCGCCTGGTGCGCGAGTACGGGGTGACGCACGCGACGCTGCCGCCGGCGACGCTTCCGGTCCTGGCGGAGGCCGGTGGGCTGCCCGAGGGACTGACCCTCGTCGTGGCGGGTGAGGCGTGCCCGCCGGAGGTGGCCCGGGAATGGTCGCGTGGCCGGCGGATGGTTAACATCTACGGCCCGACCGAGGCGACGGTGGCCTCCACGGCGAGTGCGCCGTTGTCGGGTGAGGGCGTGCCGCCGATCGGTCGTCCGGTGTGGAACACCCGCGCCTATGTGCTGGACGACCGGCTGCGTCCGGTGCCGGCGGGCGTGGCGGGGGAGCTGTACCTGGCGGGTGCTCAGCTGGCCCGGGGGTATCTGAACCGGCCGGGGCTGACGGCTGACCGTTTCGTCGCTGACCCGTTCGGTGACGCGGGTGCGCGCATGTATCGCACGGGTGATGTCGTGCGTCGTCGCCGGGACGGTCAGCTGGAGTACGTCGCTCGTGCCGACGAGCAGGTCAAGATCCGCGGTTTTCGGATCGAGCTGGGCGAGATCGAGTCGGTGATCGCCGGGCATCCGCAGATATCGCAGGTCACGGTGATGGCGCGGGAGGACCAGCCGGGTGACAAGAGGCTGGTCGCCTACGTCGTACCGGCCGTCGGACAGGACGGGCTTGAGGGTGCGGACATTCGACGCTACGTGGCCTCCGTATTGCCGGAGTTCATGGTCCCGGCCGCCGTCGTGACCCTCCCCGAACTCCCGCTGACCGCGCACCGCAAGATCGACCGCCGGGCCCTGCCCGCCCCCGACTACACGGATGCACAGCGTGCGCGTGGCCCGCGCGACGCCCGCGAGGAGTCTCTCTGCGCCATCTTCGCCGAGGTGCTGGGCGCGGAACGGGTCGGCATCGACGACAGCTTCTTCGACCTCGGCGGACACTCGCTGCACGCCACCCGCGTCATCAGCCGCATCCGTGCGGTATTCGGTGTGGAGGTGCCACCGCGCGCGCTGTTCGAGGCCCCGACCGTCGCCCAGCTGAACGCCCGCATGACAGGTGCCCAGGACGCGCGTGCCGCGCTGGAGCCGGTGTCTCGTCCGGCTGAGGTGCCGTTGTCGTTCGCGCAGCGGCGGTTGTGGTTCCTCAATCGGATCCAGGGGTCTGGGTCGGCCACGTACAACATGCCGGTCGCGCTGCGGCTGACCGGCTGGCTGGACCGCGGGGCGCTGGCTGCGGCTCTGGGTGATGTGGTCGCGCGCCACGAGAGTCTGCGTACGGTCTTTCCGGAGGGTCCGGACGGTATCCCGCGTCAGCGTGTCCTCGACGTGGCGGACGCCATGGTGGAACTGCCCGTGCGGAAGATCGGCGACGAGGACGTGTCGGAGGCGGTGGCACGGACCGCGCGTCGTGGCTTCGATCTGACGCGCGAGGCCCCGCTGCGGGCGGAGCTGTTCGCGATCGACGACACCACGCACGTCCTGGTGGTCGTCCTCCATCACATCGCGAGTGACGGCTGGTCGCTGGCCCCGCTCGCGCGCGATGTCGCCCTGGCCTACGAGGCGAGGGTCGGCGGCCGTACGCCGGCCTGGCGGCCCTTGCCGGTGCAGTACGCGGACTATGCCTTGTGGCAGCGGGAACTGCTCGGTGACGACTCCGACCCCGAGAGCCTGCTCAGCAAGCAGGTCGCCTACTGGACCGAGCAACTCGCCGACCTGCCCGATCAGTTGGACCTCCCCTTCGACCGGCCCCGCCCGACCGCGGCCACATACCGTGGCGATACCGTCCCGGTGATTCTGGACGCGGAGCTGCACCAGAGCATCGCCGAGTTCGCCCGCGCGTCGGACGCGAGTGTGTTCATGGTGGTGCAGGCGGCGTTCGCGGCGCTGCTGTCCCGTCTGGGTGCGGGGACGGACATCCCGATCGGTTCGCCGGTGGCCGGCCGTACGGACGAGGCGCTGGACGATCTCGTCGGGTTCTTCGTGAACACGCTGGTGCTGCGCACCGACCTGTCCGGTGACCCGACCTTCCGGGAACTGGTCGGCCGCGTGCGGGAATCCGACCTGTCCGCCTTCGGAAACCAGGACGTGCCGTTCGAGCACCTGGTGGAAGTGCTGAACCCCGTCCGCTCGATGTCCCGGCACCCCCTGTTCCAGGTGATGCTCACCTTCCAGAACAACACGGCCCCGGAACTTCGCCTGCCAGGTCTCGCGCTGAACGCCGAATCGGCCACGTCGGGTTCGGTCAAGTTCGACCTGTCGGTGCACCTCGGCGAGGTTTTCGATGGTGAGGGTGGGCCGGCTGGGTTGTCGGGTGTGTTTGGTTTCTCGGTTGATGTGTTTGACCGGGGGACGGTTGAGGGTTTTGTGGCGCGCTTTGTGCGGTTGTTGCGGGCGTTTGTTGGGGAGCCTGATCGGCCGGTGGGGGCGGCTGAGGTGTTGTCGGGGGTTGAGCGTGGTGTGTTGGTGGGGGAGTGGAGTGGTGGTGGGGGTGGTGTGCCGTCTGGTGTGACGGCTGGTGTGACGGTGGTCGACTGGTTTGCGGAGCAGGTTCGCCGGGTGCCGGGTGCGGTGGCG
>NZ_JBEYYR010000080.1:0-8066 GCF_040645635.1 Streptomyces sp. NPDC046727
TAGCGGCCCTCGGCCCCTCTACCGGGCGGGGGCGTCCCCCCCCCCCCCCGCCCACCCAAACGCCACCCCCAGCGCGGCCCCCCCCGACCGTACGGTCGGGGCCTCGCTGCGTTGCCGTGCACCCATCGGCGGGGCGGGTGCCCGGGGGGCCCGCACACCTCTTGACAGTACATACGATCGACCGCATTCTTTGTTAATGACTTCGACACCCTTCACCGAAGAGACCGACCCGTTCTGCCTGGACACGGTCGACGCTGCGGCGATGCTCTTCGACGCCCCCTGGCAGCGCTACGCCGTGATCGGGGACAGCCTCTCCGCGGGCACGGGCGACAAGAGCGAGGGCTACGGGGACCAGGGCTGGTCCGATCGATTCGCGCACATCCTGCGCCAGGTGAGGCCCGGTCTGGCCTACCTGAACACGGCGGTGATCGGCGCCACGACGGTCGACACGCTCAACCACCAGATCGACGGCATGCGGGACTTCGCCCCGGATCTGCTGCACATCCCCTGCGGCCCCAACGACCTGCTGCGTCGTACGCCGGACTTCGGGGAGATCGAGCAGAACATGCGCAAGCTGTACGCCCTCGCGGCCGAGACGGGTGCCCAGCTCACGACGTTCACCCTGGGCCGCGCCTACGTGGTGCCGGTCTTCGAGGACTGGACCGAGCGGGTGCTCACCCTCAACGACATCACGCGCGAGCTCGCGGACGAGTACGGCGCCGTCGTCGTCGACATGTTCGACCACCCCGTCAACTCCCGGGAGAACCTCCTGAGCGCGGACCGCATCCACTTCTCCACGTCGGGACAGGCCGTCATGGCGAGCGAGATGGTCAAGGCGCTGGCCGGCACCCTGGCGCGCCGCACGCGCTGAACGCCGGTGCGACCCGCCGGGACACACCGGAGCGGCGCGGTGACGGAGACCGTGGACTCCTCCACCACGCCGCTTCCGGCGTCGGCGCCGGGCTCAGTGGGATGTCACGTCAGGCGGGCCAGTTCCGCCCGTTCGCGCATGAGGTCCGAGGAGATCCGCTGCCGCGCGGCACTGTGCGCCGTGCGCAGCTCGGGGCCGGGCTCGACACTCAGCTCCTGGAACAGGACGCGCTCGGCGTTGTGGTAGGCCCGGACCGCCTCCGTGTACCGGCCCATCCGCCGCAGCGCCGTGAGCTGGCGCACGCGGATGGACTCGTTCAGCGGGTCGTCGGCGATGAATCGCGGCGCGCTGAGGATCACCTGGTTGTCCTGGCCGAGCGCGAGCCAGGCGTCGAGCAGGGCGTCGCGCGCCGTCGACCGCCACTGATGCAGTTCGTCGGCCGCGGACGTGGTCAGCGGACCGTGCCGGGAGTCCATCAGCGCGTCCGCGCGCCACAGCGAGAGCGCTTCCTCCAGGATCGCGGCCACGACGGACGGGGTCGCCGGCGCCAGGCTCAGCCCGCGCTGCACGAGGTCCCGGAAGCGGTGGGCGTCGACGGACGCCCGGTCCACGTTCAGCCGGTATCCGGAGTCGACCGTCTCGACCACGTCGGCCGGCATGCCGTGCGTCTCCAGCCAGCGGCGGAGCCTGCGTATGTGGGCGTGCACCGCGTTCGTCGCGTCCCGTGTCGTGCTCGCCAGATTCAGCTCTTCGATGAGTTCGTCACGTCGAATACCTTCGCCCGCCCGCAGCGCGAGCACGGCGAGAATGTCGCGGAGCTTGGCTCCGCACAACTCCACCTCCGAGTCGTCCACCTCGATTCGCAACGGTCCAAGCACCCTGATACTCATGGCCGACAAGGCTTGCTCCTCCCCCGGGGAATTCCTCACACATGCCAGAGACGCGAGGAGCCTAATCTTTCGGCCACTGATCGCACAGCCCGCATATTCGAGTAGGTGACCCGCACGAATGAGCGGGTTCCGCGGTCCGAGATCTCGGCCGGCGAAACCCTTGCGATCGGGACGGTGGCGAACAGATGAAGCGCGGATGTTCAAGATCGTCCAGCGGCCCTCCTCACAAAGTCGCAGACAAGAGGTACGATCGGCCGTATGGGCACTGACGAGCGAACCGCGGAGCGAACCTTCGTCACACGCGCGGACAAGGTGTCGATCACGGACAAGCGCCTGCTCAGAGGTGCGCGGGCGCGTGAGATCGTGCTGCGGCGAGCCGTCGACATCGCCTCCCTCGACGGGCTGGACGATGTGAGTTTCGGCCGTCTGGCGACCGACACGGGCATGAGCAAGGCGGGGATCCAGACACTCTTCAGGTCCAAGGAAGTGCTCCAGCTCGGGACCATCGATTACGCGCGCACCATGTTCATCGACGCGGTCGTCCGCCCGGCGCGGTCAGCTGCCCCGGGAGTCGAGCGGCTGCGTTCTCTGATCGAACACTGGATTGACTACGCCAAAACCCCGCTGTTCGAAGGCGGCTGCTTCCAGGTCGCCAACCTCGCCCGTTTCGACAGCAAACCGGGAGCGGTCCGGGACGCCCTGTTCCGGACTCAGCAACAATGGCTCGAAACCATCGAGAAGGAACTGCGGAACGCCGTCGCGGCCCAGGAAATCGCGGATCTCGACATCGACCTCGCGGTCTTCCAGATCGATTCCGTCCTCTGTGCGGCCAATACGGCGCTGCGCCTGGGAGACGAAGAGGTCGTCGCCAAGGTCCGCCGCACCGTCGGGGATCTTCTGAAAACGCCCTGAGAGCGTCTCGCTCCGGGCCCCATGAGACAGTCAGGCCGGCGTCTCCCGGGAGACGCCGGCCTGTCGTTCGGCCGGTAGGGCCGGGCCCGCCGCGACGGCGGTGCACCGGCCGTACGGCTACTTCGATCGGCCGCCCCCGCCCTGGGTCAGCAGGAACGCCCGCGGGTCGGGCCGGCGGGTGGCGCGCCAGTAGGAGGTGCCGGTTCCCGGCCAGGACTGGCGGTTGACGCCCCGGTGGTCGAGGAACCAGCTGTGGCAGCCGCCCGAGTTCCACACGGATCCCGACAGCTTGGCGTGCAGCCAGTCGTTGAAGCGCTTCTGCACCTCGGAGCGGACCTCGAGGCGCGTGGCGCGACGGGACCGCATGAGCTTCAGGCACTCGACGATGTAGTGGAGCTGCGCCTCGATGACGAACAGGATCGACTGGGCGCCGCCGCCGGAGTTCGGCCCCATCAGCATGAACAGGTTCGGGAACCCGGCGACGGTGGTGCCCAGGTGGGCCGTCATGCCGTCGCGCCAGGCCTCCTGGATGGTCAGCCCGCCGCGGCCGACGATGTGCTCGTTGGCGCACCGGTTGTCGGTGGAGAAGCCCGTGGCCAGGATCACCACGTCCGCCTCGTGCAGCTCGCCGTCCTTCGTCCTGATCCCCGACTCGGTGAACTCGTCGATACCGGAGGTGGTGAGGGAGACGTCCGGGCGCTGCAGGGCCGGGAAGTAGTCGTTCGTGAGCAGGATGCGCTTGCAGCCGATGCGGTAGCCGGGGGTGAGCTTGGCCCGGAGCTCGGGATCCGGCACCTGCTTCTCCAGCGTGCGCTTCGCCGCCAGTTCGAGGACGCCGAGGTACTTCGGGTTGAGGAACGCGAGCACGGGAAGCTCGTGGGTCCAGTACGCGGCGAGCCGGTACAGCCGCTGGACGAAGGGCAGCGACGCGAAGAGGCGACGCTCGAGGTGCTTGAGCGGCCGGTCGGCCTTCGGCAGCACCCAGTGCGCGTTGCGCTGGAAGACGTCGACATGCGACGCGATGCCCGCGATCCGCGGGATGAACTGCACCGCGCTGGAGCCGGTACCGATGACGGCGACCCGCTTGCCCCTCAGGTCGACCGAGTGGTCCCACTGCGCCGAGTGGAACAGCTCTCCCTTGAAGCGCTCCATGCCCGGCAGGTCCGGGACGTTCGGCTGGTGCAGCGCGCCATGGGCCAGGACGACGATCCGCGGGTGGTACTCCTGGCCGGAGCGGGTCTTGACGTGCCAGCGGTCGGCCGCCTCGTCGAACTCGTACGACGTGACCTCCGTGTTGAACCGGATGTGCGGCTCCAGATCGCGTTCCTTGACGACGTGCTTGATGTAGTCGAGGATCTCCGGCTGCTCCGCGTACATCCGGCTCCAGTTCCGGTTCGGAGCGAAGGAGTACGAATACATGACGCTCGCCACATCGCAGGCGCAGCCCGGGTACGTGTTCTCCCGCCAGGTGCCTCCGACGCCGTCAGCCTTCTCCAGGATGACGAAGTCGCGATGGCCGGCCTCGGCGAGCTTCACCGCCATGCCGAGACCGGCCAGTCCGGTGCCCACGATCAGCACGTCCGGGGTTTCGATGGACTCGTCCGTCTCCTGCGCAAAGGCCATCGGGGTCTCTCCTCATCTGGTCGCTCGCTGCGGGGACATGGACGGCGCGGCAGCCGAAGCCGCGCGGCCATCCCAAGGCAACAAGCATCAGCTCCGGTTCTGAAACCGTCCTGTCCCTGCCGACGGCACCGATTCAGAGGGATGTCAGGGCCCTGCAGCACCATCACTGTCCGGGTACGTATGGCAGACGCGACGGGGAGCTGATCCTTCTTGAGTGCTTCAGACATCCACACGACACCGAGCGCGTCGCGGACCAGCCCCGCCCCCTCCTCGGCCCGCCGGAAGGGCCCGGCCCGGCGTGTGCACACCCTGGTGATCGGCAGCGGGCTCGCGGGTCTGGCCGCGGCGATCCGCTTCCGGCGTCAGGGCTGGGACGACTTCCTGGTCCTCGATCGCGGCCACGGCGTCGGGGGGACCTGGCGGGACAACACCTACCCGGGAGCCGCGTGCGACGTCCCGTCCCACCTGTACTCCTACTCGTTCGCCCTCAACCCGGGCTGGACCCGGTCGTTCTCCCCGCAGCCGGAGATCCAGGCCTACATCGAGAAGGTCGCGCGCCGCTACCGGGTGCACGACCGTCACGTCTTCGACTGCGAGGTGCTGAGCGCGCGCTGGCAGGGCGAGGAGGAGGGCTGGCGGGTCGAGACGTCCCAGGGGACGTTCGCCTCGACCGTCCTGGTGGGTGCCTTCGGAGCGCTGTGCGAGCCGGCGCTGCCGGACATCCCCGGCCTCGACACCTTCGCCGGGGACATCCATCACTCGGCGCGCTGGAACCACGACACCGATCTGACGGGGAAGCGGGTCGCCGTCGTCGGCACCGGAGCGTCCGCCATCCAGATCGTGCCGGCCATCGCCCCGCAGGCCGCGGAACTCCAGGTGCACCAGCGCACCGCTCCGTGGGTCATGCCCCGCCTCGACCGCCGGTACTCGACGGCCGAACGCCTCGCGTGCAGGTACGTGCCCTTCTACCAGCGTGCCGTGCGCACGGGAATCTACTGGGCCCACGAGGCGCAGGCGATCGCTCTGGCCAAGGTGCCCGCGCTGCTGAAGCCGGTCGAGCTGCTGGCCCGCGCCAAGCTCCGTCGTGAGGTCCGGGACCCGGCGCTGCGCCGCCGGCTGCGCCCCGACTACGGGCTCGGCTGCAAGCGCATCCTGCTCTCCAACACCTACTACCCCACGTTCAATCTGGACCACGTGCGCCTGGTCACCGAGGGCATCACGCAGATCCGCGAGAAGTCCCTCGTCACGGCGGACGGCGTGGAGCACCCCACGGACGTCATCGTCTTCGCCACCGGCTTCCACGTCACCGACTCCCCGATGTACCGGAGGATCTTCGGCAAGGACGGGCGCAGTCTCCAGGACGTGTTCGACACGGTCGGCCGCAAGTGCTACAAGGGCACCGCCATCGCGGGCTTCCCCAACATGTTCCTGCTGGTGGGCCCGAACACCGGGCTCGGCCACAACTCGATGATCTTCATGATCGAGGCGCAGGTGAACTACCTCGTCGGCGCCCTCACCCTCATGAAGCGCCAGGGGCTGCGGACGATCGAGGTGCGGGAGTCCGCGCAGGACGCCTTCTACCGGTCCCTGCAGGGAGAGCTGTCGCGCAGTGTGTGGAACACGGGCGGCTGCTCCAGCTGGTACCTGGACAAGCACGGTGCCAACACCACGATGTGGCCGGGCTTCTCGTACGCCTTCCGCCGCATCACGCGAACCTTCGACGTTGACGCCTACCACATCTCGAGGTGAGGACGCGCATGGCAAGGAAGCCTCTGGACAGCTTCAAGGACAAGGTCGTCGTCATCACGGGTGCCGGGTCCGGGATCGGGCGCGCGCTCGCCGTGCGCCTCACCGAACTCGGGGCGCACCTGGCGCTGTCCGACATCGACGAGAAGAGCGTCGAGGAGACCGCGAAGATGTGCGCGGAGCACGGCCGGGACATCTGGGCCACCCGCCTCGACGTCACCGAGCAGGAGGCCGTCACGGACTACGCGCATGACGTCCGCGCGTACTTCAGCACGGTCCACCAGGTCTACAACAACGCGGGCATCGCCTACTACGGCGAGGTGGAGCGGCAGTCGTTCGAGGAGGTCGAGCGGGTTCTCGACGTCAACTTCTGGGGCACTGTGTACATGACCAAGTCGTTCCTCCCGTACCTGATCGCGTCCCGTGACGGCCATGTCGTCAACGTCTCCAGCCTCTTCGGTCTGATCACCTACCCGGGGCAGAGCGCGTACAGCGCCTCGAAGTTCGCCGTCCGCGGCTTCACCGAGGCGCTGCGGCAGGAGATGCTGCTGGCCCGGTATCCCGTGCGCGTGACCGCGGTCCACCCGGGCGGCATCAAGACCTCGGTGGCCCGCAGCGCCGGCGCCGCCGCGGGCCTGGACGCGGCGTCCATCGCGCGCGCCTTCGACAAGCGCCTCGCGCTGCACACCCCCGAGATGGCCGCCGAGACCATCGTGCGCGGGGTGCACGAGCAGCGGGCGCGCGTCCTCATCGGTGCCGAGGCCAAGGCCCTGGACCTGCTGGGCCGGATCTCGCCCGCGGGCTCCCAGCGCTTCGGGGCCGTCATGTCCCGTCTGCTCAGGATCGCGCCCCGTCCGGGAGCGCGCGCATGAACCTTCCGCCGACGGTGGCGCGAGCCCTGCTGCACCCGTTCTTCCGGACGACGTTCCACCCCCGTGTTCCCTGGCCGGTACAGCGCATGCTGCTGAACGCGTTCTCCGTCGGCCAGCCGATGCCCGCCGGGGCGCGGGTGGAGAGGCTGTGGCTCGGGGCGCGTCGGGCCGAACGTGTCACGGTAGGGCCGGTCACCGGTCCGGGCGCCGTTCTGTATCTGCACGGCGGCGGGTTCACCGTGGGTTCCCCCGCGACGCACCGCTCCCTCGCGGCTCATCTGTCCCGCGCGACCGCCCGTCCCGTCTATCTGCTCGACTACCGCCTCGCCCCCGAGCATCCGTGCCCCGCGGCCGTGGAGGACACGCTGGCGGCGATGGAGGTCCTCGCACAGGGCGAGGGCCATGCGCCGTCCTCCCTGGTGCTCGCCGGTGACTCGGCGGGCGGCGGGATCGCGCTCGCGGCGACGCAGCATCTCGTCGCCCTGGCCGGTGAGCACGCCGGCGAAGGTGATGCCGGCCGGCCGGGAGTGCCGGCCGCGCTGGCGCTCATCTCGCCGTGGGCCGACCCGGGCCTGGTCGCCGAGCGGCGCCGGGACCTGGTGGTCAGCCGGGCGTGGGGGCTCGCCTGTGCCGCCGCGTACCTGGGGGACACGGACCCCGCCGATCCCCGGTACGCCCCCGCCCGTGGCGAGCTCACCGGGCTGCCGCCCACCTATGTCCACACCAACACGCGGGAGCTGCTCTACGGGCCGTGCCTCGACCTGGCGGCGTCGTTGCGCCGTGCCGGTGTGACGGTGCGCCTCGCGGAGAGCCGGGTGCTGTGGCATGCGGCGCAGGCCCAGGCGGGGCTGGTCAGGGAGGCCGCCGAGTCGGTGCGGGACATCGGGTCCTTCCTGACGGAGCAGTGGGACCGCCGGCCGGGCCTCGACGCGGCGGCCGTACGGGCCGGCTGAGCGGAGCGGCACCCACGCCGAGCCCCCGATGCCGCAGGCATCGGGGGCTCGTGTTCTTCCTGGTGCCGAGGCACCACGCCCTGTCGCTTTGGGCCTAGGCCCTGTCGTTTGGATCATCCCGGCGTCGCGGGGTCTGGCACGCACATCTGCGGCGTTGTCGTCGGTTGCCAACGCTCCGCGTTGGCGCCCTCCTCCGCCT
>NZ_JBEYYR010000081.1:0-7735 GCF_040645635.1 Streptomyces sp. NPDC046727
TCCACCTCGTAGCCGAGGGCGGCGAGCAACGTGCCGAACGCGCCGTTCAGTTCGTAACAGAATCCGCCCCTCCGCGCCTCGGTCACCTCGTCCAGCCGGTCGTGACCGGCCGCAGCTCCCCGCCGTGACGTCGTCAGTACTCAGTACTCAGTACTCAGAACTCAGTGGTCAGTACGAAGAACCGGACGCGCCCAGCGACCCCGTCGGGTGCCAGACCGTCTTCGTCTCCAGGAACGCCGTCATCCGGTCGGTTCCCGGCGTCTCGGAGTAATCCACAGGCTGTGGACGCAGCACGCGCTTCAGATTGTCGGCCGCCGCGATCTCCAGTTCCTTCGCCAGTTCCTCGTCCGCGCCCGCGAGGTCGATCGCGTTGACGTCCTGGTGCGCGGCCAGCGGCGCCGCGAGCTCCGCCGTACGGCCGGACAGGACGTTGACGACACCGCCCGGGACGTCGGAGGTGGCCAGCACCTCGCCCAGGGACAGGGCCGGCAGCGGGGCCTTCTCGGAGGCGACGACGACCGCCGTGTTGCCGGTGGCGATCACCGGGGCCACGACCGACACCAGGCCGAGGAAGGACGACTCCTGCGGGGCCAGCACGGCGACCACGCCGGTCGGCTCCGGGGAGGAGAGGTTGAAGTACGGGCCCGCGACCGGGTTGGCGCCGCCGATCACCTGGGCGATCTTGTCGGTCCAGCCCGCGTACCAGACCCAGCGGTCGATGGTCGCGTCCACGACCGCGGCGGCCTTCGACCTGGACAGCCCCTCGGCGTCGGCCACCTCGCGGACGAACTGCTCCTTGCGGCCCTCCAGCATCTCCGCGACGCGGTAGAGGATCTGGCCGCGGTTGTACGCGGTCGCGCCGGACCAGCCGCCGAACGCCTTGCGCGCGGCGACCACCGCGTCACGGGCGTCCTTGCGGGAGGAGAGGGGTGCGTTCGCCAGCCAGTTGCCCTTGGAGTCGGTCACCTCGTACACCCGGCCGCTCTCGGAACGCGGGAACTTCCCGCCGACGTACAGCTTGTAGGTCTTGAAGACGCTCAGACGGTCAGACATCGAGGTATGCCTCCAGGCCGTGGCGACCGCCCTCGCGGCCGAAGCCCGACTCCTTGTAGCCGCCGAAGGGCGAGGTCGGGTCGAACTTGTTGAACGTGTTGGACCAGACGACACCGGCGCGCAGCTTGTTCGCGACGGCCAGGATGCGGGAGCCCTTCTCGGTCCAGATGCCCGCGGACAGGCCGTACTGCGTGTTGTTCGCCTTGGCGACCGCCTCGTCCGGCGTGCGGAAGGTGAGGACCGACAGCACCGGGCCGAAGATCTCGTCGCGGGCGATGGTGTGCGCCTGGGTGACGTTCGTGAACAGCGTCGGCGCGAACCAGTAGCCGGAGGACGGGAGTTCGCAGGCCGGGGACCAGCGCTCGGCGCCCTCCGCCTCGCCCCGCTCGGCCAGCGCGGTGATCCGGGCCAGCTGCTCGGCGGAGTTGATCGCGCCGATGTCGGTGTTCTTGTCCAGCGGGTCGCCGAGGCGGAGCGTGGACAGACGGCGCTTGAGGGAGTCCAGCAGCTCGTCCTGGATCGACTCCTGGACGAGGAGGCGGCTGCCCGCGCAGCAGACCTGGCCCTGGTTGAAGAAGATGCCGGTCACGATGCCCTCGACGGCCTGGTCGATGGGGGCGTCGTCGAAGACGATGTTGGCGCCCTTGCCGCCCAGTTCGAGGGTGAGCTTCTTCTTCGTGCCGGCCACCGTGCGGGCGATCTCCTTGCCCACGGCCGTGGAGCCGGTGAAGGCGACCTTGTCGACGTCCGGGTGCGCGACGAGCGCGGCGCCCGCGTCGCCGTAGCCCGGGAGGATGTTGACGACACCCTTGGGCAGGCCGGCCTGGCGGCAGATGTCCGCGAAGAACAGCGCGGACAGGGGAGTGGTCTCCGCCGGCTTCAGGACGACCGTGTTGCCGGTCGCGAGGGCCGGGGCGATCTTCCACGCCAGCATCAGCAGCGGGAAGTTCCAGGGGATGACCTGGCCGGCGACGCCGAGCGGGCGCGGGTTCGCGCCGAAGCCGGCGTGGTCGAGCTTGTCGGCCCAGCCCGCGTAGTAGAAGAAGTGCGCGGCGACCAGCGGGAGGTCCGCGTCGCGGGTCTCCTTGATCGGCTTGCCGTTGTCCAGCGTCTCCAGGACGGCCAGCTCGCGGCTGCGCTCCTGGATGATCCGGGCGATGCGGAACAGGTACTTGGCGCGCTCGGAGCCGGGCAGCGCCGACCACGTCTCGAACGCCTTGCGGGCCGCCTTCACCGCGCGGTCGACGTCCTCGGCGCCGGCCTGGGCGACCTCGGAGAGCACTTCTTCCGTGCTGGGGCTGACGGTCTTGAAGACCTTGCCGTCGGCGGCCTCGGTGAACTCGCCGTCGATGAACAGGCCGTACGAGGGCGCGATGTCGACGATCGCGCGGGACTCGGGGGCGGGTGCGTACTCAAAAGCCATGGGGGATCAGTCCACCGTCACGTAGTCGGGACCGGAGTAGCGGCCGGTGGCCAGCTTCTGCCGCTGCATCAGCAGGTCGTTGAGCAGCGAGGAGGCGCCGAAGCGGAACCAGTGGTTGTCCAGCCAGTCCTCGCCCGCGGTCTCGTTGACCAGGACCAGGAACTTGATCGCGTCCTTGCTGGTGCGGATGCCGCCGGCGGGCTTCACGCCGACCTGGACGCCGGTCTGCGCACGGAAGTCCCGTACGGCCTCCAGCATCAGCAGGGTGTTGGCGGGGGTCGCGTTGACGGCGACCTTGCCGGTGGAGGTCTTGATGAAGTCGGCGCCGGCCAGCATGCCCAGCCAGCTCGCCCGGCGGATGTTGTCGTACGTCGACAGCTCGCCGGTCTCGAAGATGACCTTCAGCCGGGCGCTGTCCCCGCAGGCCTCCTTCACGGCGACGATCTCGTCGTACACCTTCAGGTACCTGCCGGCGAGGAACGCGCCCCGGTCGATGACCATGTCGATCTCGTCGGCGCCGGCGGCGACGGCGTCCCGCACGTCGGCCAGCTTCACGTCGAGAGCGGCCCGGCCGGCCGGGAAGGCGGTGGCGACCGAGGCGACCTTCACGCCGGAGCCGGCGACGGCCTCCTTGGCGACGGCCACCATGTCCGGGTAGACGCAGACGGCCGCCGTGGTCGGGGTCGTCCGGTCCGTCGGATCGGGATGGACCGCCTTGGCGCCGAGCGCCCGGACCTTGCCCGGGGTGTCCGCGCCTTCCAGCGTCGTCAGGTCGACCATCGAGATGGCGAGGTCGATGGCGTACGCCTTCGCGGTGGTCTTGATGGAACGGGTGCCGAGAGACGCGGCGCGCGCCTCCAGGCCGACCGCGTCGACGCCGGGCAGCCCGTGGAGGAAGCGGCGCAGCGTGCTGTCGGACGCGGTGACGTCCGAGAGAGCGTGAGCTGTGGGTGCGGTAGTGGGCATGGTCACCAGACGAGCATATCTACGCGCGTAGTTTCTGTACACCCCCGCTGCTCATCACGGGTCGGGAGATCACGGATGAGCGCCGGTTCGAGGCCGCCCGGTCCCGCTGTGGGGCGTGTCGGGCAGAATCGGGCCATGACCACCCCGGACCACCCGTCACCCGCGTCACAGCCTCCGGCGCCCGCCGGCAAGGACCGGATCTATCGCTCGCCCATGGCGCTGGCGGGCGGCGTGCTGCTGCTCCTGGTCGTGCTCTGGCTGGGCTTCGACGCGCTGTTCAAGGGCCACGGCCGGACCCCGTGGCTGGCGCTGGCCGGCCTGATCCTGGTCGTGCCGCTGATCCTCGCCTTCACACTCCGCCCGGCGGTCTTCGCGAACGAGGAGCGGCTGCGCATCCGCAACCCGTTCCGGGTGATCACCGTGCCCTGGGGCGAGGTCGCCTCCCTGCGCTCCGGGTACACCAACGAGGTCGTCGTCAAGTCCGGCGCCAAGTACCAGCTGTGGGCCATTCCCGTCTCGCTGCGGGCCCGCAACAAGGCGTCCCGCCGCCAGCGGCGGGCGGCCGACGACGCGGCCCGCGGGGTGACGCCGGGCAGCCGGGGCGGCGGCCTCACGCCGAGCGGCCTCGGCCTCGGCCTCGGTGGATTCACCCTGCGCGGCCCGGACACGGGCCCGACCCGCGCGGAGACCGACAAGGTCATGGACGACCTGCGGGAACTCCTGGAGCACGGGGAGCAGACCGAGTCGGCACAGGGCGAGGTCACCGTCCGCTGGGCGTACGAGGTGGCCGCGCCGGCGGTGGCGGGGGCGGTGCTGCTGGCGATTCTGCTGGCTACGGGGTGACGTCGGGCCGTATCGAGGGCGGGGGTGCGGCAGCGGGGCGATCTGCTGAGCCACCTCGTGCCGGGCTCCCTCCGGACGGCCCCGGCGACGCGCGCAGCGCGGTCGGCAGGGCCGGCGTCACGCCTCCCGTTGGTTGACGAACCCCACCGAGGCCGGCCGGTCGGCCGCCCCCGAGGCACTGCTCACTGCGTTCCGATGTCGTAAGCGGTGCCGTCCGCGACGGCCTGGAGTTTGTCCGGGTTGGCCACGTTGTGGATGGCGGTGATACGACCGTCGGCGTCGAAGTCGAAGGTGACGGTGGCGATCACGCGTCCCTGACCGCTGAACACCATCCCCGGCCCACCGTTGATCTCGACGAGTTCGGCCTTCATGTCGGCGGGCTCGACGCCCTGGTAGGTGACGGTGCCGATGGCCGCGAACCAGGCGGCCACCGTGGCCGCGCCCACCACCGGGCGCAGGGCCTGGCGGACCTTGCCGCCGCCGTCGGTCCACAGCGTGACGTCCGGGGAGAGCAGTTCCATCAGGGCGTTGACGTCCCCGCCGGTCGCGGCGGCGAAGAACCGCTCGGTGGCCTCGCGCTGCCGCGACCGGTCGGCGGCGAAGCGCGGCCGGCGGGCCTGTACGTGCTCGCGGGCCCGGTGCGCGGCCTGCCGCACCGCTGCTTCGGAACGCTCCACCGCCTCGGCGATCTCGGCGTGGCTGAAGTCGAAGACCTCCTTCAGCACGAACACCGCGCGCTCCAGCGGGCTGAGCGTCTCCAGCACCACCAGCATGGCCATCGACACCGACTCGGCGTCCGTGACGGCCTCGGAGGCATCCCCGCCGGTGAGGATGGGCTCCGGCAGCCACGGCCCCACATACGTCTCCCGCTTGTGCCGGGCGGAGCGCAGCCGTTCCAGCGCCACGTTCGAGACGATCCGTGTCAGGTACGCCTTGGGGTCGGCCACCTGCGAGCGGTCCGCGGCGGACCACTTGATCCAGGCGTCCTGGACCGCGTCCTCGGCATCGGCCGCGCTGCCGAGGAGTCGGTAGGCCACGGAGAACAGCAGCCGCCGGTGCTCGTGGAAGACCTGCTGGTCGGGGTGGGCGGACAGGTCGGTCACTTGGCCCCCCGGCCCTGGGTGAAGCGGCCACCGCGGGGCCAGAACGCACCCGAGGCGGGCATCTTCTTCATACGGCCGTACGTCGGCCAGGGCGAGGCGGTCACCGTCTCCTTGTACCGGACGGCCACGCGGCCCGTCAGGCAGATCCGGCGCGGGCTGTCATCGGGCCGGGTGAACTGCACCACAGCGTCACCGCGTCCCAGGCTCACCGGCGTGTGGTAGTAGCCGAAGCGGAACGGCTTGGGCTGCTTGCCCCTGAGCACACGGTCGATCGACAGCGCGGCGTGCACCCCCGTCGGCATGCCGCCCTGGCAGGTGCCGTGCATGACGCCGTAGCCCTGGCGGATCGCGGCCGCGTCGCCGATCGCGTACACCTCGGGGTGGGAAACCGACCGCAGTGCGGCGTCGGTGACGATGCGGCCGCGCTCATCGACGGCCAGCCCGGCGGCGGCCGCCAGCGGCGAGGTCCGCGTGCCGCTCGTCCACAGGACCGCGTCGGCGGCGATGCTCTCCCCGCCCGCCAGCTCCACCGCGTCGGGCAGCACCTTCACCACCTCGACGCCGGCGCGCACCTGGACGCCCAGCCGGTCGAGCGCGGCGTGCAGATACGCCTTGGCCTTCGGGTTCATGGCCGCACCGGGCTCCTGCCTGCCCAGCAGCACGACGTTCGACTCCGGGTGCCGCTCGGCGATCTCCGCGGCCGACTCGATGCCGGTCAGTCCGCTGCCCGCGACCACCACCGTGCCGCTGCCGAGCCGCGCCAGCCGGCCGGCCAGCAGCTCGGCGTCCTGGGCGCTGCTCAGGGTGTACGCCTGGTCCTCGGCCCCCGGTATCGCCGAGGTGTCGGCGACGCCGCCCAGCCCGTACACCAGCGTGTCGTAGGGCAGCACACGGTCGTCGTCGATCCGCACGGTCTTCGCGTCCGGGTCCACCGCCGTCACCCAGCCGCGCACGAACCGCGCGCCCGTGCCCTCCAGCAGCTCCGGGACGCTCAGCTCGGCGAGCCGCTGCCCGGTCGCCGTCATGTGCAGCCGCATGCGCTCGGTGAACCGCTCCTGCGCATTCACCAGGGTCACCTGCACGTCCTCGCGCCGCTTCACCCGGGCCGCGAGCTGAACGGCGGCGGCCATACCCGCGTATCCCGCCCCCAGGATCACCACGCGGTGCGCGGTCGCCGTGCCGGTCTCCTGCCGTGCGCTCATGGTTCCGTCCTCCTCGGCTCGCTTGCTGACGCCCACCAGATGGGAGCAGGCGGCCTGGACGTGACATGGGCCGAATGTGATGCGCGACACAGACTGAATCGGGGCCCGCCGAAGGTGGGCGAAGGGGAAGGTGCTGAGGACCGAGCCGTGGGCGCCGATCCGGTCCTCCAGAGGCCGGCGGCAGGGCCATGAGTGCGCCGAGCGTGGGGAGTGGCCGGTAGCCCCGGACACGGCAAAGCGCCCCGCCAGGGAGGTCGGCGGGGCGCAGGTGGGAGTGGTGTCTGAACGGGGTCAGATGCCCGCAGCCGTCGACAGGTCTCGCTTCACCGCGGTCAGCAGTTCGGTCGCGCGGGCGCGTGCCGTCGGCAGGTCGGTGTGTGCGGCGACCGGGACGACGACCTCCAGGTAGCACTTCAGCTTCGGCTCGGTGCCGCTCGGGCGGACGATGACCCGGGCGCCGTCGAGGGTGTAGCGCAGGCCGTCCGTGGGCGGGAGCTTGTCCGTGCCCTGGGTGAGGTCCTCGGACCGGGTGATGGCCAGGCCGGCCAGCTCCGTGGGGGGCTGCTCGCGCAGGCGGCGCATCGCGTCCGCGATCAACGAGAGGTCCTGGACCCGGACCGACAGCTGGTCCGTGGCGTGCAGGCCGTGCTCCACGGCGAGGTCGTCCAGGAGGTCGAGGAGGGTACGGCCCTCCTCCTTGAGCACCGAGGCCAGCTCCGTGATGAGGAGCGCCGCCGTGATGCCGTCCTTGTCGCGCACGCCCTCGGGGTCCACGCAGTAGCCGAGGGCCTCCTCGTAGCCGTAGCGCAGGCCGTCCACGCGGGCGATCCACTTGAAGCCGGTCAGGGTCTCCTCGAACGGCACGCCCGCCTTCTCGGCGATGCGGCCGAGGAGGGAGGAGGAGACGATCGACTCCGCGAAGACGCCCCGCGCCCCACGCCGGACCAGGTGGGCTGCGAGCAGGGCGCCGACCTCGTCGCCGCGCAGCATCCGCCAGTCGCCGGCGTCCTTCACCGCCACCGCGCACCGGTCCGCGTCCGGGTCGTTGGCGATGACCAGGTCCGGGTCGGTCGCGCGGGCCAGGAACACCCAGCGCCAGCCGAGGTGCTCGGTCGTGGCGCCGGAGGCGAGGGGGCCGACGACGG
>NZ_JBEYYR010000082.1:0-6011 GCF_040645635.1 Streptomyces sp. NPDC046727
CCGCTACGACAAGACCGCCACCATCTACCTGGCCGGACTCCACCTCGCCGCCATCTTCATCTGGTCAGCGAGGTGATCCGAAGGAAACGGCCTAGCCGCATCCGGGTCGGCCAGCAGGAGAGCGGCGTCATCCAGCCCCTGGAAGACGAGGACGTCCGGTCCTCCGTTGCCGCGGTGACCCGCCCGGCGGACCGGCTGATCCTCGCCCTCGCGGCTGTCCACGCTGCCCGGACCGGCGCGATCCGCCGCCTCCAGCTCGATGACCTCGACATTGGCAACCGTAGGCTCGTTGTCGACAGCCGCATCCGACCACTGGACGAGCTCACCCTGCACGCTGCCCTCGTCTGGCTGGAGCACCGGCGACGGCGTTGGCCCGACACCGCCAACCCGCACCTGCTGATCAACAAGCAGACCGCCCTGGACACTGGCCCCATCAGCGGCGTCTCCGTCTCCGCCGCCCTTCGCGGCCAGACCACAACCCTCGAACGGCTTCGCGTCGACCGCCAGCTTGAAGAAGCCCTCGTCCACGGCCCCCACCCGCTCCACCTCGCCGAAGTCTTCGGACTCGAAGACAGCCATCCGCTACGCGGATTCTGCACGCGCGCTGCTTGAGCGAGCTACCGAAATCGATCCGGTGTCTTGACTCGAATCAGCAGTCCTTCCTGGAGACCGTCTGGCGAGTACATAGTCAAGGCCTGTGGATGGATGCGATTTCCCGCTGCTTTGACGCCGAAGCTACTTGGGATCTTCGCTGGCCCAGGGGTGGACGAAGCGGTCCGGAGGTAGTTGCCATGCGTTGAGCATGCTGTCCAGGTCGGCTTCGTTCGCTGCGGAAGCGGTTTGCACAAGTTCCGCACCGATGTCGTAGTCGAAGCCCTCGATGCGATCGGTCTTGTACTCCCAGTGTTCCAATCGGAAGCTCCGGCCCGAATCGCTGCGAGCCCAGCCCTCCTCGCGGGCCTGGGCATCCGGTGCGCTCAAACTCGGGGTGATGTCCACGAACGCCCGACGGTCCGGCCTTGATGCCGGAACCTCTGTGACGAGACGTCTGCCGAGCCGTAGTGCCGACAGCTTGTCCGCAGGCCAGTTCGATCCGTTGCTCATGAGGTTCATTGTGGTGGCCACGGTGGGGCCCGGCTCGCGCTGCTGACCGCAGAGGATCTGCGAACTCCGCCTGACGGTCACTCGCTCGCGTGCGTCTCGGCACGGCGCCTGGAGAAGAAGCCGCCGGTCCCAGCCCCGTGCCTTGACGCGAACTCGCGGGTCCGCACCCCAGAATCAGGGCACCGCACCCCCGGGTTCGTGTTGAAGCACTTTCAGTTTCCGCGAACTCGCGGGGATCCCGGGGTGCTGGTCAGAACCGTGTCACCAGCCGCAAATGGTGGCTGACCGACCCGTGAGCTGCGGATCAGGTGGAGGCGCGGGCATCGAGTCTCGTGGTGTTCGACTTTGGGCGCCTCCTCCGGGGTGTACCGCTACCTGCGGCCCGGAGTGGCGCCACCATCTCGCGGCCGCTTCCCCTAACTGATCATTTCAGAATGAGGTTCGTAGTCGTCGCAAGCAGATGATGCTGCAGGCGAGTTGGAGCACTCCGAGGTGGAGGTCGGCTCGCATCTCATAGCGGATCCGCAGGCGTTTGAACTGGTGGAGCCAGGCGAAGGTGCGCTCGACGACCCACCTGGTCCCGCCCAGGCCGGAACCGTGGGCGGTGCCTTTGCGGGCGATCTTCGGTGTGATGCCGCGAGCGCGGAGGAAGCGCCGGTACTTGTCGTAGTCGTAGCCGCGGTCGGCGAACAGCCGCCGTGGTCGGTGACGTGGCCTGCCCACCAGGCCGCGGATGCGGGGTATCGCGTCCAGCAGGGGCATGAGCTGGGTGACGTCGTGACGGTTTCCGCTGGTCAACGACACTGCCAGGGGCGTTCCGTGCCGGTCTGTGATCACATGGTGCTTGCTGCCCCGGCGGCCGCGATCGACCGGCGAAGGTCCGGTGTGAGCCCCCCTTTGAGGGCCCGGACGTGCGAGCCGTCGACCGCGACGTCCTCCATGTCCAACAGTCCGGCCTTGCGGAGTTCCGTGAAAAGGGTCTCGTGCAGGCGGGGCCAGACGCCGGCCTCGGTCCAGTCGCGCAGGCGCCGCCAGCACGCCACCCCGCTGCAGCCGATCGTCTCGGTCGGCACGTCCGCCCAGGTCACACCCGTGCGCAGCACGTAGACGATCCCGCGCAGAGCCGCACGGTCATCCGCCGGCAGCCGACCCGGGTACCGCCGACGCCGCGGCGGGCGAGGAGGGAGCAGCGGAGCGACACGATCCCACAGATCATCAGGCACAAGATCATCCGACACCCGCAGAACTCTGCCGCCCACCAGCCCAACTGCCAAGCCTGAGAGCCAACCTCATTCTGAAATGATCAGTAAGCAGGGGGTGTGACGACTGCGCTCGATCAGCGGCGGGCTCGGGCACGCCGCATACGGCGCCTGCACCGGATTGGTTCCTGGCTGCTTGCCGTGGGCGGCGCCCTGGCCCTGGTGATCGGTCTGCCCTGGCTGGTGTGGCGAGGGCCGTACCTGCTCGATAAGGGGTACATCGATACGGCCACGGTGGGTGAAGCCGGCGGTTCGGCCGCGCTGGTCACTGGCCTGCGCACCGCCCTCGTCGCGTGTGCGGCTGCGATCGGGGCCGGAGTGGCCCTGGTGTACACGATCCGCAACTATCGGCTGACCCGGCGGGGGCAGGTCACCGAGCGGTTCACCAAAGCCCTGGAGCGCCTCGGGTCCGACCAGAGGTATGTGCGGATCGGCGGAGCGTTGGCGCTGGAGCAGATCGTCCAGGATGCCCCCGAGCAGGCCACCCATGCCGCGCAGGTGCTGGGCCACTTCGTGCGCGACCGCGCTCCGGCCCGCCTAGGCCCACCGAGTGCCCCGGACGGTGGCTCTGTTCACCAGATTCGGCAGCACATGTGCACCAGTTTGGGAGGCGCCTGGACGGCATGGGGATTCGAACGGGCTCCCTGCCTGTGAGTTCCAAGTGCCTCACAGGCCGAAGGCGCCGCCTTCGATGAGGATGAGCAGGCCGATGGTGGTCAGGACCATGGGCAGCAGGATGTGTCCCCAACGGCTGAGGGCCTTGGCGATGACGGGGCGGGTGGCGAAGAAGCGGCCCGCGAAGCACCACACGGCCACCAGGATCAGGAAGACGATCACGTACACGCTCATGCCGCCGACGCCGGCGGTGGCGAATACGGGAACGTAGACCCCGATGTTGTCGCCGCCGTTGGCGAACGTGACCGCGGCGACCTCCAGCGCCTTTGGGCCGCCCTCGGGCGTCTCCTTTTCGTCGTCCTCATCGTCGCGGTGCTTCCACGCCTGCCAGGCCGCCTTGAGCCCCAGGGCGAGGGGCAGCAGGCCGAGGTAGGGGATTGCCGACTCGGGCAGGAAGGTGGCGCCGAAGGCGGCGGCGCCCGCCCCGGCGAGGATGGCGGCGAAGCCGAGGTACTGGCCGATGACGATCCGGCGGACGGAGCCGTGATGCCCGGCGCCCTGGGCGAAGAACAGCGACAGGATCAGGATGTCGTCGATGTTGGTGACGGCGAACAGCCCGGCGGCCTGCCCGACGATGCCCAGGTTCACGAGTGGGTGCCCTCTCCTTCGGCGCGAGTGTCCCGGTGACGCTACCGGGAGCCCGAACCGTGCCCTCGCTGGGGCCGAGGTTCAGTGCTGCTGCTTCTCGTGAACATCGAACACGACAGCGTCAGAGCGCCTCCCGAATTGCTTAACAATCGCTGTCGAAAGTCGTGAACAAAGCCACACGGGCAACGACGACCCAATCTACCTGCGTGTCCACGCCTGTCCCGAAGGACGCAACTACATCTGGCAGATCAAGACACTGCGCCACGGGGTGAATCGGAAGCCTGGATAGCTCGTGCCTTCCCGGGAAGCAGTCCAGCACCACGACCAGCAGTATCCGTTCAGGACGGCTGCGGTGTGCCGCCGTGTCCAGGTGCCCGCACCGCGCGAGGCGCCGCGCAAATGGGAACTGATCATGAACCGTCCGGTTGGCCGGGGCCCTGTCGGAGGCCCGCAGCTCGCGCATGCAGGGATCCAGATGGTCGCGGCTTCGTTTCCGTTTCGCTGAAGAGTCCGCACTTGGGGAACCTCTTTGGCAGGGCCTGTCCGAGCTGCACTGGCGGTGTCGCCCGATCCGCCATCTCCGGCCGGCGGAGGCGGCGACGCACGTGGAGCGCTCGGCGAAGCGGCCCAGTCAGCAGTCTTCCGTGACCTGCCTCGGCACTATCGGGGCCCTCCGCGCCGATCCGGCACGCTCGCACCGTCGATGCGGTCAGTCGATTCCGTGTGCCTGTTCCCATGCCTGCCGGACTCTTGCAGGAATGCGTCCGCGCATCGGGACGTCGTATCCGTTCGCGCGCGCCCATTGTCGGATGACCTCAGGGTCAGAGGGCGGACTTGCTGGTGGTAGCGGTGGTGACCACTCGTCCAGGCGTGACGGCTCGAAGTCGGTGCCGCTTTGCAGAAGGCCCCGTGGGAACTGGGGAACGGTTGTGTTGCCGCTCAGAACGGAGACGAGGAACTGGGTCAGGTTTCCGTCGTAGGTGAACCAGCGTGGTCCGCGTGCTTCGTTGACGGCGATCGTCCACGCATCCGGATCTTCCTGGGGGTCGGTGATCCAGAAGAGATACTCGCCGTTGTCTGTCGCACCGCAGGGGAGGAGCAGTTCTGGGTTGACGGGTGACGGGTAGATTCCCTGTGCGTGATCTGAGCGCATTTGTTCCCGAATGCGCTCAGAGACGGGCCGATGAGGTTGACGTGCACCGATGTGTGCCGGGGATCGTAGATCCACAGATAGCGGGCGAAGCATCCGGGGTCGTAGCGTGCGGTGAGCCTCTTGTAGTCCTCGGGAAGGCGCAGGCCGAGTGCGGATTCAACGCTCGGCCAGTCCACCGGCGGCTGTTCGGCGGGTGGCGGGGGGCAGAGCTCAGCGAGGCGCTCAAGAGGGCTCATTCGATTCCGTCCCTGCGTCGGATCTGCTGTGCGGCGTGGTCTGGGTTCTGGAAGTCCCCTGTGAGGTGGAATCCGTCGTTGCCGTCAGCTTCCATTGTGATCCACTTGGGTACAGAGGTCTTCTCGTCGTCCGCGTACTCAAGATAGACGCTGTATTGGACGGTCTGGCCGGGCTGGTGGTTCGAGCCCAGAACGGCGTCTCGGATCTGCAGTTCCAGGTCTCTCATCTGCGGCGAGTTGGTCGGGTTCTGCGTGATGGTGAAGAGGTTGTCCAGGGTGTCCCCGGAGCCGCCGAGGACCTGAGCCAGCATGTGTCCATGGGCCTGGTTGTGCTTGGTGCCATGGACGAAGCCGGGTGGACGCAGGGCGGGGTTGGCGTCCGTTCCCTCACCGACCATGTCGCGGGTGATGGTGGCGTGCATCTCGTAGGGCCGTCCATGTTCGTCCCGCACCCACACGACTTTGCCGCCCCAGGTGGGGTCGGCGGTGCAGCCGGCGAGGCCAAGTGGGTCGGTGAGGGTGAAGGGGTTGGGGACGTACGCGTAGTGATTGGCTGCAGGTGCCAGTCCGAGCGGGTCGGGCGTGAGGTAGCGGCCCAGGTGGGGGTCGTAGTAGCGGTTGACGTTGTAGTGGAGACCGGTTTCCGGGTCGAAGTGCTGGCCCGGGTAGCGCAGGGGTGTGTAGGCGGTGCAGTCGCGGTTCCACTGGGTGACGCCCCAGGCAGTGCTGCGGGCGCGCCAGGCGAGGGTGCCGTCGGGGGCGATGAGTTCGCTGGGGGCGCCGTCCTGGCCGGGGGCGTGTTCGGGCGGGGCGCTGTGGGTGAGGTCGCCCGCAGTGTTACAGCGCCTAACACAATGAGGTGGTTCGGCGTTGATGGCCGTGTCCGGGGTGGGGGTTGAGTGTTCGGCTCGGTGTGGGGACGTCGCCGTGGATCGTGTCGGATGAGCTGTGGGATCGCCTTGAGCCGCTGCTGCCGCAGCGCGAACGGCGCTTCCG
>NZ_JBEYYR010000083.1:0-5008 GCF_040645635.1 Streptomyces sp. NPDC046727
GCGGTGATCGCCGGGCATCCGCTGGTGGCGCAGGTGGCGGTGGTCGCGCGGCAGGACCGGCCCGGGGACAAGCGCCTCGTCGCCTACGTCGTACCGCGCGAGGCGGAGGCCTTCGAGGCCGGTGAACTGCGTCGCTATGCGAAAGAGCGCCTGCCGGAGTTCATGGTTCCGGCAGCGGTGGTAGTGCTGGACGCGTTGCCGGTGACGGCCAACGGCAAGCTGGACCGGCGGGCGCTGCCGGCCCCGGACTACGCGGCCGCCGCGACCTCACGCGCCCCGCGCAGCGAGCGTGAGCGGGAGCTGTGCGAGATCTTCGCCGAGGTGCTTGAGGTGAAGCGGGTCGGCATCGACGACAGCTTCTTCGACCTGGGCGGACACTCCCTGCTCGCCACCCGGCTCATCAGCCGTATCCGCACCCGCCTGGGCGTCGAACTCCCCCTCCGCACCCTGTTCCAGGGGCCGACCGTGGCCCAGCTCGACGAACGGATCACGAGGGACAGCGGCCAGGCACGCCCCGCACCGGCCGCCGGCAACCGGCCGGCCGAGCTGCCGCTGTCCTTCGCGCAGCTTCGCCTCTGGTTCCTGAACCGCCTTGAGGGCGCGGCCACCGCCACGTACAACCTGCCGATCACGCTCAGGCTCACCGGCAACCTGGACCGGGACGCCCTGGCCGCCGCACTGCGGGATGTCGTGGAGCGGCACGAGAGCCTGCGGACCGTCTTCCCCGAAGGCCCCGACGGCACCCCCCACCAGCACATCCTCGACGCCCACCAGGCAGCCCTGACGCTGGACGTGGTGGAGACGACGGCCGGTCAGCTGGACGCCCGCGTGGCCGAGACCGCGGCCCTGGGTTTCGATCTCACCACGCAACCCGCCGTCCGCGCCCGCCTGTTCGCCGTCGACGACCGGACACACCTGCTGGTGGTGGTGCTGCATCACATCGTCGGCGACGGCTGGTCGATGGCCCCGCTGGCGCGCGATCTCACCGCGGCCTACGAAGCACGGACCAGCGGTGACACCCCCGTGTGGGAGCCGCTGCCGGTGCAGTACGCGGACTACGCGCTGTGGCAGCGGGAGCTGCTCGGCGACGAGTCCGACCCGGACAGCGTGGCCCATCGGCAGATCCAGCACTGGACCCGAGCCCTGGCGGACCTTCCGGAGCAGCTCGCGCTGCCCACCGACCGGCCCCGGCCCGCCACCGCCTCCAACCGTGGCGACAGCGTGACCTTCACCCTGGACGCGGAGCTGCACCAGCACCTCGCGGCTCTCGCACGGGAGTCGGGCGCGAGCGTGTTCATGGTGGTGCAGGCGGCGTTCGCGGCGCTGCTGTCCCGGCTGGGCGCGGGGACGGACATCCCGATCGGTTCGCCGGTGGCGGGCCGCACCGACGAGGCACTGGACGATCTCGTCGGGTTCTTCGTGAACACGCTGGTGCTGCGCACCGACCTGTCCGGGGACCCGACCTTCCGGGAACTGGTGGAACGCGTCAAGGAAGTCGACCTGGCCGCCTACGCGCACCAGGACGTGCCGTTCGAGCACCTCGTGGAGGTCCTCAACCCGGCCCGCTCCATGGCCGCGCACCCGCTGTTCCAGGTGATGCTCGCCTTCCAGAACATAGAGCAGCCCGAGCTGCGCCTCC
Organism: Streptomyces sp. NPDC046727; assembly: GCF_040645635.1. Taxonomy (NCBI): domain Bacteria; kingdom Bacillati; phylum Actinomycetota; class Actinomycetes; order Kitasatosporales; family Streptomycetaceae; genus Streptomyces; species Streptomyces sp. NPDC046727. The sequence continues at coordinate 1,640 of NZ_JBEYYR010000083.1, forward strand.
CCGGCCTCACCGTCTCGGCCGAGCAGACCGCCACCACCGCCGCACGCTTCGATCTCTGCGTCTACCTCGACGAGCTGCACGCGGGCGACGGCGCCGAAGCCGGCCTCGACGGCGTCCTGGAGTTCGCCACCGACCTGTACGACCGCAAGACGGCAGAGGAACTCGTGGCCCGGTTCGAGCGGGTCCTGCGCGGCGTGGTGCGCGACCCGGACCAGCCGGTCGCGGAACTCGACCTCCTCGCCACGGCGGAGCGACAGCGGATCGTGGAGGAGTGGAACGCCACCGACACCGAGGTGCGCCAGGCCCCCCTGCCGGTGCTCTTCGAAGAGCAAGTGGCACGCACGCCGGATGCCGCAGCGGTGATCCAGGACGACACCACCCTCTCCTACGCCGAACTCAACGCGCGGGCCAACCGCCTCGCACGGCTGCTCGTGGAGCGCGGGGCGGGCCCGGAGCGCATCGTCGCGCTCGCCCTGCCCCGGTCGATCGAACAGGTCGTAGCGGTGTACGCGGTCGTCAAGGCGGGAGCCGCGTATCTGCCCGTCGACCCCGAGTACCCGGCCGACCGGATCGCGTACATGCTGGACGACGCCCGTCCCGTGTGCGTGCTCACCACGGCGGACACGCTGCCGCTGCTGCCCGAGGCACTGCCCGCCGTCGTCATCGACGAACCCGGCTTCGCGGCGGGACTGACCGCGTACCCGGACACCGACCTGAGCGACGCGGACCGCGCCACGCCGCTGCTGCTCAAGCACCCCGCCTACGTGATCTACACCTCCGGCTCGACCGGCCGCCCCAAGGGGGTGATGATCCCGCACGACGCCATCGTGAACCGCCTTGCCTGGATGCAGGCCAGGCATCCGCAGCGCGCCGGTGACCGGATCCTGCAGAAGACGCCGACCGGGTTCGACGTCTCCGTATGGGAGTTCTTCTGGGCTCCTCAGGTCGGTGCGACCATCGTCGTCGCCAAGCCCGGCGGGCACCGCGACCCGGCGTATCTGGTCGACGTGATCCGCACCCAGCGCGTCACCACCCTCCAGTTCGTGCCGTCGATGCTCGCCGTGTTCCTCGCCGAGCCGACCGCCGGCACCTGCACCACGCTGCACACCGTCATCCTCGGCGGTGAGGCGCTGTCCCTCGAACTCGCCGACAAGTTCCGCCACACCCTCGACGCCGGCCTGTTCAACCTGTACGGGCCCACGGAGGCGTCGATCGACGTGACCCGGTGGGCGGTCCGTGACGAGCCGGGCGCGCCCAGCGTGCCCATCGGCGCCCCCGTGTGGAACACCCGTGTCTACGTACTGGACGAGCGCCTGCGGCCGGTCCCGGCCGGTGTTCCGGGCGAGCTGTACATCTCCGGCGTGCAGCTGGCGCGCGGCTACGTGGGCCGGCCGGCCCTCACCGCGGACCGCTTCGTGGCCAACCCCTACGACACACAGGGCCGGCGCATGTACCGCACCGGTGACCTGGTGCGCTGGCGGGCCGACGGCAACATCGAATTCCTCGGCCGCACGGACTTCCAGGTGAAGATCCGCGGCTTCCGGGTCGAACTGGGCGAGGTCGAGTCCGCGCTCGCCGCTCATCCCGCGGTGGAGCAGGCCGTCGTCATCCTGCACGGCGGTCAGGACGCCACCGACGCCCGTCTCGTCGCCTACGCCGTGCCGGTGCGCGGTGCCACCGTCGACCAGGCCGAACTGCGGGACTTCGTCAGCACCCGGCTGCCCGAGTTCATGGTGCCCGCCGCGGTGGTCGTCCTGAACGCGCTGCCCGTCACGGTGAACGGCAAGCTCGACCGGAAGGCCCTCCCGGTCCCCGAGTTCGCGCCCACCGACTCCGGCAGGGCACCGCGCACCGCCCGGGAAGAGGTCCTGTGCGACCTGTTCGCCGAGATCCTCGGCGTCGAGAAGGTGGGGGTCGACGACAGCTTCTTCAACCTGGGCGGTCACTCCCTGCTGGCCGTCCGTCTGGCCAACCGGATCCGCAGCGTGCTGGGCGTCGAACTGCCGCTGATCACACTGTTCGAGGCGCCGAGCGTGGCCCAGCTGGCCCGTCGCCTCGCCGACGCCGAGGGGGCACGCGTCCTCCTGGCGCCGGTGTCCCGTCCGGCTGAGGTGCCGTTGTCGTTCGCGCAGCGGCGGTTGTGGTTCCTCAATCGGATCCAGGGGCCCGAGTCGGCCACGTACAACATGCCGGTCGCCCTGCGGCTGACCGGCCGGCTGGACCGTGGGGCGCTGGCCGCGGCTCTCGGTGACGTGATTGCACGCCACGAGAGCCTGCGTACGGTCTTTCCGGAGGGTCCGGACGGCATCCCGCGTCAGCGTGTCCTAGACGTGGCGGACGCCACGGTGGACCTGCCCGTCGTCCACGTCACGGAAGAGGAACTGCCGGACGCCCTGGCCCACGAGACGGCCCGCGGCTTCGACGTGACCCGCGAACTCCCCCTGCGCGCCCGCCTGTTCACCCTGGACGACACCCTGCACGTGCTCTTCGTGGTCATCCACCACATCGCCGGTGACGGCTGGTCGATGGCCCCGCTGGCACGGGACGTGGCCGCCGCGTACGAGGCACGTGCGGACGGCCGTGCCCCCGCGTGGGAGCCGCTGCCGGTGCAGTACGCGGACTACGCGCTGTGGCAGCGGGAGCTGCTCGGCGACGAGACCGACCCCGCAAGCGTCATCAACCGCCAGGTCACGTACTGGAAGAACGAACTGGCCGAGCTGCCCGAGCAGTTGACCCTGCCGATGGACCGTCCGCGGCCCGCCGCCGCGTCCTACCGCGGCGGACACGTTCCCGTCGAGATCGACGCCCGACTCCACCGGGACCTGACCGAGCTGGCCCGCGCCTCGGGCGCGAGTGTGTTCATGGTGGTGCAGGCGGCGTTCGCGGCGCTGCTGTCCCGTCTGGGTGCGGGGACGGACATCCCGATCGGTTCGCCGGTGGCCGGCCGTACGGACGAGGCGCTGGACGAGCTGGTCGGGTTCTTCGTGAACACGCTGGTGCTGCGCACGGATGTGTCGGGTGACCCGACCTTCCGGGAACTGATCGCCCGGGTACGGGAGGCCGACCTTCGGGCCTTCGTCCACCAGGACGTGCCGTTCGAGCACCTGGTGGAAGTGCTGAACCCGGTCCGCTCGATGTCCCGCCATCCGCTGTTCCAGGTATTGCTCGCCTTCCAGAACACCACGCCACCGCGCCTCGAACTCCCCGGCCTCGACCTGACCGTCGAGCCGGCGGAACTGGAAGCGGCGAAGTTCGACCTCTCCGTGAATCTCAACGAGGTTTTCGATGGTGAGGGTGGGCCGGCTGGGTTGTCGGGTGTGTTTGGTTTCTCGGTTGATGTGTTTGACCGGGGGACGGTTGAGGGTTTTG
>NZ_JBEYYR010000084.1:0-4537 GCF_040645635.1 Streptomyces sp. NPDC046727
CGCGGAAGGCTCAACAGCTTCTTCACGTCGGCGAGCTTCTCCTCGGCGGTGAGCAGTTGCGGGTATGACACCGGTTCCTCCTGGTGGTGTCGTCTCAAGGGCGACTCCGACTTCAGGGGAGCCTGTTCGGATCCTGCAGGCGCCCCCCGTCGCCATCATGTCTCTGAGCCCTCCACGGGAGCCGGCCATATGCCGTCGATGACCCATGGCCGGGCAACCCGCTCCAGGTCGCGGGAGAACTGGTCCCCGCCGCCACCTGCCATCCACTGCGCCCACTGGCGCGTCGCGCCCGCAGCCCAGTCCGCCACCTGAAGCTGCGGGTGGTCCTTGCTGTCCGCGAACTCGATGGCGCCCATGAAGGGGTTCATGAGCTCGCCCGGCCGTGCGGGATCGGGGAGAAAGTGCACGGTGTGCAGGCGGGTGGTGTTGCGGTCGACTACTTTCGATGCGTCGTGCACCAGGCGGAACCTGCCCAGGGTCTGACCGAACGTAGTGGCGAGGCAGTACAAGCTTGGGATCGCCGGATCCAGCTCGTCCCGATGCCCCTGGGATGCGATCTCCGTTGCGGTCTCGTCAGCGGCGGGCCGGCCGTGTTCCAGGACCTCCACGTACTCGGCGAACTGCTGGCTCTGCACAGAGGCCTTGAGGGCGGCTATGGCCGCGTACAGCTCGTCGGTGGTGGCCTTCTGCCGGACCCAGTTCACGAACGCCTGGAGCATCCGGTCGTAGGCGTCCGCATCCCCCATGACCGGGCCGGCCACGTGCAGCATGTCCGCCAAGGCGAGGGCTTCCTTCCCCTCGTACAGGTTGTAACCATCCCGGTGCGCCATGGGTTCCACGATGACATCGACCATCTTGGTCATCACCATGAATCGCTTGTGGACCAGGTACGTCCGCACGCTCCCCTCGGGCAGGCGCGAGAAGGCGCTCATCAGCGCCTCCCGCCCGCCGCTGGAACCCGCCAACGACGTGTACTTCGGCTCGCGCAGATTGCGTGGGAGCTGCCCACGGACCTCGTCGACAATGGAGGCAGCGAGGTCGTCAGGAAGGTGAACCCCGGCCAGCGTGAAGACAGGTTGGTGCGGGTCGAGGAGGTTCTGGCCCGAGTTGGCGGACTCGTCGACGTAAACGACAGGGTGCTCCACGGGTGAAAAAGACATGCACGGAGGATGCCCGCCAGCGCCGGGGCGAGCCAGCCACAGTCGGCGATGACACCCGCAGCGGTCGGGGGGCAGGGTCTGGGAACCTTCTGCATCGCCGCTCTGGGCGGGCCTGATCGGGAACCACGATGGCAGCTGTAGAGTTCGTTCTCCTTCCGAACCTCGTGTGCGGATTCCGCTGGTCAGACATGGGATTGCGGCTGTCACGGAAGCTTCGGCTCGTTGCTGGACGAGTTGCCTTGGGGGGGTGTCCCATGCCGTCGATGCGGGCGGCTCTGGAAGCGCGGCGGAAGGTTGCGGTGGTGCGGGTGGAGTCGCCAGGTCACCCATCAGTTTGGCCACAGCAGGACGGTGAACGACTCAGCCTTCCACCTGGGAGCCTTGGCCTCATGGGCCTCCCGCGAGGTAAGGACCGAGTCGAGGCGCACGACCAGGTTGAACACGTCGGAGAGCCCGTGAGGACATAGACGCGCCACCCTCCATCGGAGCCCAGCCGGATGCCCAGACAGCACGCCGTCGGGGCGAAGCAACCGATCGCGGCCTCAGTGGCTCGTGCGGCGGACCGGGCGCGGCGAAACTCTGCTCATACCAAGGCTGAGCGAGGATGCGGGAGCTCAACGTCGACCTCGATGCACTCACCGGCGGACTGCTCAGCCTGGGCGTGCACACGGCCGACTGGCATATCCCACCTCGCCAGCCCATCGTCCTCACACCGCGGCAGACATTTTCGGCTGCCGCTGGCTCTCCGCTTCTGAGGTCGGCGTTCAGGGTGAGGCGATGGGTCGAGGACAAGGTCCTTCCCTGCGAGGAGGCCGTTCAGGACGGCGGGTCGGTGCCGCAGGCCAGCCTCGACCGTCTTGCGGAGAAACCGACGAATCATCACCTCGAAAACCCGAGCTCAGTAATCTGCCCGGCCGGCAGGGCAGCGGCGTGGCCGCGGCTCAGGCGTTCCAGGTGAAGGTCAAGTGGTTGGGTGCGGGGTTGGTGCAGGTGAGGGGTGGTGGGAGTTGTGTGGCGCCGGTGTTGAGGGTGGTGGTGTCGGTGGCGGGGTCGTAGGTGAGGTAGAGGGCGCCCGGTGCGGGCGGCTGTGGGAGGCCGCCGACGATGACCTGGATGGGCTCGCCTGCCGGGGCGGTGAACGTCGTGGGTGCTGCGCCGGTGGTGAGGGTGGCGTGGGTGGTGGTGCCGCGCCGCAGGTGCAGGGTGAGGGGGTGGTCGGGGTGCTGGGTGCGGGTGAAGGTCGCTTGGACGGTGTGGCCGGTGGCCTGGCTGGGCTGAGGGGTGGCGACGGCGAGGCTGTGGTTGCGGCCGCCCGCTGCGGCGGTGATCCGCTTGCCGCTGGCGGCGGAGATGATGCCCGAGACCTGGCTCTCCTTGTCCCGGCCGGTGCCGACGAGCCCGTGGTCTTCGGTGATGGCCAGGACGTGGAGCAAGCCCGCGGTGATGGCGGCCACGCGGCGGCCGGCGAGCTGGGCCTGCAGCTTCGCGGGTGCGTCCGTGAACCCCTCGGCGCCTGCTGCGTGCAGGGTGCCGTCCCGGGTCAGTGCGAGGGTGATGATCTCTGAGTCGGCGATGGCGACCAGGCTGCCGTCCAGTTGTTTGAAGGCGCCGATCCGGTAGTGGTTGGCACCCTCATAGAGGAGGTGGCCGTCGGAAGTGATGGCGAAGCTGCCGGACCGGGCGGCGTGGATGAACGAGATGTTCTTGCCGTGGGCGGCCTTTCGGATGCCCGACACCTCGCCGTAGCCATTGGAGCCGCCGGCGAGGAGCTCGCCGGTGTCGGTGAGCGCCAGGGAGTGATCAGTGCCAGCAGCGATGGAGACAATCTTCTTGCCGCGGGCATGGTCGAGGATCTCGCTGCACTCGTACTCCCCGTTGGAGCCGCCGGCGAGGAGCTCGCCGGTGTCGGTGAGGGCGAGGGCGTGGGCGAGACGGGCCGAGACGGCGGTGATCTTCCTGCCGTCGGCGGCTTTCAGCAAGCTCGCGAACTCCTTGGCGTCCTCTCCGGCGACGAGCAGCCGACCGCTGCGGGTAAGAGCAAGGCTGAACGCCAGGCCCCCGCAGACGTCGACGATGTCTTCTCCTTTGGCGGCCTTCAGGATGCCGGAGACCTGCTGGTAGTTGTCCTTCCCAGCCGCGATCAAGGTCCCGGGTGCACGTGCTTCCGCATCGCTGCTGGATGTGGCGTCAGGTGTTTGAGTCGTCGTCATGGAGACGTTCCCGCTTTCTGTTGAGCAATCTCGACCGGCGACTGCCCCGCATCGGTCCGTGATCATCAGAATCACGCCAAAGCGGCAGGAAACGTGCACGACACTCCTGCGGCCTCGCAGGACTCATCTCCGCGTCGGGCTCTCTCCCCCTTTGCCGTCTTCGTTGACATCGTGGACCTGGAGGGCGAGGTAATACCCGAACATCGGCACCGCCAGCTCCTCAGCTGTGCTGGCGTGTGCATCAGCGATGCCGTTTCATGCCGCGAGTCGCACGGAAACAGCGAACACGTCGTCACGATGGCGGGCGGACCACTGTGTGAGCGCACCCTTTCGGCGGATGCGGCCATAGAGTGGTCCGCCCGCTGCTGGCGCTTCAGCTGAGGTGGAGGACTTCCTGGTCGAAGTGGGTGCACTTCCAGTTGCCCCACCAGTAACAGGCCTCTGCCTTGACGTAGACGGTCAGGTCGCTGCGTACACCGATGCCGATGTCGCCCTTGACGACGGCAAGGCTGGGTTCCCACTTCACGAAGTCATGGCTGGGCTTGAGCTCTGTGCCCACCCACCAGACCTGATGGCCGTTGCCGTAAGAGGGCGTGTCCCCCCAGTATCGCTCGGGGGACACGCCGCCGTCCTCTCAGGACGAACTCGGACCTAGAGCGTGTCTCTTTGGTGGGCTCATCAGTTGATCGGATGTGTCTGTCCGATTAGTGATCACTGATGCGATGTGGGACCGGATCGAGCCGCTGATGCCAGCCGATCCGGTCCGCGGACGGCGATGGGCCGACCACCGCCGCACACTCGAGGCCATCGCATGGAAGTACCGCACCAACTCTCCTTGGAGGGACCTCCCCGACGAGCTCGGCCCGTTCCAGACCGCCCACAGGCGGCTGATCAGGTGGGCCGTCGACGGCACCTGGGAGGAGATCCTCGCCGCCGTCCTCGCGGCGGCCGACGCCGACGACGAAATCGACTGGACCGTGTCGGTCGACTCCACCGTCGTCCGCGCCCACCAGCACGCCGCCGGAGCACTCAAAAGGGGGCCGAGGGCTGCAACGAGCCGGCCGACCACGCACTCGGACGCTCCCGCGGCGGACTGACCACCAAGGTCCACCTCGCCTCCGACAGTCGCTGCCGGCCGCTGGCGTTCGTCATCACGCCCGGCCAGGC
>NZ_JBEYYR010000085.1:0-2881 GCF_040645635.1 Streptomyces sp. NPDC046727
GAGCCAGGAAGAGAATCTGGCGTATTGCATGGCGTTAAATGAAGATACTGACGCTTTATTGCCCGTTTTGCAGGGTTATGGCTTTAAATCGTTGAAAAAACTGCCGCTTTAACGGTGTTTTGGTTAAACATTCAACGGTCGGAAAAAATATTGAAAATAGGGGTTGCGGCCTGCCGAGAACTCCCTATAATGCGCCTCCACTGACCGGGAACAACGACTGACAAGCCGCCGGGTCAGCGAGAAGAAAGCGAAATAAACGCTTGACTCTCAGGGCGAAAAGCGTAATATACGCAGCCCGCGCCGATGAGTTTCTCGGCGCTGCTCTTTAACAATTTATCAGACAATCTGTGTGGGCACTCCACAAGACGATATCCAGCATCTTCGGATGCAAAAAAATATCAAGTCTTGAAGAGTGACTAACTGAAGTAAAATTCATGCAGTAAATCTTTGAGCATCGCTTCTCGAGTGGAAGCAAATCAAGCTTTTAATTGAAGAGTTTGATCATGGCTCAGATTGAACGCTGGCGGCAGGCTTAACACATGCAAGTCGAGCGGTAGCACAGGGGAGCTTGCTCCCTGGGTGACGAGCGGCGGACGGGTGAGTAATGTCTGGGAAACTGCCTGATGGAGGGGGATAACTACTGGAAACGGTAGCTAATACCGCATAACGTCGCAAGACCAAAGAGGGGGACCTTCGGGCCTCTTGCCATCAGATGTGCCCAGATGGGATTAGCTAGTAGGTGGGGTAATGGCTCACCTAGGCGACGATCCCTAGCTGGTCTGAGAGGATGACCAGCCACACTGGAACTGAGACACGGTCCAGACTCCTACGGGAGGCAGCAGTGGGGAATATTGCACAATGGGCGCAAGCCTGATGCAGCCATGCCGCGTGTGTGAAGAAGGCCTTCGGGTTGTAAAGCACTTTCAGCGAGGAGGAAGGTGGTGAACTTAATACGTTCATCAATTGACGTTACTCGCAGAAGAAGCACCGGCTAACTCCGTGCCAGCAGCCGCGGTAATACGGAGGGTGCAAGCGTTAATCGGAATTACTGGGCGTAAAGCGCACGCAGGCGGTTTGTTAAGTCAGATGTGAAATCCCCGGGCTCAACCTGGGAACTGCATTTGAAACTGGCAAGCTAGAGTCTCGTAGAGGGGGGTAGAATTCCAGGTGTAGCGGTGAAATGCGTAGAGATCTGGAGGAATACCGGTGGCGAAGGCGGCCCCCTGGACGAAGACTGACGCTCAGGTGCGAAAGCGTGGGGAGCAAACAGGATTAGATACCCTGGTAGTCCACGCTGTAAACGATGTCGATTTGGAGGTTGTGCCCTTGAGGCGTGGCTTCCGGAGCTAACGCGTTAAATCGACCGCCTGGGGAGTACGGCCGCAAGGTTAAAACTCAAATGAATTGACGGGGGCCCGCACAAGCGGTGGAGCATGTGGTTTAATTCGATGCAACGCGAAGAACCTTACCTACTCTTGACATCCAGAGAACTTAGCAGAGATGCTTTGGTGCCTTCGGGAACTCTGAGACAGGTGCTGCATGGCTGTCGTCAGCTCGTGTTGTGAAATGTTGGGTTAAGTCCCGCAACGAGCGCAACCCTTATCCTTTGTTGCCAGCGGTTCGGCCGGGAACTCAAAGGAGACTGCCAGTGATAAACTGGAGGAAGGTGGGGATGACGTCAAGTCATCATGGCCCTTACGAGTAGGGCTACACACGTGCTACAATGGCATATACAAAGAGAAGCGACCTCGCGAGAGCAAGCGGACCTCATAAAGTATGTCGTAGTCCGGATTGGAGTCTGCAACTCGACTCCATGAAGTCGGAATCGCTAGTAATCGTAGATCAGAATGCTACGGTGAATACGTTCCCGGGCCTTGTACACACCGCCCGTCACACCATGGGAGTGGGTTGCAAAAGAAGTAGGTAGCTTAACCTTCGGGAGGGCGCTTACCACTTTGTGATTCATGACTGGGGTGAAGTCGTAACAAGGTAACCGTAGGGGAACCTGCGGTTGGATCACCTCCTTACCTAAAGATATTAGTTCGAGTGGCGTGCTCACACAGATTGTCTGATGAAAAAGTAATGAGCAAACAAAACCTTGTGGTATAGGTAAGTGCCGGGAGATTTGTGACTGTCCAGTGCAGTGACAAACGACAATGGCGCTCGATTTTTCACGAAAAATCTCACCTTTACCCGAAATTATCGAATCGGTGATTCGATAAGCCAATTTCGGGTCCCCATCGTCTAGAGGCCTAGGACACTGCCCTTTCACGGCTGTAACAGGGGTTCGAATCCCCTTGGGGACGCCATTCCGATAATGAGTGAAAGACATTATCACCGGTTAGCGATAACCGAAAAAATCTTAAAGATGACTTGCGAGTCATGTTTAAGATATTGCTCTTTAACAATCTGGAACAAGCTGAAAATTGAAACATGACGGCTGAAATTTATCCCTCCGTAGATGTACTGGGATGAAGAGTAACCTGTCATAGAGTCTCTCAAATGTTTGCAGCACGAACGATGGAAACATCTTCGGGTTGTGAGGTTAAGTGACTAAGCGTATACGGTGGATGCCTAGGCAGTCAGAGGCGATGAAGGGCGTGCTAATCTGCGAAAAGCGTCGGTAAGGTGATATGAACCGTTATAACCGGCGATACCCGAATGGGGAAACCCAGTGTGTTTCGACACACTATCATGTCATGAATACATAGTGGCATGAGGCGAACCGGGGGAACTGAAACATCTAAGTACCCCGAGGAAAAGAAATCAACCGAGATTCCCCCAGTAGCGGCGAGCGAACGGGGAGGAGCCCAGAACCTGAATCGGCTTGTGTGTTAGTGGAAGCGTCTGGAAAGTCGCGCAGCAAAGGGTGATAGCCCCG
>NZ_JBEYYR010000086.1:0-2828 GCF_040645635.1 Streptomyces sp. NPDC046727
CCGTGCGCCTCCACCGCGTCCACATCCGCGGTCGTCAGCCCGGCCGCCGCGAGCGCCTGCCGGATCACCCGCCGCTGCGAAGGACCGTTCGGGGCGGTCAGACCGTTCGACGCGCCGTCCTGGTTCACCGCCGAGCCGCGCACGACCGCCAGCACCTGGTGGCCGTTGCGGCGGGCGTCCGACAGGCGCTCCACCAGGAGCATGCCGACGCCCTCGCCCCAGCCGGTGCCGTCGGCCGACGCCGCGAAGGACTTGCAGCGGCCGTCCTCCGCGAGGCCCCGCTGGCTGGAGAACTCGGCGAAGGCGCCCGGAGTGGCCATGACGGTGACACCGCCGGCCAGCGCCATCGAGCACTCGCCGCTGCGCAGCGCCTGGATCGCCCAGTGCAGGGCGACCAGGGACGAGGAGCACGCGGTGTCGACCGTGACGGCCGGGCCCTCCAGGCCGAGGACGTAGGCGATGCGGCCCGACAGCACGCTGGCGGAGTTGCCGGTGCCGATGTGTCCCGCGTGGGCCTCGGTGGCGCCGGCGAGGAGCGACACGTAGTCCTGGCCGTTGGTGCCGAGGAAGACGCCGACGGACGTGCCGCGCACCGTGTGCGGGTCGATGCCCGCGCGTTCGAACACCTCCCAGCCGGTCTCCAGGGCGAGCCGCTGCTGCGGGTCCATGACCAGCGCCTCACGCGGGCTGATCCCGAAGAAGTCCGCGTCGAACTCGCCGGCCCCGCGCAGGAAGCCGCCTTCGGCGTAGGCGTCGGTGGGTCCCCACTGGCGGTCCGCCGGGATGGGTCCGACGGCGTCCACGCCGTCGGCGAGCAGCCGCCACAGGTCCTCGGGCGAGGTCACGTCGCCGGGGAAGCGGCAGGCCATGCCGACGATCGCGATCGGCTCGTCCGTGCGGACGGCCGTACTCGGGAGTTCGGTCGCGCCGGCCGATCCAGTGCCCTCCCCGCTCGCCAGAGCGAGCAGGTGGGCGGCCAGGGCGCGGGCGCTCGGGTGGTCGAACACGGCGGTCGCGGTGAGCGCGACCCCGGTGGCGGCATTGAGCCGGTTGCGCAGCTGGACGGCGGCCATGGAGTCGAAGCCCAGCTCGCGGAAGGCGGTGTCGGGTTCGACGTCCGCGGCGGCCGAGCGGCCGAGGACGGCGGCGGCGCAGGAGCGGACGAGGTCCAGTGCGGCGCGCTCGCGGTCGGGGCCGGTGAGCGCCGTGGGCGCCTCCACGGGTGCCGGGCCGGAGAGTTCGGCCAGCATGGAGCCGGCGGTGAGGCCGGTCCAGTCGGCGTCGGCGATGACGCTGTGCGCGTCCGCGGCGGCCACGGCACGGTCGAGGGCGACCAGGGCGTGCCCGGGGTCGAGCGGGGTGACACCGGCACGGCGCAGCCGCTCCGCCACGGTCTCGTCGAGCATGCCGCCGCCGGCCCAGGGGCCCCAGGCGACGGCGGTGCCGGGCAGTCCGAGGGCCCTGCGGTGCGCGGCGAGCGTGTCGAGTACGGCGTTCGCGGCGGCGTAGGCGGCCTGCCCGGGGTTGCCGAGGGTGCCGGCGAGCGAGGAGAACAGCACGAACGCGTCCAGGTCGAGCCCGGCCGTCGCGGCGTGCAGGACCCGTGCGGCGTCGGCCTTGGCCCGGAGTACGGCGGTGATCCGGTCCGGGGTGAGCGTGTCCAGAGGGGCGTCGGAGAGGACGCCCGCCGTGTGCACCACAGCGGTCAGCGGGGCGTCGGCGGGTACCCGCGCCAGCAAGGCCGCGACCGCCTCCGGATCGGCGACGTCGCACGCGGCGACGGTCGCCGTGGCGCCCGCGGCCTCGATGGCGCGGACCAGTTCGGTCGCGCCGTCGGCCGCCGGACCGCGCCTGCTGACCAGCAGCACGTGCCGCGCACCGCGTTCCGCGAGCCGCTGGGCGACCTGCGCGCCGAGCGCACCGGTGCCGCCGGTCACGAGGACCGTGCCCCGGGGCCGCCACTCGCGGCGGGGAGCGTCGGCGGCTCGTACGAGACGAGCGGCGAAGGTGCCGTTCTCGCGCACCGCGCACTCGTCCTCGGCGCCGGCCAGGACGGCTGCGAGCCGGCGGCGGGCCCGCTCGTCCAGCGCGCCGGGCAGGTCGACCAGCCCGCCCCAGCGGTCCGGTGCCTCCAGGCGTACGACCCGGCCGAGCCCCCAGAGGCCGGCCGCGTCGACGGCGGCTTCCGGTACGGCGTCCGTGGAGGCGACGGCGACGGACTCGGAGGTCACGCACCACAGCGGCACGGTGACCTCGGCGTCGCCGAGCGCCTGGACGAGGGCGAGGGTGGCCTGCACCGGGCGGTCCGCCTGCGCGAGCAGGGACAGCACGCCGGTGAGACCGGTGCCGTCGGTGCCGCGGAGCAGCTCGGCGGTCGTCTCCCGGTCGGCGTCCCGCGGGAGCGCCAGGTGCGTGACCTCGGCACCGTGCTCGCGCAGGGCGGTGGAGACGTCGGCGACGAGTGCCTCGTCCCCCACCGGGCCGACGAGCAGCCACCGGCCGCTCAGTACAGCGCCGCCGGCCTCGGGGAGCGGGGTCCAGCGGACCTTGTGCCGCCATCCGTCCACGACCGCGTCGGCACGCTCCCTGTCGTGCCAGGACGCGAGCGTGGGCAGTACGGCGTCCAGCCCGGCGTCCTCCGCGACACCCAGCAGACCGGCGAGGTCACCGCTCTGGACGGCGGCCCAGAAGGCGTCGTCCGAGGCGCCACCGGTCTGCGGCGCGGGAGCGTCCAGCCAGAAGCGTTCGCGCTGGAAGGCGTAGGTGGGCAGGTCGACACGACGGGCACCGGTACCGGCGAAGAACCGGTCCCACTCCACATCGACACC
>NZ_JBEYYR010000087.1:0-2736 GCF_040645635.1 Streptomyces sp. NPDC046727
GCCACCGCCGAACACCTCGGCGAACGCGTCGCCCACCACACCGCCATCGTCCTCGCCGGCCGCGAAGCCCTCAACACCACCGCCTGACCCCGACCGCGGCGCCGCTCATCGGCAGGGGAGACATCGACTCGCCCCGGCCCGCCGCCACTTCGAGCAGGTCCTCGCAGGGCCGCCATCGTTCCGGACGCCGGACGCGTGACCGCGCCGTACCACCCCCCTCCCTGGAGCCCACCAGATGAAAAACTCAACACTCCTCGTCCGCACCGCACTCGGTCCGGCCATCGGCGGCACCCTCTTCTACGTCGCCGGCCACTACCTGCCGCCCACCCCCTACTGGGACAGCTTCCTGCGGGTGCTGCCCGCCGGTCTCGTGCTGCTGGCGATCCGTCCGGGCCTGCCCCGGGGCGACTGGTGGTGGAAGTCGCTCGTGCTGGGCACGCTCAACATGGGCCTGTTCACCCTGTTCCTGCTGATCTCCGCCCAGCGTCTGCCCGGCGGCGTCGCGGCCACGCTGAACGCGACGTCCAGCCTGGTGGCCATCGCCGTCGCGTCGGTGGTCCTCAAGGAGAAGATCCGGCCGCACCACTACATCGCCTGCCTGGTCGGCGTCACCGGCGTCGCGCTGCTCGTCCTGCGCAGCTCGGCGACCCTGGACGCGATCGGCATCCTGGCCGGCATCGGCAGCGCCTCCAGCATGGGTGTCGGCAGTGTCCTGGCGCGCAAGTGGGGCCGCCCCGAGGGGGTGCACAGCCTCACCACGGCGGGCTGGACCCTGCTCGGCGCCGCCGTCGTCCTGCTGCCGCTGTCGCTCCTCATGGAGGGTGCGCCGCCGAGCTTCACCGGTAAGCAGCTGGCGGGCCTCGCCTGGGCGGCGTTCGTGGTCGGCGCGCTCGGCTTCGCCCTCTTCCTCTCCGGCGTCCAGCGGCTGCCGGTCTCCCAGTCCGCTCCGCTCCCCCTGATGAACCCGGTCACCGCGGCCATCCTCGGCTGGGTGGCGGTCGGCGAACGGCTCACCGCGCTGCAGGCCCTCGGCGGAGTGCTCGTGTGCTCCGCGATCCTCCTCGTCGCCAACCCGAACCTCGTGGGCCGCTTCTTCAGCAAGCCGGAACCGGCGAAGGTCACGCCCTCCACCGACGACGCGAAGCAGGTCGCGTCGTCCTCCTAGCCGCCGACGCCACCTGTTCTTGAAAGCGGGAGAACGCATGAAGCACTACGACGTCGCTGTGATCGGCGGCGGGCCGACCGGGCTGGTCCTGGCGGGACTGCTGTCGCGTGCCGGGGTGAACGTCTTCGTCGCGGAGCGCAGGCTCAGCCGCGGCGACCGGCCCAAGGCGGTCGTCCTGCACGCGCCGACCCTGGAGCTCCTCGACTCCTTCGGGCTGCTGGACGATGTGTACGCCCGGAGCATCCCTCTCGAACGGTTCACCTTCCGGGTCGGCGGGGCGGGGACGTACTCCGCCGAGATGACCGGAATGGACACCTTCCAGGACGGCTACCGGAACATGCCGCAGCCGATTCTGGAAGGGCTGCTCGAGAAATACGCGCTCGAATACGGCGCGCATATCGAGCGCGGCGTCAGCTATCTTTCCCACGAAGCGACCGACACCGGAATATCGGTACGTTTCGACGGTCATGAGGACATCCACTGTTCCTACCTGATCGGCAGTGACGGCCCGCGCAGCGCCGTGCGGGAGTCCTTGGGCATTCCGATGACCGGCCGCAGTCTGACGTCCAGCTATCTGCTCGTCGAAGGCGTTCCGCAGGAACTCGTCGGCCGGGACGAGGTGGGCATCTATGTCGGGGAGACCGGCATGGTCACCATGATGCCGATCCCCGGCGACCAGGTGCTCGTGGCCGGTCCTGCGGTGTCCGGGCTGGTCCTGGACCGCGGCGCCGACATACCGTGGAGCCGGATCGCCGAGGCGATCGAGACGCTGGGATTCGGCAGCCGTCTGAGGCTGGCGGAGGCCGTCCGCACGAGCCACTATTCCGTGGATCTGCGGATAGCCGACCGTATGGTGGCCGGAAACGTCGTCCTGGCCGGCGATGCCGCGCATTTGAACACGCCGGCCGGCGGGCAGGGACTGAATCTCGGTATCAGTGATGCCGTCGCACTGTCCTGGCGCATTCTCGCGGCATTGAGGGATGGCAATTCCGGGGTGCTTTCGGGATATGATGAGGAACGTCGTTCCTACGCGGCACAGGTAGTGAAGACGACGTTCGTCGCACCGTTCATCGAGCGGATCCGGGCGACGGACGACGCGACCCGGCCGGCCGTTCAGCAGGAGCTGGACGAACTGGCCCTGTCCTGGAGCCAGCTGTATCCGGGCGACGAGCACTGGAACGGCGCTCACTACGAGCTGACGGCCGGAGCGCGCGTTCCCACCGCCCTCCGGACCGCTGAGGGACCGGTCCCGTTCCTCCCCCCGAGCGACCGTGTCGACGGTTCGACGCTGGTGCTGTTCGAGGGTGAGGCACCCGAGACCCTCGCCATCGAGCCGTCGATCCCCCCGGTGCGGGAAGTGCGCCGGCTGCCCAGGCCCGCGCACGGCCGGGTCACCGTGCCCGAGAGCGCCCGGGGAATCCTCGTCCGCCCGGACCGCCGGGTCGCGCAGGTCCTTGAGGCATAGCCCCCACCCCTCTGACCACGTCCACGTTCCTTTCCCGGAGGCACTCGCCATGTCCAAGAAGCCGTCCGTCGTCATCGCCTACTACTCCGGCTTCGGCCACACCGAC
>NZ_JBEYYR010000088.1:0-2414 GCF_040645635.1 Streptomyces sp. NPDC046727
GCCGTCGTGGTGATCAGGGACTCGACACCAACCCGGATGCACCGCCGGAACGACGCCGCCCTGCGCTGGCGGATCTTTCTCAGCTCTGCTGCTGCCTGAGTCGCCTTGGCGTAGGCAATGAGCCGTCCTGTCTCTGTGGAGATATCGAAGGATGGGTCATTCAGGACAACGAGGGTCTTCCCCCAGTCAAGAACGTCCTTGACGAACGCCATGAAATGGAGATCGTCACGGCTCAGACGGTCCTGTGTGGTGACTGCCAAGACGTCCCACTTCTCCCGTCCTTCCTCGGTAAGCCAGGGGCCCATAGAGGGGCGCTCAGGGAGGTCTACAGAGCCGGACACCGAACGACCTGTGCCCACGTCTGGATGTGTTCCAACTGCCTTGGGATGGACGTTGATTCGTCGGTGTCCACGCTGATCCGCGCGGCAGGTAGCGCCCTCTGTGTCTCTGCCATAGGCAGAGCGGAGAGCAGTTTCAACCTACGCGCGTTGTCGGGATGCTTGTGCAGCAGGTAGCCGAGGTCGGTCGCGGGGCGTTCGGGGGTGCCGGTGGTGATGATGGTCAGGAACACGTGGCCAGGCCTCATGGAAGGGGATGAACTGCGGATGGGTTGAACCGGGATCCTTACTGTGCGCCAACGCACAGCGAACATCCCCTGCGTACCCTGGCATTTTCGCCGCCCAAGCGGAGCCGACCTCCCCTCTTCGCACGGGCCTGTGTCGGCCGTGGGGAACCCTGTGACAAGATCCGCTGGCATGTCATCTGTCATGTCGTCTGCCATGCCTCCGTCGCCCACGCGCCCCTCAAGAACCGGTCGCCGTCTGCTGGTCGCCCTGCTCGCGCTGCTCGCGACAGCAGGCTCCACCGTGGCCGAGGCCGGCACGCCGTCCGGCCCGGCGCCCGGCGCCGCGGTGAGAGCGGCCGAACCCGCGACGCCCGACCGCCCCAGCTACGACGTGAAGCTGCGCGCCGACGGCGACGGCTCCCACTGGGCGGGCCGGCAGACGGTGTCCTTCCGCAACGCCTCCAGCCGGCCCCTGCGTGAGGTGTACATACGTCTGTGGGGCAACGGCGAGGACGGCTGCGGGACATCCGGAAGACCGTCCCCCGTCCGCGTCTCCCACGTGCGCGGCGGCACTCCGGGCCGCCTCGGCGTGAAGTGCACGGCGCTGCGCATCGCTCTGCCGAGGCCGCTCGCACGCGGTGAGCGGACGGCCGTCTCCTTCGACGTGGCCCTCACCGTGCCCGCACGCAACAACCGCTTCGGCCGCGAAGGCGCGTTCCGCTTCCTGGGCAACGCGCTGCCGGTCCTCGCCGTGCACGACGCGAGGGGGTGGCACCTCGATCCGTATGTGTCGTACGGCGAGAGCTTCTACACCCTGGCGAGCGACTTCCGGGTGCGCCTCGACCACCCGTCCGCCCTCAAGGTCCCGGCGACCGGCAGCACATGGACCCGCCCCGGCGGTACCGGGCGTACGGTCACCCACAGCGTCGCCAAGCGGGTGCGGGACTTCGCATGGGCGGCGGGCCCGTTCCGCACCGCGACCCAGACCTCGCCCGACGGCGTGCGCGTGAAGTCGTACTGGTCGCCGAACACGCCCGCCGCCGGTGTCCGCCTCAACCGCAAGGACGGCGTCGCCGCCATCGACCGGTTCGGCAGGGAGTTCGGCCGCTATCCGTACGGCGAGATAGACCTCGTGATGACCCCCGGGTTCGCCGGCGGCATGGAGTACCCCGGCCTGGTCATCCTCGGCACCGAGGAGGAGGGCGGCGCCACCGTCCATGAGATCGCCCACCAGTGGTGGTACGGCATCGTGGGCAACGACGAGTACAACTCACCCTGGCTGGACGAGAGTTTCGCTCAGTACGCCAACGCGCGCTACTACCGCTGGGACGGGTTCGAGTGCTCGCCGGACGACTCCTGGCCGAGCGCCACCGCCGCGCTCACCAACTCGATGGCCTACTGGTCTACACACCGTGGCGAGTACTTCCAGGTCGTGTACGGGATCGGCCCCTGCGTCCTGGCCGACCTGGAGCACGTCCTCGGGGCCGGCACCATGGCGCGCCTCATCAAGAAGTACGCCCACGACCACTGGTACGGCGTCTCCACCACCGTCGACTTCAAGAAGGCCGCACAGTCGATGACGCACAGGGACCTCGGCCCCTTCTGGCGGAAGCACCGCATCCGCTGAAGTCGCACTCCGCTCGCGGGTGACGGGCGTCCCCCGTCGGCGCCACGATGACGGTGACCGACGGGGTACGCGGGCAGGGCGGCGTCGTTCCGGCGGTGCATCCGGGTCGATGGGGCTTCAGGAGCTGGGGCAGGACTGCGGCGTGGTCGGCGGGGGCTGACGCGGAGGCAGGCACGACTTCCGGTGATCATGAGGTGTCGAGTCCCTGATCACCACGACGGA
>NZ_JBEYYR010000089.1:0-2212 GCF_040645635.1 Streptomyces sp. NPDC046727
CTTGGGCGGTATCAGCCTGTTATCCCCGGAGTACCTTTTATCCGTTGAGCGATGGCCCTTCCATTCAGAACCACCGGATCACTAAGACCTACTTTCGTACCTGCTCGAGCCGTCACTCTCGCAGTCAAGCTAGCTTATGCCTTTGCACTAACCTCACGATGTCCGACCGTGATTAGCTAACCTTCGTGCTCCTCCGTTACTCTTTGGGAGGAGACCGCCCCAGTCAAACTACCCACCAGACACTGTCCTCACCCCAGATTATGGGGCCGAGTTAGAACATCAAACATTAAAGGGTGGTATTTCAAGGATGGCTCCACGCAGACTGGCGTCCACGCTTCAAAGCCTCCCACCTATCCTACACATCAAGGCTCAATGTTCAGTGTCAAGCTATAGTAAAGGTTCACGGGGTCTTTCCGTCTTGCCGCGGGTACACTGCATCTTCACAGCGAGTTCAATTTCACTGAGTCTCGGGTGGAGACAGCCTGGCCATCATTACGCCATTCGTGCAGGTCGGAACTTACCCGACAAGGAATTTCGCTACCTTAGGACCGTTATAGTTACGGCCGCCGTTTACTGGGGCTTCGATCAAGAGCTTCGCCTTGCGGCTGACCCCATCAATTAACCTTCCAGCACCGGGCAGGCGTCACACCGTATACGTCCACTTTCGTGTTTGCACAGTGCTGTGTTTTTATTAAACAGTTGCAGCCAGCTGGTATCTTCGACTGGCTTCAGCTCCATCCGCAAGGGACTTCACCTACATGCCAGCGTGCCTTCTCCCGAAGTTACGGCACCATTTTGCCTAGTTCCTTCACCCGAGTTCTCTCAAGCGCCTTGGTATTCTCTACCTGACCACCTGTGTCGGTTTGGGGTACGATTTAATGTTACCTGATGCTTAGAGGATTTTCCTGGAAGCAGGGCATCAACTACTTCTGCACCGTAGTGCATCGTCATCACGCCTCAGGGTTAGTATGCAACCGGATTTACCAGGTCACACCCCCTACACGCTTAAACCGGGACAACCGTCGCCCGGCTAGCCTAGCCTTCTCCGTCCCCCCTTCGCAGTAACACCAAGTACAGGAATATTAACCTGTTTCCCATCGACTACGCTTTTCAGCCTCGCCTTAGGGGTCGACTCACCCTGCCCCGATTAACGTTGGACAGGAACCCTTGGTCTTCCGGCGAGCGGGCTTTTCACCCGCTTTATCGTTACTTATGTCAGCATTCGCACTTCTGATACCTCCAGCAACCCTCACAGGCCACCTTCAACGGCTTACAGAACGCTCCCCTACCCAACAACGCCTAAGCGTCGCTGCCGCAGCTTCGGTGCATGGTTTAGCCCCGTTACATCTTCCGCGCAGGCCGACTCGACCAGTGAGCTATTACGCTTTCTTTAAATGATGGCTGCTTCTAAGCCAACATCCTGGCTGTCTATGCCTTCCCACATCGTTTCCCACTTAACCATGACTTTGGGACCTTAGCTGGCGGTCTGGGTTGTTTCCCTCTTCACGACGGACGTTAGCACCCGCCGTGTGTCTCCCGTGATAACATTCTTCGGTATTCGGAGTTTGCATCGGTTTGGTAAGCCGGGATGGCCCCCTAGCCGAAACAGTGCTCTACCCCCGAAGATGAGTTCACGAGGCGCTACCTAAATAGCTTTCGGGGAGAACCAGCTATCTCCCGGTTTGATTGGCCTTTCACCCCCAGCCACAAGTCATCCGCTAATTTTTCAACATTAGTCGGTTCGGTCCTCCAGTTAGTGTTACCCAACCTTCAACCTGCCCATGGCTAGATCACCGGGTTTCGGGTCTATACCTTGCAACTAATCGCCCAGTTAAGACTCGGTTTCCCTACGGCTCCCCTATACGGTTAACCTTGCTACAAAATATAAGTCGCTGACCCATTATACAAAAGGTACGCAGTCACACCACGAAGGTGCTCCCACTGCTTGTACGTACACGGTTTCAGGTTCTATTTCACTCCCCTCGCCGGGGTTCTTTTCGCCTTTCCCTCACGGTACTGGTTCACTATCGGTCAGTCAGGAGTATTTAGCCTTGGAGGATGGTCCCCCCATATTCAGACAGGATGTCACGTGTCCCGCCCTACTCATCGAACTCACGACCTGTGCATTTTAGTGTACGGGGCTATCACCCTTTGCTGCGCGCGAGGTCGGGCTGCTGTGCGGTGCGGACGTGGCCCGCATGGAGCGTTACGA
>NZ_JBEYYR010000090.1:0-2039 GCF_040645635.1 Streptomyces sp. NPDC046727
GCCCGAGGATCGACCGCCACCCGCGCCTCGAACGACTCCGGCAACGACACCCACGGCACCACCACACCCGTGTCGTTCCGCCGCACGACCAGCTCGTGACGCTCGCCCTCGGACAGCACCGCCACGGCACCCACCCGCACATCCGGGTCGGCCACCACCGCCCCCAGCACCCGCGCGAACCGCTCCACCAGACCCTCGACCGTCCCCCGGTCGAAGAGATCCACGGCGTACTCCAGGAGGCACTCCATGCCACCGGTGTTCGTCGCCTTCTCCGTGATCCTGAGCAGTAGATCGAACTTGGACGTGCCTGTTTCCGTCAGTTCGGTGGCGAGAGTGAGGTTCGGCAGGCGCAGCTCGGCCGGTGCGTCGTTCTGGTAGGCGAGCATCACCTGGAACAGGGGGTGGCGGGACATGGAGCGGGCGGGGTTCAGCGTCTCCACGAGGTGCTCGAACGGCACGTCCTGGTGCGCGTAGGCGGCCAGATCCGTCTCCCGGACCCGCTCCACCAGCTCCCGGAACGTCGGATCACCCGACACATCCGTCCGCAGCACCAGCGTGTTCACGAAGAACCCGACCAGCTCGTCCAGCGCCTCGTCCGTACGACCCGCCACCGGCGAACCGATCGGAATGTCCGTACCCGCACCCATCCGGGACAACAGCGCCGCGAACGCCGCCTGCACCACCATGAACACACTCGCGCCCGACTCCCGGGCGAGCTGTGCCAGGCCCGCGTGGACGTCGGCGTCCACCTCGAACGCCACCTGGTCGCCCCGGAACGAGGCGACCGCAGGGCGCGGCCGGTCGGTCGGCAGCTCCAACTGCTCGGGCAGGTCGACGAGTTGCTCGGTCCAGTGGGTGACCTGCTTGCTGAGCAGGCTGTCGGGGTCGGACTCGTCGCCAAGCAGTTCGCGCTGCCACAGCGCATAGTCCGCGTACTGCGCCGGCAGCGGCTCCCAGGTGGGGGCATGGCCGCTGATCCTGGCCTCGTAAGCCCGCGCGACATCCCGGGCCAAGGGCTCCATCGACCAGCCGTCACCGGCAATGTGATGCAGCACCGCCACCAGTACGTGGACATCCTGAGCGAGTGAGAAGAGCCGTATCCGCATCGGAGATTCGGTGCGCAGGTCGAAGCCGAGCGACACCTGCTCGGCGACCAACTCGGGCAGCGTCTCGGCGGTCGCCTCGGTCACGTCCAGGGTCGGGGTGGCCCGCTCGCTGTCAAGGACCTTCTGGTGGGGAGCGCCGTCGGGGCCCTCGGGGAACACGGTCCGCAGCGACTCGTGCCTCTCGACCACGTCCCGCAGGGCAGCGGCCAGGGCCTTCTGATCCAGCGTGCCCGTCAGCCGTAGGACGACGGGCATGTTGTAGGTGGCGGCCGTCGTTCCTTCGAAGCGGTTGAGGAACCACATCCTGCGCTGGGCGTACGACAGCGGCACTTCGGCCGGCCGGTCCATCGGCGTCAGGGCGACGCGTGCTCCCGTGGCCTCGGTGAGCCGTTCGGCGAGACGGGCGACCGTCGTCGCCTCGAAGAGGGCGCGCAGGGGCAGCTCCACACCGAGCACGGTGCGGATCCGGCTGACCACGCGGGTGGCGAGCAGGGAGTGTCCGCCGAGGTCGAAGAAGCTGTCGTCGATGCAGACCCGTTCCGCGCCCAGCACTTCGGCGAAGATCCCGGCGAGGGCCTCTTCCTGCCCGTTCCGGGGGCCACGACTCGATCCGCCGTGGTACCCGGGTGCGGGCAGGGCGCGGTGGTCGAGTTTGCCGTGCCCGGTCAACGGGAGCCCGTCAAGGACCACGACCGCGGCCGGGACCATGTACTCCGGCAGACGACCACTCAGATAGCTACGGAGAACCTCCCCGTCGAGCACCGCCCCACCCTCCGCCACCGCGTAGGCGACCAGACGCTTGTCGCCGGGCTGGTCCTCGCGCAACACCACCACCGCCGCCGCAACACCCCCGTGCCCGGCCAGCACCGCCTCGACCTCACCCGGCTCGATCCGAAAACCACGCACCTGAACCTGCGCATCCACACGCCCGAC
>NZ_JBEYYR010000091.1:0-1731 GCF_040645635.1 Streptomyces sp. NPDC046727
CCAGACCGGTAATGAGGGCCACGACAACGAGCAGGCGCTGCACGCACAACCGCTCATTAAGCGCAATCAGCAGGATGAAGGCGGTTGCCAGTTGGAGTTTACCGGTGACTAGTCCTGATATAGGTTGACACTTTTCAACCGGATAACGCCCGATGAACCTCATCGGGCGTTTTGTATTTCAGCGACAAGTGCGGCCGCCGCGTGTTGTAGAGGTTCACCGACTCCCTGACCATCTTTCTTGCCTGCGCGATATCTTCTGGCCTGCCGAGCAGGTATTCCGTTTTGAGTATCCCGTTTATCCGTTCCGCCAGCGCGTTCTGATAACAGTCATACCCGTCCGTCATCGAGCAGATGACGCCATACTGCTGATGTAACGCCTGATATTCCTGCGAGCAGTACTGGATACCCCTGTCCGAGTGATGCACCAACGGCAACGCCGTGCGTCTGCCGGCCAGTGCCATTTTGAACGCGCAGGCGACATGCCGGGTATGCAGACTGTCATGCACGTGATATCCCACGATTTTTCTCGACCAGGCATCCGTTACCAGGCTGACATACGCCGTCCCCGTTCTCAGCGGCAGGTAGGTGATATCCGCCACCCATACCTGTTCCGGACGGCTGGCTATTACTTGATTGTCTCCCGCTTTTAGCAGGTTGGGATGGCGATAAAAACGATGATGGCTGTGCGTCGTCTTGTGATACGCCCGTTTAGGCATCACCAGTAACCGCGCGCAGCGCAGGATACTGAACAACCGGTCACGGCCCACATGCAACGCCGGTTCGGGGTGTTGCCGCAACAGGTGATGCAGCTTACGTGTCCCCAGTCGGGGTTGGTGCAAGCGGATGGCCGTCACCTGTTCGACGAGATGCCGGGCCTGCTCCTCTTTGCCTGCTTCACGCTGCAGGGACTGATACCACGCTTGTCGGCTGATGCCCATCCATCGGCAGGCCCGCGTTACTGTGAGTCCCGGTACTTGTGTTTGCGCGATAAGGCGGTTAGCTGCTTTTTTGTCAGCGTGGCGCCAAAGTCGGTGTTCATCACTTTGACGACAGCTTCGAAGAACTGGGCTTTGACTTCAGATTCAGCCAGTTGCTGCTCAAGTTCTTTAATACGCTGTTCGGGCGTCAGGGGGAGTTTGGGCATGTTGTCTCCGCACGTTCTGGTGGAAGGAGAAGTTCGCCAGTCAAGTTGACCGTATTTGCGCAGCCAGTTCATGACAGTCTGGCTGCCTTGGATACCGTAGCGATCTTGCGCCTGGCGGTATGTCATCTCGCCTTTTTCGACCTGTTCGACGACAGCCAGTTTAAAGGATAGAGAGTAATCGCGTTGTGTGCGTTTAATATACTGGTTCATCACATTTTCCTCTGTGCGTGAGTAAAATGTGTCAACGCTATTCAGGACGGGTCACAAGCAATAAAAAAGGCGCCCGCAGGCGCCTTTTCACAGCAGAGAATCGCTTACTGCAGTACGGAGATATCCGCCACCTGCAGGAACAGTTCGCGCAGCTTGCTCAGCAGCGTCAGGCGATTCACGCGCACTTCCGCATCGTCCGCCATTACCATCACGTTGTCGAAGAACGCATCCACCGGCTCACGCAGCGCGGCCAGTTCCACCAGCGCTTCCTGGTAGTTGCCCGCCGCGAAGTACGGCTGCAGCTTGTCGCGCAGCACCACCAGGTGAGTCGCCAGCTGGATCTCCGCCGCGTCCTTCAGCACCGAGGCGCGCACGCT
>NZ_JBEYYR010000093.1:0-1476 GCF_040645635.1 Streptomyces sp. NPDC046727
AGCTTGCCGTCGGGGGAGGTGCCGGAGAAGACGATGCCGGCCTTCTTCTCCAGCTCGGCGCGGTAGGCGTTGTTGACCTCGTAGCGGTGCCGGTGGCGTTCCTCGACGTATTCCTTGCCGTCGTAGACCTCGCGGACGATGGAGCCCTCGGCGAGCTTGGCCGGGTACATGCCCAGGCGCATCGTTCCGCCCATGTCGCCCTCACCGGCCACGATGTCGAGCTGCTCGGCCATGGTGGAGATGACCGGGTGGGCGGTGGCCGGGTCGAACTCGGTGGAGTTGGCGTCCGGGATGTCGGCCAGGTTGCGGGCGGCCTCGATCACGATGCACTGCAGGCCCAGGCACAGGCCCAGCAGCGGGATCTTGTTCTCGCGGGCGTAGCGGATCGCGCCGACCTTGCCCAGCACGCCGCGGTCGCCGAAGCCGCCGGGGATGCAGATGCCGTCCACGTCGGCCAGCTGCGCCTTGGCGCCGGCCGCCGTCTTGCAGTCGTCCGAGGTCACCCACTTGATCTTCACGCGGGCCCGGTTGGCGAAGCCGCCGGCGCGCAGCGCCTCGGTGACCGACAGGTAGGCGTCGGGCAGGTCGATGTACTTGCCGACCAGGGCGAGGGTGACCTCGTGGTCGGGGTTGTGGACGCGGTCGAGCAGGTCGTCCCAGGTCGTCCAGTCCACGTCCCGGAAGGGCAGGTCGAGCTTGCGCACCACGTAGGCGTCCAGGCCCTCGGCGTGCACGACCTTGGGGATGTCGTAGATCGAGCGGGCGTCGGGGCAGGCCACCACGGCGGCCTCGTCCACGTCGCACATCAGGGAGATCTTCCGCTTGATCGCGGTGGGCACCTCCCGGTCGCAGCGCAGCACGATCGCGTCCGGCTGGATGCCGATGTTGCGCAGCGCCGCCACGGAGTGCTGGGTGGGCTTGGTCTTCAGCTCGCCGGAGGGGCCGATGTAGGGCAGCAGCGAGATGTGCACGACGAAGACGTTGTCCCGGCCGACCTCGTGGCGGACCTGGCGCACGGTCTCCAGGAACGGCAGCGACTCGATGTCGCCGACCGTGCCGCCGACCTCGGTGATCACGACGTCCACCTCGTCGGTGGCCATGCGGCGGATACGGTGCTTGATCTCGTTGGTGATGTGCGGGATGACCTGCACGGTGTCGCCCAGGTACTCGCCGCGCCGCTCCTTGGCGATCACGGTGGAGTAGACCTGGCCGGTGGTGACGTTGGCGGTGCCGTCCAGGTCCCGGTCCAGGAATCGCTCGTAGTGGCCGATGTCCAGGTCGGTCTCGGCGCCGTCGTTGGTGACGAACACCTCACCGTGCTGGAACGGGTTCATCGTGCCCGGGTCGACGTTCAGGTAGGGGTCCAGCTTCTGCATCACGACACGCAGGCCGCGGGCCTTGAGCAGCATGCCCAGGCTGGAGGCGGTCAGACCCTTGCCGAGCGAGGAGGCGACACCCCCGGTGACGAAGATGTGC
>NZ_JBEYYR010000094.1:0-1390 GCF_040645635.1 Streptomyces sp. NPDC046727
GCGCCGAGCAGCGGGTGGTCGGCGGCGGCCTGCCCGAGCGAGGCGGCGTCCGCCGCCGGGGCGGTCTTCAGCCAGTAGCGGCGGTGGTCGAAGGCGTACGTCGGCAGGTCCACATGGGCCTCGCCGGCGCCCTCGGGCAGCACACCGGTCCAGTCGACGGCGACGCCCTGGACGAACACCTCGGCCATCGACGTCAGCAGCCGCCGCAGGCCACCCTCTTCACGGCGCAGGGAGCCACTGACCACGGCTTCGGCCCGAACCTCGTCCACGATCTCGTTCACGGGCTGGACGAGGACCGGGTGGGCGCTGGACTCGATGAAGACCGTGTGCCCCTCGGCGAGGAGCGAGGCGACGGCCGGCCCGAACCGGACCTGCCGACGCAGGTTCCGATACCAGTACCCGCCATCGAGCACACCCGCCTCACGCACCCACCCACCCGTCACCGTGGAGAAGAACGGCACCAGCGGAGCCTGGCCACGAATGTCCGCGAACGCGTCCGCCAGCGAGTCCTCGATCGCCTCGACATGGCGGGTGTGGGAGGCGTAGTCCACCGCGACCCGGCGCACCCTGACCCCGTCCGCCTCCAGCACGGACAGCGCCTCGTCCAACGCCTCCGCATCACCGGCGATCACCACCGACGAAGGACTGTTGACCGCCGCGACCTCAACCCGCCCATCCCAGGCGGCAATTCGGGCAGCGGCCTCGGCCTCGGCAAGCGCCACAGACGCCATACCGCCCCGGCCCGCCAGCTCACCGGCGATCACCCGGCTCCGCACGGCCACGATCCGCGCCGCATCCTCCAGCGACAACCCCCCAGCCACACACGCAGCAGCGATCTCACCCTGCGAGTGACCGACCACCGCATCCGGCACCACACCCACCGACGCCCAGACGGCGGCCACACCCACCATCACCGCGAAACTCGCCGGCTGCACCACATCCACCCGCGCGATCAGATCGGCATCGACCTCACCCCGCAGGACCGCCCTCAGGTCCCAGTCCACCCAGGGCTCCAGAGCCCGGGCACACTCCTCGATCCGCTCCGCGAACACCGGCGAGGACTCCAGCAGCTCCCGGCCCATACCGGTCCACTGCGAACCCTGGCCCGGGAAGACCAGCACCGTCCGCCCGGCAGGGGTTGCGCCACCGGTCACCACACCGGCCGCCGATTCGCCCCGGGCGAGCGCGGTCAGTCCGGCCACCGCCTCCTCACGGGACCCGGCGACGACCACCGCCCGCTCCGACAGAGCCGCCCGACGCGTCACCAGGGCACCCGCGATGTCCACCAGCGACACATCCGTGTCCCCGGCGAACGCCGCCAGCCGCTCCGCCTGACCGGCCAGCGAACCCTCCGACACGGCCGACACCACCACCGGCACCACACCGTCAT
>NZ_JBEYYR010000095.1:0-1389 GCF_040645635.1 Streptomyces sp. NPDC046727
TGAGACCTGATGCCGAGCCGATTGTGGTGAAGTGGATGATCCTATGCTGTCGAGAAAAGCCTCTAGCGAGTTTCATGGCGGCCCGTACCCTAAACCGACTCAGGTGGTCAGGTAGAGAATACCGAGGCGTTCGGGTGAACTATGGTTAAGGAACTCGGCAAAATGCCCCCGTAACTTCGGGAGAAGGGGGGCCAGCTCTGGTGAGGGAACTTGCTTCCCAAGCTGGGGGTGGCCGCAGAGACCAGCGAGAAGCGACTGTTTACTAAAAACACAGGTCCGTGCGAAGCCGTAAGGCGATGTATACGGACTGACGCCTGCCCGGTGCTGGAACGTTAAGGGGACCGGTTAGCTCACCTTCGGGTGGGCGAAGCTGAGAACTTAAGCGCCAGTAAACGGCGGTGGTAACTATAACCATCCTAAGGTAGCGAAATTCCTTGTCGGGTAAGTTCCGACCTGCACGAATGGCGTAACGACTTCTCGACTGTCTCAACCATAGGCCCGGTGAAATTGCACTACGAGTAAAGATGCTCGTTTCGCGCAGCAGGACGGAAAGACCCCGGGACCTTTACTACAGTTTGATATTGGTGTTCGGTTCGGCTTGTGTAGGATAGCTGGGAGACTTTGAAGCAGGCACGCCAGTGTTTGTGGAGTCGTCGTTGAAATACCAGTCTGGTCGTGCTGGATGTCTAACCTGGGTCCGTGATCCGGATCAGGGACAGTGTCTGATGGGTAGTTTAACTGGGGCGGTTGCCTCCTAAAGGGTAACGGAGGCGCCCAAAGGTTCCCTCAGCCTGGTTGGCAATCAGGTGTTGAGTGTAAGTGCACAAGGGAGCTTGACTGTGAGACCGACGGGTCGAGCAGGGACGAAAGTCGGGACTAGTGATCCGGCGGTGGCTTGTGGAAGCGCCGTCGCTCAACGGATAAAAGGTACCCCGGGGATAACAGGCTGATCTTCCCCAAGAGTCCATATCGACGGGATGGTTTGGCACCTCGATGTCGGCTCGTCGCATCCTGGGGCTGGAGTCGGTCCCAAGGGTTGGGCTGTTCGCCCATTAAAGCGGTACGCGAGCTGGGTTTAGAACGTCGTGAGACAGTTCGGTCCCTATCCGCTGTGCGCGTAGGAGTCTTGAGAAGGGCTGTCCCTAGTACGAGAGGACCGGGACGGACGAACCTCTGGTGTGCCAGTTGTTCTGCCAAGGGCATGGCTGGTTGGCTACGTTCGGGAGGGATAACCGCTGAAAGCATCTAAGCGGGAAGCCTGCTTCGAGATGAGGACTCCCACCCACTTGATGGGGTAAGGCTCCCAGTAGACGACTGGGTTGATAGGCCGGATCTGGAAGCCAGGTAACTGGTGGAGGTGACCGGTACTAATAGGCCGAGGGCTTGTCC
>NZ_JBEYYR010000096.1:0-1249 GCF_040645635.1 Streptomyces sp. NPDC046727
CAGCCGTTTTCCAGCATCAGCGGGTGCACCACCGAGACCGGAATGATCTGCTCCAGCCCTTTCAGTTTGCGCATCAGCAGCGTGCGATGCGCCCAAGGGCAGGCGAGAGAAACATAAAGGTGATAACGGCCCGCTTCGGCCTGGAAGCCGCCCACGCCGTGTTCGCCCGGCTGACCGTCGGCGGTCACCCAATTGCGAAACTGAGCGGTTGAACGTTTGAAACGGCCGCCGGTAGATTTGGTGTCATACCAGATGTCTTGCCAAACGCCATCGACGAGTTGTCCCATGGGAATCTCCTAGGAGTCCGAGTTAAAAAACGACAGAGCCCGGCATGCCGGGCCCTGAATGACAGTTTAGATTACCATTTCTTGTTCAGAAGACGGTCGATGCTGAAGCTGCCCGGGCCTGCGACCGCCAACACGATGAAGCCGCCGGCAATGGTCAGGTTTTTCATGAACATCAGCTGGTTTACGCCTTCCGCAAAGTCAGTGTGGAACAGCAGCGCGGTCAGGATGGTGAAACCGGCAGTGAACAGCGCCACGGTGCGGGTCAGGAAACCGAACAGGATCGCCAGACCGCCGCCAAATTCCAGCAGGATGGTCAGCGGCAGCAAGAAGCCAGGCACGCCCATCGATTGCATGTACTGTTGGGTACCGGCATATGCGTCACCCATTTTGCCGTAGCCTGCCACGATAAACAGGATTGGCATCAGAATACGAGCAACCAACAAACCTGTATCTTCTAATTTTTTCATCATCTACTCCAAAGTGTTTTTGTGCGCCTGTTCGGCGGTAGTCATATCAACGGGCGGCGTAGCGGGTCTCTGACCCTGTCCGCTCCGTATCGTATTGATGGAGTGAATGTTAAGCGGGAAGTGCTCAGGTTGTTAGCAAGTAAAACTGTCGTAATTTTTCAAAAAATCTGAATCTTTAGCGTGCTAATAAAATGCCGCCGATCAGCAGGTTGCCCGGCCCCGGGGTTGGACGCGTTGTATCAAGGGAGAAAATGCGGGCAGAGCAACAGGAGGTTTGAAGGAAAGACTAAGCGGCTTACTTGGCGGAAAACGTCTTTTTAAACAGACGGATAGCGCTCCATGCGCCGAAAGCGCGACGCGACCAGCGGATCATCTTGCTGGGATGGCGGATGCCGTACAGCGCCATGACGCTGGAACCGAGCACCAGATAGCGGCGCAGGCCAAACACCGTTTGCCAGCCGCGGTCGATGCGTTCGGTCTTTTCCAGCCACAGAG
>NZ_JBEYYR010000097.1:0-1191 GCF_040645635.1 Streptomyces sp. NPDC046727
GACGGCGCGCGCCTTCCAGCAGGGTCTCGTTATCTTTGGAAAAACTCAGCCGAATAAGGCCGGTATCGGTGCCGTCGCTGTAGAACGCCGACAGCGGGATCGTCGCCACCTTCGCTTCGCGGATCAAGCGCACGGCGAAATCATTGTCGCTTTCGTGACTGAAGCCGCTAAAGCGGGCCAGCATGAAGAAGCTGCCGCGGCTGGGCAGCAGCTCAAAGCGCGAATCCTGCAGGGCGCTGGCCAGCAGATCGCGCTTTTGTTGGTAAAACGCCGCCAGCCCCAGGTAACTCTGCGGGTTGGCGAGCGCGGCGGCGAAGGCGTGCTGCATCGGCGTATCGGCGGAGAACACCATGAACTGGTGCACCTTGCGGATCTCGTCCATCAACGCCGCCGGCGCCAGGCAATAGCCAACGCGCCAGCCGGTGACGTGGTAGGTTTTACCGAACGACGACACGATCACGCTGCGTTCGGCCAACTGCGGATAGCGCGCCATGCTGTGGTGAATATCGCCGTCGAACACCACGTGCTCGTAGACCTCGTCGGACAAGATCACGATGTCGGTGTCGCGGGTCAGGGCGGTCAGGCGGTCGATATCCTGCGCGTCGAACACGGCGCCGGTCGGGTTGTGCGGCGTGTTGACGATGATCATGCGCGTTTTGCCGTTGATGGCGGCGGCCACTTCGTCCCAGTCGACGCGAAAGTCCTGCAGCGACAGTTTGATCGCCACCGGCGTGGCGCCCTGCAGGCGCACGATCGGCGCATAGCTGTCGAACGCCGGTTCGAAATAGATCACCTCGTCGCCGGGATGCACCAGCGCGCTGATCGCCGAGTACAGCCCTTCGCTGGCGCTGGCGATCACCGTGATTTCTTCGTCGGCGTCATAGCGCGCGCCATACAATCGTTCAGCTTTTTCCGCCAGAGCAGCACGTAATGCCGCCACGCCGCTCATCGGCGCGTATTGGTTATGACCTGCGCGCATGGCTTGTGCCGTTGCCTCGATCAGCTGCGGGTCTCCGGCGAAATTGGGCGCGCCCTGCGACAGGTTGAGGGCCTGGTGTGCGGCGCTGAGTTGGCCAATGACGGTGAAGATGGTGGTGCCGACGTCCGGCAGCTTCGAGCGGGGTGAGCAGGCGCTCTGCATGATGGGCTCCAGGCAAACAGGGAAGTGTTGAGCGATTAAGCATCAGCCGG
>NZ_JBEYYR010000098.1:0-1174 GCF_040645635.1 Streptomyces sp. NPDC046727
GCAGAAGCCAAATTAAACTGCAAGCCGAATTCATAGGGCAAATAGGTTAAGGATTAGGCGCTTAGCCATGTAGTTAACAGGGAAATAAAACGAGCGGAAAAACAAAAAAGCCCGCAACCAAGGTTACGGGCCTAAGAACAAAGAAAAATTTTCACCGGGGCCGACGCCCCGGTAGCGATTACTGACCGAACATATCCTTGATCCAGCCGGCGACGCCATCGCCATCTTTTTGCTCACCCGCCGCCGGTTGCTGCTGTTGCTGCACCGCCGCCTGGCTGGCCTGGCACAATCCCTGCGGATTGTCGGTCCAGACCGGGATGGTGCGCCAGCTGCCGCCGCCGCAGATAAAGTTGCCGGCAGAGTCGATGCTCATCTGGTTTATGCCTTCCGGCGGCTGCAGCATCAGCGGCAGCGGCGTCTGGTTTTCCAGATAGCGGCGATACAGGGTCAACGCGCCGTTGGCGCCGGTCAGCTTGGCCGGGCCGTTGTTGTCGCGCCCCACCCAGGCGATCGCCACTTCCTTGCCGTCGATGCCGGCGAACCAGCTGTCGCGCAGATCGTTGGTGGTACCGGTTTTCGCCGCCAGGTTGTAGTTCGGGAACTTCACCGACAGCGAGCGGGAGGTCCCGCGCGCCACGCCCTGCTGCATCGCGTACAGCGTCAGGTAAGCGGCCTGCGCCGGCACCATGCGCTCCGCCTGCGGGAAGCTCTGGTACAGCACCGTGCCGTCTTCGGCGATCACCGAACGCACCGCCGACAGCGGCGCACGGTTACCGCCGCTGGCGATGGTCTGGTACTCCTGCGCGACTTCCATCGGCGTCAGGCCGATCGCCCCCAGCAGCATCGAAGGCACCGGATTGATCTCCGCTTTCGGGATCCCCAGGCGTTGCAGCGTGGCGCTGATCTGATCCAGCCCGACCGACAGGCCGAGGTTCACCGTCGGCACGTTCAGCGAGTTGGCCAACGCATCCACCAGCATCACCTGACCGCGGAATTTACGGTCATAGTTGTTCGGCTGCCAGACGGCGCCGTTCGGCTGTTTCAGCGACAGCGGCGCATCCGCCAGCCAGGTGTTGAGGCGGTATTTATCCGGTTCGGACAGCGCGGTCAGGTACGTCGGCGGCTTGGCCAGCGAGCCTACCAGACGGCGCGCCTGCATGGCGCGGTTGAAGCC
>NZ_JBEYYR010000099.1:0-1168 GCF_040645635.1 Streptomyces sp. NPDC046727
TGGCAAGCGCTTACAGGTACAGATACAGACGCGCGCTTTTAGCTTCCAGATTACCGTTAATCGAGTAGATTTTGGCGTCCGAGTTAGGCGCCACGACGATCTCACGCGGTTTCTCGAAGGGGCGAATATCCAGCCCCTGCGCGTCGTACCAATAGAAACGATAATGCACGGTGACCGGCGTCGGTTGGCTGTTATTGAGCACCGAAGTCGCCATCACCCGGCCGGAAGCGTTCGAGACAGAGGGCGTATCGGCAAAAATGCCGGCGGTCAGCACCGAAGGATCCATCACCACCGTTTGCCCCCGGTTAACCGCGATGCCGGATGGCGAACTGCACCCCATCAGCAACGCGGCGGGCAGCGCCAACGCCATCAGACAACGCAGAGTTTTTTTACCGCGCATGATTTCCTCGCTTAACGTGACAGCAGCGGCCCCAGCGAGCGGCCACCGACCAGGTGCATATGAATATGATAGACCTCCTGACCGGCGTGGCGGTTACAGTTGACGATCAGGCGGTAGCCGTCCTCGGCGATGCCTTCCTGTTCGGCGATCTTCGCCGCGGCGGTGATCATGCGGCCCAGCGCAGCTTCGTGCTCGACGGTCACGTCGTTGACGGTTGGGATCAGCACGTTGGGAACGATCAGCACATGGGTAGGCGCCTGGGGGGAGATGTCACGGAAAGCGGTGACCAGTTCATCCTGGTAAACCACATCAGCAGGGATTTCGCGGCGGATAATTTTACTGAAAATCGTTTCTTCGGCCATCTGGCGTTCCTTGTTTTACACAATCAGCTGTACGCAGTATGAGTGACAAATTCTACTGCTTTCAACCTGATTGCGCACTTTCCACGTCGAGTGCTGCAGATTCGCGCAGGCCGTCGCCCCGCTTGTGCATCTTTTCACTTTGGTTATTCACTATTGTTGCTTTACTTGCCCCGCGCCGCCGCCAATAGTAACCCCATGATTAACAAAGGATAGAGGGCACTATGCCACTGAAGATTGCGGCGCTGTGCGCGCTGTTGCTGAGCGCTGCCGTGCAGGCGGCCACGACGGGCGGTATCGAACTGCAGGCTAACCGAGAGCCGATACGCACGGAGAAAAACCCGGCGGCTATCGCGCTGATCCCGGCGAACTTTCACTTCGCGGTCCCCGGCAAGCTGACGGTGGCGGT
>NZ_JBEYYR010000100.1:0-1151 GCF_040645635.1 Streptomyces sp. NPDC046727
CGACTCTGCAATCCGAAAACTTTCAGACCTATACTACGTAACTTATATATAGCCGGATTTCCCTTCACGTGAAGCCCGGCTTTCTTATGCCCGTATCCGGACAATCACCAGCAGGTGACAATTAACAGTTAACCTCCCCTCCCTGCAAAATACCTGACTTTTTCTTTTAGGACCAACAATGGGACCAAAACGAAAATTGAACTGAAGATTATCAGATATTAAACAATAAATTACAGTACCAATTCAAACTCCGCCAGCCCACCAAATACGTCGCCAGTGAACCAGATAGACCCGGCGATAATAGCGAAAAAGCCCACAACTTCGGTTGCGGGCTTTTTTGTTTTTGTCACATTCAGGGAGGAAGCCCCTTGGCCCGGGCTCCCCCGGGCCGATGCAGGCTAGTGATCCAGATAAAGGTAGTGCAGCCAGCTGGTCATGCGCAGCAGCACTTTGCGCATCACGGAGACGTGCTCGAAGTGCCCGGTATAGACCGCCGCCTGGGCGCTCACGCCGTCGGGCAGATGATCCAGATCCGGGTTGGCTGCCAGATCGATCATCACGTACACCCCTTCCCGGCCCGGCGTGGCGCTCAGGCCCTGCAGTGCGCCGCTGGCCTGGTAGCTGCCGTCCGGTATCGCCGGCAACACCCGGCTCACGGTACCGCCATAAACCTGTCCCGGCAAACCGTTAAACACAACTTCAGCCTGATCCCCCTGCGCCAAGCGCAGGATGGCGTTCTGGCGGAATACCGCCACCACCTGGCGCTTTTGCTGCGGGATAAAGATCATCACCGGTTTGAACGGCAAGCGCACCGCCGCCGTGCCCGGCCGCGCCAGCACCTGCGTGACATAGCCATCGCTCGGCGCACGCACCACCGTTTGTTCCAGGTTGTAACGCGCTTCGGCTATTTGCGATTTCAGGCTGGCTATCGTGGCGTCTTCGCCGTCATAGCGCCCGGACAACCGCGCCTGTTCCTGTTGGAACTGGGCTTTCGCCGCCTGCAGCGCGGCGGATTGCGCCTGATACTGCTGCTGCGCATGGCTGACGTCCTGCTCCGAAAACGGATTGACCGGCATGGCCGCCCCTTTCGCGTAGCGCTGGTAATCTTTACGGGCGCGCTCAAACTCCACGTTCGCCCGCTGCACGTTGGC
>NZ_JBEYYR010000101.1:0-1101 GCF_040645635.1 Streptomyces sp. NPDC046727
GCGCCAATGGCAGCAGCTGTTCTTCGACGGCCGCTACAGCGAAACCAACCTGTCCGATAACCCCGACTTCCTGATGCTGGCCGCCGCCTTCGGCATTCCCGGCCAGCGCATCAGCCGCAAGGATCAGGTGGAGGGCGCGCTCGAGGCGCTGTTCAACACCGAAGGCCCTTATCTGCTGCAGGTCTCTATCGACGAACTCGAAAACGTCTGGCCGCTGGTGCCGCCGGGCGCCGGTAACGAAACCATGTTGGAGGAAATATCATGATGCAGCATCAACTCTCGATCCAGGCGCGTTTTCGCCCCGAAATGTTAGAGCGCGTATTGCGGGTCGTGCGTCATCGCGGCTTTCAGGTTTGTGCTATGAATATGGTTTCCCCGACCAACGCCGACAGCATCAATATCGAATTGACCG
Source organism: Streptomyces sp. NPDC046727 (assembly GCF_040645635.1). Taxonomy (NCBI): domain Bacteria; kingdom Bacillati; phylum Actinomycetota; class Actinomycetes; order Kitasatosporales; family Streptomycetaceae; genus Streptomyces; species Streptomyces sp. NPDC046727. The sequence goes on from NZ_JBEYYR010000101.1 coordinate 413, forward strand.
TTGCCAGCCCGCGTCCGGTCGCCCTGTTGTCATCTCAGTTAAGCAAACTGCTGGACGTCTCCTGCGTCGAGATCCAGCAGCCAACATCACAACAAATACGCGCCTGAGGCGCCGAGAAGGATAAATAACAATGACAAAGAAAGCCGATTACATTTGGTTCAATGGTGAGATGGTTCCTTGGGCCGAGGCCAAAGTGCACGTGATGTCGCACGCGCTGCATTACGGCACGTCGGTATTTGAAGGCGTACGCTGCTACGACTCGCATTTGGGGCCGGTGGTATTCCGTCATCGCGAGCATATGCAGCGCCTGCACGACTCGGCGAAAATCTACCGCATGCCGGTTTCGCAAAGCGTTGACGAGCTGATGGAAGCCTGCCGCGCCACGCTGCGCAAGAACAACCTGGTCAGCGCGTACATTCGCCCGCTGGTGTTCGTCGGCGATGTCGGCATGGGCGTCAACCCGCCGGCCGGTTACAAAACGGACGTGATTATCGCGGCGTTTCCTTGGGGCGCTTATCTGGGTGAAGAAGCGCTGGATCAAGGCATCGATGCGATGGTCTCCTCCTGGCACCGCGTCGCACCAAACACGATCCCCACTGCGGCCAAGGCCGGCGGTAACTATCTTTCCTCCCTGCTGGTGGGCAGCGAAGCGCGTCGCCACGGCTATCAGGAAGGCATCGCGCTCGACG
>NZ_JBEYYR010000102.1:0-1081 GCF_040645635.1 Streptomyces sp. NPDC046727
TGACCTGTGTGGATGATTTCACGAAGGAGTGTCTGACGATCACCGCTGCTTTCGGTATTTCAGGCGTTCATGTCACGCGTATTCTGGACAGCATCGCACTGTTTAGGGGCTATCCGGCGACAATAAGAACCGATCAGGGCCCGGAATTTACCTGCCGCGCGCTCGATCAATGGGCCTTTGAGCATGGTGTGGAACTACGGCTTATCCAGTCAGGTAAGCCAACGCAGAATGGATTTATTGAGAGTTTTAACGGACGCTTTCGCGATGAGTGTCTGAATGAACACTGGTTCAGCGATATTCTTCATGCCCGGAAAACGATTAATGACTGGCGGCAGGATTATAACGAGCTCATCGCTGGATTACCAGACACCAGCTGAATTCGCAACGGACTGGCGAAACAGGAAATATGAAGAAAAACCAACCGACATTACTAACTGAAGGTTGTATCTAATCCTGGGGGCAGATCAGGCCTAAAAGGTTCGGATTTAATTAGTTCTCTTCGGACGTCGTGGGACAAATTGAGGGCACAAAAAAGCCCACAAGGCTTGCGCCGTGCGGGCTCTTAGGACTTCATCGGATGACTCTGGTAATCACCGATGGAGAATTTTGGTGGAGCTGGGGGGATTTGAACCCCCGTCCGAAATTACTACACCGTCGGCACTACATGCTTAGTCCAATCTTTACATTCGCCGGCCAGCTGCGGATGGACACGCTACTGACAGACTAGCCTGATTGAGTTTAACGCTTCAGCCCCAGGCAGGACATCCACGCGATCTCTTTTGGGTTTGACCTCTCTTGATCCCCGTCCTAAGAGCGGAGGCTAGGGAGAGAGGGCTCTAAGCAGGGTATTAAGCTGCTAAAGCGTAGTTTTCGTCGTTTGCGACTATTTTTTTGCGGCTTTTTACGAGGCCAACCGCCCCTCGGCATGCTCCTAGGGCTTCGCAAATCCCGTCGAATCCAGAATCAGCCCCAAGTAACTTTGTGCAGTATACCAGAAGTTTACCTCGATAAGCCAGCGGCTTAACGATTGGCGTGCTTCATGATACGGGCTTTCGCCGTCTGCCATTCGCGATCTTTGATG
>NZ_JBEYYR010000103.1:0-1048 GCF_040645635.1 Streptomyces sp. NPDC046727
AGGTACTCCGGGGATAACAGGCTGATACCGCCCAAGAGTTCATATCGACGGCGGTGTTTGGCACCTCGATGTCGGCTCATCACATCCTGGGGCTGAAGTAGGTCCCAAGGGTATGGCTGTTCGCCATTTAAAGTGGTACGCGAGCTGGGTTTAGAACGTCGTGAGACAGTTCGGTCCCTATCTGCCGTGGGCGTTGGAAGATTGAGAGGGGTTGCTCCTAGTACGAGAGGACCGGAGTGAACGCACCACTGGTGTTCGGGTTGTCATGCCAATGGCATTGCCCGGTAGCTAAGTGCGGAAAAGATAAGCGCTGAAAGCATCTAAGCGCGAAACTTGCCTCAAGATGAGTCTTCCCTGGGCCTTTAAGGCCCCTGAAGGAACGTTTAAGACTAAGACGTTGATAGGCTGGGTGTGTAAGTGCAGCGATGCATTGAGCTAACCAGTACTAATGATCCGTGAGGCTTAACCTTACAACACCGAAGGTGTTTTTAGAGAGATTTTCAGCGAAGTTCCGAGATTGGTTCTGATGGCTTCATGGAAGTGAGGCGGTTGGAATGAAACAGAATTTGCCTGGCGGCAATAGCGCGGTGGTCCCACCTGACCCCATGCCGAACTCAGAAGTGAAACGCCGTAGCGCCGATGGTAGTGTGGGGTCTCCCCATGCGAGAGTAGGACACTGCCAGGCATCAAATAAACGTTATCAGTGTGACGACTGGTAATGCGCAAATCGCAAAGCGCGAATTTGCCGGCATCGAGAGATGCAACGTAAAAGAATCGGTGGAGCGGTAGTTCAGTTGGTTAGAATACCTGCCTGTCACGCAGGGGGTCGCGGGTTCGAGCCCCGTCCGTTCCGCCACTTAATTGATAAGCCCTGAGTCTCTGACTCAGGGCTTTTTCATATCTATATTTTGCGATTTTCAGGCCGGAATTGTCCTTCCTTACCGCCTTACTCCCCATATTGTTGCCTTTAGATCAAAAGTCTTATGCCGAACCAGGCGTTTTTGATCAATAAAAAAGTTGCCATAATCTTCCTCATACCACATCTACC
>NZ_JBEYYR010000104.1:0-1041 GCF_040645635.1 Streptomyces sp. NPDC046727
TGCCCGCCTGGGAGAAGACCCGCGCCGCCCGCGGTGTCCTGCACCCCGACCACTACGACGTCGAGCTGACCTGGCCCGAGCGCTGGACGGCACTGAGGGAACGTATCGCCGCCGTGGGCATGCGCAACGCCCTGCTCCTGGCGATCGCCCCCACCTCGACCATCGCGTCCATCACGGGCGTGTACGAGTGCATCGAGCCGCAGGTCTCCAACCTGTTCAAGCGCGAGACCCTGTCCGGCGAGTTCCTCCAGGTCAACTCCTACCTGGTCCAGGACCTGAAGGACCTCGGGGTCTGGGACGCACGCACCCGGGAGGCCCTGCGCGACGCCAACGGCTCCATCCAGGACTTCGCCTGGATCCCGGAGGACGTACGCAAGCTCTACCGCACGGCCTGGGAGCTGCCCCAGCGCGGTCTGATCGACATGGCCGCCGCCCGCACCCCGTTCCTGGACCAGGGCCAGTCGCTGAACCTGTTCATGGAGACGCCGACCATCGGCAAGCTCTCCTCGATGTACGCCTACGCCTGGAAGACGGGCCTGAAGACGACGTACTACCTGCGTTCGCGCCCGGCGACCCGCATCGCCCGCGCCGCCCAGGGCCAGGCGCCGGCCGCCAAGCCCATCCCCGCCCAGCAGGTCGCCGACCCCGACGCGATCGCCTGCTCCCTTGAGAACCCCGAGTCCTGCGAGGCCTGCCAGTAATGTCCACCCGTAACGCGAACCTGCTCGACCCGGGCTTCGAGCTGACTCTGCGCCCCATGCGCTACCCCGACTTCTACGAGCGCTACCGGGACGCCATCAAGAACACCTGGACCGTCGAAGAGGTCGACCTCCACTCCGACGTCGCCGACCTCGCCAAACTCACCCCCGAAGAGCAGCACCTCATCGGCCGGCTGGTCGCGTTCTTCGCCACCGGCGACTCCATCGTCGCCAACAACCTGGTCCTCACGCTCTACAAGCACATCAACTCCCCCGAAGCCCGCCTCTACCTGTCCCGGCAGCTGTTCGAGGAAGCCGTCCACGTCCAGTTCTACCTGACCCT
>NZ_JBEYYR010000105.1:0-1025 GCF_040645635.1 Streptomyces sp. NPDC046727
CCGCTGCGGGAGCTGGTGACGGCCTCGGACCCGATGCCCCTGCTGGTGGAACGCGAACGCGCCCTGTACGGCTCCTGGTACGAGTTCTTCCCCCGCTCGGAGGGCACGGCCGAGCAGCCGCACGGCACGTTCCGCACGGCGGCCCGCCGGCTGAAGCCGATCGCGGACATGGGCTTCGACGTGGTCTACCTGCCCCCCATCCACCCGATCGGCACGACCTTCCGCAAGGGCCGCAACAACACCCTCACCGCCGGCCCGGACGACGTCGGCGTGCCCTGGGCCATCGGCTCCCCCGAAGGCGGCCACGACGCCGTCCACCCCGCCCTCGGCACCATCGAGGACTTCGACCACTTCGTCGGCGAGGCCGGCAAGCTCGGGCTGGAGGTGGCCCTGGACTTCGCGTTGCAGTGCTCGCCCGACCACCCCTGGGTGCAGAAGCACCCGGAGTGGTTCCACCACCGCCCGGACGGGAGCATCGCGTACGCCGAGAACCCGCCGAAGAAGTACCAGGACATCTATCCCGTCGCCTTCGACGCGGACATGGACGGGCTGGTCGGCGAGACCGTGCGCGTGCTGCGGCACTGGATGGAGCACGGGGTGCGGATCTTCCGGGTCGACAACCCGCACACCAAGCCCGTGGTGTTCTGGGAGCGGGTGATCGCGGAGGTCAACCGCAAGGACCCGGACGTGATCTTCCTGGCGGAGGCGTTCACCCGGCCGGCGATGATGCACACCCTGGCCCAGATCGGCTTCCAGCAGTCGTACACGTACTTCACCTGGCGCAACGACAAGCGGGAGCTGACCGAGTACCTGACCGAGCTGTCGGGCGAGGCCGCCGCCTACATGCGGCCCAACCTCTTCCCCAACACCCCCGACATCCTGCACGCCTACCTCCAGCACGGCGGCCGGCCCGCCTTCGAGGTCCGTGCCGTCCTCGCCGCCACCCTCTCCCCCTCCTGGGGCATCTACAGCGGCTACGAACTGTGCGAGAACACCCCTCTCAAGCAGGGCGGCGAGGAGTACCT
>NZ_JBEYYR010000106.1:0-1019 GCF_040645635.1 Streptomyces sp. NPDC046727
GCTACCGATGTAATCCCTAAACAGTAAGAGCTGCATGCGCTCACTGTGGGGCTTCTCGACGGATTCGAGTAGCTTGAGCAGCTTGTCATGGTTTTCCCGCCGAATACGAAATGGCGTTTTAACAACGGCGATAAACAGGGTGATAACGGTCAAACTGACTTTGAGAATATCTGCGGCGCTGATCTCAAACATGGGGGCTTCCTGTCGTTGCGATGTGTTCCCTAAGGCCAGAAGTATAGAGCACGTTTTTCACCTGGCGTGAAAACTGGCGTTACAGCTTGGCCTTTGATCTCCAAGGCGTTAAGGCTAGACTCAGCAACATAAGTAAGACTGAGGGGATAAATGAATGGATGTGATTGAGGGGAGCGAGCTGCAGATCGCCGATGCGGTTTACGCCTACCAGTTGGACGGCAAGGGCGGCGTCACGCCGATCGAGCAAGATGACAAGATCACCTGCGACGCGCCGTGCTGGCTGCATCTTGATTACGCGCACCCGGCCAGCGCCGAATGGCTGAGCACCACGCCGCTGCTGCCGGACTCGGTGCGCGAAGCGCTCTCCGGCGAAAGCTCTCGGCCACGCGTCAGCCGCCAGGGCGAAGGCACCATGATCACCCTGCGCAGCATCAACTTCAACGCCAACTCACGGCCGGACCAGTTGGTCACCATCCGTGTGTACATCACCGATAAACTGATTATCTCCACGCGGCACCGCAAGGTGTATTCCATCGATCAGGTGGTGAACGATTTGCAAAGCGGCGCCGGGCCGACCAACAGCGGCAACTGGCTGGTGGAGATTTCCGATGCGTTGACCGATCACACCAGCGAATTCATTGAGGATCTGCACGACAAGATTATCGATCTGGAGGACGCCTTGCTGGAACAGCAGGTGCCGGAGCGTGGTCAGCTGGCGTTGATCCGTAAACAGCTTATCGTGCTGCGCCGTTACATGGCGCCGCAGCGTGACGTTTTCGCACGGCTGGCCAGCGATCGCCTGCCGTGGATGAGCGACGACGATCGCC
>NZ_JBEYYR010000107.1:0-562 GCF_040645635.1 Streptomyces sp. NPDC046727
TTTACTTACACAATGTGCGGCGCAAGAACGGCGAAGTTGGGGAAACTATCGCCGAATCTTGTAGCTTAATTACGAAAAGTGCTTAGGTTATCGCCAGTTAGCGCATCCGGCGATAACCCGACGATCAGTGCGCCTCATCCCAGTTCATGCCGACGCCCACGTCAACCTTCAGCGGCACCGCCAGGGTCATACTGCCTTCCATCAATTGGCGGATACGTTGGCTGGCTTCTTCGAGCACCGACTCGTGCACCTCAAACACCAATTCATCGTGCACCTGCATGATTGCGCGCACCAACGGCTTCTCCTGCCCTTGCAGCCAGGCGTCGACCTCAATCATCGCACGCTTGATGATATCAGCTGCCGTGCCCTGCATCGGGGCGTTGATAGCGGCGCGCTCGGCCGCCTTGCGGCGCATGCCATTGCTGGAGCGGACGTCCGGCAGGTACAGACGGCGACCATCCAACGTGCTGACATAGCCCTGTTCTGAGGCCTGCTGGCGGGTACGCTCCATGTAGTCCAGCACGCCTGGGTAACGCTCGAAGTAGAGATCCATATAGCGCTG
>NZ_JBEYYR010000107.1:572-1013 GCF_040645635.1 Streptomyces sp. NPDC046727
AGCTTCCCCACGCGGGATCCCCAGCTGACGCGCCAGGCCGAAGGCGCTCATACCGTAAATCAGGCCGAAGTTAATCGCCTTGGCGCTGCGGCGCTGCTCGCCGGTCACTTTATCCAACGGCACGCCGAAAACTTCCGACGCCGTGGCGCGGTGAATGTCTTTCCCTTCGGCGAAGGCCTTCAGCAGCCCTTCATCCTGTGACAAATGCGCCATGATGCGCAGCTCGATTTGCGAGTAGTCGGCCGCGACGATGCGGTAGCCTTCCGGCGCGATAAAGGCCTGGCGAATGCGTCGCCCTTCATCGTTACGCACCGGGATGTTCTGCAGGTTCGGATCGCTCGAGGAGAGACGGCCGGTAGCGGTCACCGCCTGATGGTACGAGGTATGTACCCGGCCGCTGACCGGATTGATCATCAGCGGCAGCTTATCGGTATAGGTGGT
>NZ_JBEYYR010000108.1:0-1008 GCF_040645635.1 Streptomyces sp. NPDC046727
TCCAACGTCTTCATCAGCGCCAGACCTACGCCGTTGCGGCGAGCGCGGCTATGCACCAATAGCTTCACCACCTCCGCACGATTACGGCCATTCGGTTTCTGGCAGAGCTCGAGTTGCACGGTGCCAACGACGCCGCGTTCGTCGCGGGCAATCCACAATAGCAGCTCGCTTTTGGCCAAGGCGGGACGCAGGCTGTGGAAGTAACTCTCGGCGTCTTCATGCGGGATTAAGGTGTCGTAGCCCACTGAAGCACCGTGGGTGACCGCATCGGTCAACAGGCGAGCCAATTCATCGCGATAAATCGGGAGCGTAGCGGCGTTGATAGGCACTATTTTCATCGGTCATTCCTCCAGAGATGGGGGTAATGAAGATAAGCAATAACTGCGCCAGAACGACGAAAGGCATAGCCACGGCGAAAGAGCGAGCAATAAGTGTAGTTCACGCCACGAACCTGGGCAGCGATCCTCTTTTTGGTGCATCGATCCCGCTCACGGTTTACCGACGCAGGTTACGTGTTTTGAGAAGCCCGACACGGAGAAAGGGGCTCTCAATGCTTGCAAAAAGTGGATAAAATTGTAGAGAATGATTGCCGCAAGTGATGAATGTTTGCACGCCGCAGGCTGCGAATTGCATGACAGCATGCAAAATTGACTGATTTGTGAGCGAAAGTGCGCGTAAAGCAATTTTTTTGTTGCATAGGCCGTCCGCTCTACCTAGAATGCGCTGCACTTGATGCCGGCTTAGCTCAGTAGGTAGAGCAACTGACTTGTAATCAGTAGGTCACCAGTTCGATTCCGGTAGCCGGCACCATTCAAGTCACAAGTAGTTAAAATCTGGTGGGGTTCCCGAGCGGCCAAAGGGAGCAGACTGTAAATCTGCCGTCACAGACTTCGAAGGTTCGAATCCTTCCCCCACCACCATCTTTTCTCTGTTGATGAACTTGAAGCGAAAGCCGAAATATCATTAAACGCCGAGGGGGAGGATGAGAAGCTTCGACAAGGTTCGAGC
>NZ_JBEYYR010000109.1:0-1002 GCF_040645635.1 Streptomyces sp. NPDC046727
GCGTCGACACCGCGCGCACGGTCCTGGAGGCCATGTACGCCGAGTCCCGGGACCGGCTGCACGCCCCCGCCTGCCGTTCGCCGGCCTGCGCGGCATGCGCGCCAGCCTGATCCCGCACCAGCTGCACATCGCTCATGAAGTCGGCCAGCGCCATGCGCCGCGCGTTCTGCTGGCGGACGAAGTCGGCCTCGGCAAAACCATCGAAGCCGGCATGATCATCCACCAGCAACTGCTGGCGGGCCGCGCCGAACGCGTGCTGATCGTGGTGCCGGAAACGCTGCAGCACCAGTGGCTGGTGGAGATGATGCGCCGCTTCAACCTCTACTTCTCGCTGTTCGACGACAGCCGCTACGCCGAAGCCAAGCTCGACAGCAGCAACCCGTTCGAGACCGAACAGCTGGTGATCTGCTCGCTGGACTTCGTGCGCCGCAACAAGCAGCGCCTGGAAGAGCTGGCGGACGCCCAGTGGGATCTGCTGGTGGTCGATGAAGCGCACCACCTGGCCTGGAGTGAAGAAGCGCCGAGCCGCGAATATCAGGTGATCGAACAGCTGGCCGAGCATATCCCCGGCGTGCTGCTGCTGACCGCCACCCCGGAGCAGCTGGGCCAACAGAGCCACTTTGCGCGCCTGCGCCTGCTCGATCCGAACCGTTTCCACGACTACGGCGAGTTCGTCGCCGAACAGCAGAAATACCGTCCGGTGGCCGACGCCGTCACCCTGCTGCTGAGCGGTGAACGCCTGGCCGACGACAAGCTGAACCTGCTGGGCGAGCTGATCGACGAGCAGGACATCGAACCGCTGCTCAAAGCGGCCAACAGCGAAGGCGACAACGCCGAGCAGGCGCGCCAGGTGCTGGTGGCCATGCTGATGGATCGCCACGGCACCAGCCGCGTGCTGTTCCGCAACACCCGCAACGGCGTGAAGGGCTTCCCGCACCGCAACCTGCACCAGATCAAGCTCCCGTTGCCAACCCAGTATCAGACCGCGATCAAAGTGTCCGG